>JAFGSL010000154.1 GCA_016934645.1 Anaerolineae bacterium
AGGATGTTGAGGCCCTCCGGCAAAATGTCGGGAACGATGTAGCGCGGTGCGGGCAATGTGGCGCTAAGGAGATCATCGGCGGTCCAGGAGACGCGGTAGCGTTCATCCGTCGTGAGAGGAGGTTGAGCCCATTGGGCCAGCCAGGTGATGATGAGGTGAAGATCGTCCAGGCGCAAGATGGGGGCTTCGTTGAGGAATTCGTAGCGCCCGCCGGAGGGGTGCCGGCTGGGCGGGGCGAGGGTCTGGACGGTGTTGGCGCGCACTTCGATGGCGGTTTTCTCGCCGAGGTCGGGGCGGGCGAATTGGAGGCGGGTGATGGGCTGCCCGTCGCCGTTGGTGAGGTCGGCGGCGGCAATCCAGAGGTGGCGTTTGCCGCTGCCGGATTTAATCCAGCGGGTGTCGCGGAGGTCGGGGAACTCGGTAAGGAATTGCTCGAAAGCTTGTTGCCAGCCGTCACCGTCAAAGTCGAGGATGGTGAGGCCGTTGGAGACCGCGCCGGTGACGAGGCCGAGGGCTTCGTGGTGGCCGTTATTGAACCAGCGGGTCAATTGTTCAGGGTCAGGGCACTCGGTCTGCCAGCGGGTCCAGGGAACGGCAGGGGATTTGGCGCCGCGTTTGATGGGGATGACGCTGAAGCCGCTGGCGGCGTAGTGCAGGGCGTGGGTGAGGAGGTCGTTGGTCATGGGCGTGAGATGGGTTCCGGCCGATGGCGAAGAATGATTATGGGTTTCGGGTTTCTCGGCGAGGGAGCACCCCCGGGGACGGGAGCTGGGAGCAAGAGGAATGGTTATGGGGTTCGGGCTGGTTGTTTTTGTACTCACTATGTACCTCCAAAATGAAAAACTGGGCGCAGAACCTATGTTCTAATTACGCTCAGTTTAGCAAAGCAAGTACATTGTTGGCAAGTATTTTGAGCTATTTGCTCAATGCGTTTACTTCACGCCTCAATTTTGATCCAAAGACTCAGAATTTTGCTCCAAGTTTCGACAAAATTGCTCCAAGATATCTTGGGTCAATTTATGATTATGTCTCAGGTTCTCAAGCTCTTCCAAAACTTCTGGGTGGTGCTGCCACTTTCTAAATGTGTTTCGGCTAACTTGGGCCGCTGCGCAGCTTTGCCGTTGTGTCGCGCTGCTTAGTTTTTGGATGAACAATGCTTTGGCAACTTTGGGGATGGTGTCATCATTGGGGCGTCCCCGACCTTTGGGTAAAGGCGGTTCCGGTTGTTCTTGTGGAGTATCCGACTGTGCTTGCAACAACTCGATATTTGCTGCTATCTGGGGTTGAAAGGATTGGACATGTTCCTCAAGGGCTGGCATGGCTTCAGGCCAACGACGGCAAATTTCGAGCATTAGTTTGTAGAAGTAGGGCAACACGATAGGTATATCACAACGGGCAACAGTTTCGGTTTTTATATTGGTGAGGGAAATGATGATGAAGTCTATGCTGCCTATGCCGGTTTCAAGATCATATGTACCTTGTGGCTCTATGGGAAAGAGCAAATCGACTCGCAGACTCCACACGAGGGTATTATCGGACCTTAGAGATTGACAAGCTTGATTTAGCTTTATAAAACTGTCTTCCACCTGGTAATCTTTATAGGGTATATACCGGGTATACCATTCCAACCAGTTCGTGAAATGGATATGGTTTGTTTTGAGAAAGAATCTTATTTCGACAAGGGGAATGCACCGTGGCATTTGAGTAAATAGACTCGGCCAGATTAGAGGGTTGTCCATTTGAGCCTCTTACGTCGGGAGTAAGGTTAAACAATCGCTTATTAGTTCAATAAGGCTATGATCGCCTGATAGAGTGGCATCAGCAATGGCGCGAGTTTGATGTACAAATCAAGGGCCTTTCTTCCAAATTCGACGGCACCGTCTATGGTGGCGGCAAATTCGAGAGTGGAAAGAAGTTTGTGTAGCAATGTTGGGTCTGGTTGGTCTTTACGGGTTTCTTGTTGTAGTTGTTGCGCTGCATCGACATAGGCCGCGTATTGCGGCAGAGAGAGTTCTGGCTGTACTGTTTTGACGAGATCCTGAAGGAGTTGTTCTATTTCAGCACGCAAGCTCGTGGTGTCGTTTTGGGAGATGGCTTGTTCGATTTTTGAGTGATGTGCCTGGGCAACTGCCAAAATGTTGGTATCTGACACCGGGCCGTTGAAGTATGCGCCGATGTTGATTTGTGAAGGTGATACAGGGACCTGTCGCTTAAGGCCACGACGCAGTGCGTTGCGGCCTGCAGCGGTCACGTGAAAACCTAAAAAGGGTGTCTTTTCACCAGGGATGCGACTTTCAATGAATCCTTCATCACCTAATTCTAAAGTGGCTCGGCAATACTCATCGAAAGTTATCTCCAACTGATCCCACATTTCTTTGCCACCCACAAATTCGGTTTGTGGATCCTTGTTTTCCATTTCGACAGCTAAACACAATATGCGCTCAGCCAGTAGACTCAGAGGGATACGTTTTTCCATTTCAGATTCCAGGAAGTTCAGGCCGACCGTTGTGAGCCATGTCTTTCCGTCCATTCCCCCCATAGTCCCCTTTAGATAATCCGATTGCAGCAGGTAAAGGTATGCTTTTTGAAATTCTTGTTCGGGAAGTTTGAGCTTCTCTACAATTGCTTGCCTTTTGACACTATTACTAAGGATATACTCGTTTTCGGCCATAAAGCGCAGGATTAAGAGAGCGCGGTCTGCAGTGGATGACATTTTTACCTCCGGATGGGATTAGCGCGATTGGAAATCGCGGCTACAGAGTAACCACAAGGGTTGCGGGCAATGGGGCAACCACGAGGGTTGCCCTTACAGCGCGATTGGAAATCGCGGCTACTTAGCTTAGCCTTTTTCTTGTACCTCTGCCAAGAGGCGTTTTATTGCTTCCCAAGATATGTTTTCCAGACGGTTTACCTGATCTTCGAACCAGTCGGCGGCTCTGTATGCGTGTTTCAGGTCTGCGTCGCTCACTTCCAGCTCTTCCAGTGATTTCGGATGCATCAGGCGATTGCGAATCTCGATGCTCTGGCAAAGGCTCTGCCATCCTGGATCCTTATCGAGTGACGGGGTAAATTTAAAGTCGGCACCCAGGGTGCGCGCGTATAACGGAAAGGCAAATTTTATGTTGGCCTTTATGTTTGGATAGTTGGGGGAAGTTCTGATAGTTCCACTATTTGTGAGTTGATACGCTTCTTCAGTCAAAACCGCATATTCTGCATGGGACAGTTGGCCTCTGCTTGCCTCGTAGTCCGCCAGGATATGCTGTTTATAGGCAAAGGTTGTGCCCTCAATCATCGCGAAGAGTGTTCTGACCAGGGTGCGGCGCAGATGTTGGTCGCGCTCGTGGCTGTCAAAGTCATTGATGCTCAGGTCGCCCATGTCTAAGTCTAAGCTATCTATGGCGTCGTCTATATCACTCCAGTCTGTGCCTAGAAAAGCCTTCGCGCAATACCATTCATCTTGTAACGCCCGGATAAAAACTCCCAGCTCACTAAGTCTGGATTTATATTGCTCGTATTCTTCTATTGTGTTGAAGGAGAAGGCTTTTCTCAAACGCTCGTCGAAACTTTGTGCGTCAGTGCTCATTCCTGTTATCTCCTCTTGTCTCTACCGGGATGGTTTTTCCATGGGCAGCGGGTGTCTTTCAAGATCTCGCACGTTCAAAGCACTTTATTTCATTCTCACTTTTGCTTCCCGGTCAAATATTTTGTCGAG
>JAFGSL010000155.1 GCA_016934645.1 Anaerolineae bacterium
TACGTTATCCCGCTTTCTTGTGCGATGTTTAGAGTGTGACTGTAGGATTGCCTTGCCTGCGCGATACGTCCCTGGCAGCGATAGACCTCGCCCAGGTTGGCGGCTATGCGCGCTTCACCCTCGGTGTGGTGGATACGCTGCGCGAGTCTGAGACCGAGTTCGCCGTGTTCAACAGCCTTGTCCCAGTCACTGAGTGCCAGATTGATGAGCAATAAGTTCGTTCGCGCATTGACCTCACCTAACAGGTCCTGGAGCTTCTGGTAGATTTCGAGGCTCTGCTGGCCCAGCGAGAGTGCTTTTTCTGGCTCTCCTTGCATCGAGGCGAGGAAGGCCAGCAGGTAGAGTCCCCGGGCCTCGACTTTGCGTGCCTCGGTGCCGGTTTGCTTCTCCGCAAGGGCGACACTGCGTTCTCCCCAGATTTGCTCCAGGTCCATGCGGCCTTGCCGGTGATGCAGCCCTGCACCCATCAGATACAGCCGCGCGCCTTCGAGCTGCTGCTCAATGCCCGGCAGGCCCAATCCGCGTTCCACTGCATCGAAGGCTTCGGTGTAGTGGCCCTGCGTTTCGAGCACAGCGGCGGTGTGGTATTCCAGGTGAGCCAGTTTTTCGATGTCGTTTTCGTTTTTAGGGACGGCCGGCAGCAGTTGGCGTGCCTGCTCCAGGTGAGCCAACGCGCTCTCGTATTGCCCCAGGATGGCCTGCGATTCTCCAAGGAGGTGGTGGGCTTCGATGTGGGCTTCGGGGAGCGCGAGCTGCCCCGCACTGATCGCTTCCAGGACGCGCTCGAAGGCCTGGACTGCCTGATCGGTCAGGTAGTTGTCCAGGGCGCGCTGGCCCAACTCGAGATTGGCGCTGACCGCCAGTTCCCAACTTTGTCCCTCAAAAGCGTGGAAGGCCAGCAACGTGAGCCAGTTCGACGTCACCGCCTCGCGGTTGACGTTCAGGTGGTCCGCCAGCCTTTGGTGGATGAGACGACGGATGCGGAAAGGTAACCCGCGATAAGCGACTTCCCGGATCAGCGGCTGGCGGAAGATCAAGGTTTCACCCTGCTCGTCGCCGGGCACGAGACCCAGAGGGTGAAGCTGCGGCAAGCGTCGTAGTACAACGATCTGCGGCTCCTCACCGTAGCCTGCTACCAGCATCGGCACCGTCATCTGCTCGCCCACGACGGTGGCGGCGCGCAGGAGGTGGCGACTTGGTGGCTCCAATTGGTCGATGCGGCTCTGCAGCAAACCATAGGCCGTCTCCGGTAGCGGCGCTTCTTCCAGCGGTTGGGAGAGTGTCCAGTCGCCGTTTTCCCGTTTTAGTATGCCTGAGGCGATCAATGTACGTACAGCCTCGATGGTAAACAGCGGAATGCCTAAGCCGCTCTTGGCGATCCAGCGTTCGACCTCGCGCGGCAGCCGCGGCGTGCGCGTTACGGCTCGTGCCAAAGTGAGCGTGGCCTCGCGTGCCAGAGGTGCGAGCGCGACGTCGAGGTGGTGATCGGACGTCTGCCAGCGTTTTTCGAGTGCTGGATTATCACGGTGGGTGATAAGTGTCAGTAATGGTGTATCGGCGGGCTGGGTGATCAAAGCATCCAGTAACTCCAGGGACGCCGATGGCATCCACTGCGCGTTTTCGAGGATGAGGATGCAGGGCTTTTCCATAGCCGCGTGTTCCCACAGATAGCGGACCACGGCCTGTCGCTGCTGTTCGCGCATAGCCGGAGGGAGTCCGGCGATCTCCGGTGAGGGGGCCATGTCGATATTGAGGAGCGGGGCCAAGAGCGCGGCCCACACGCCTAGCGCGTGTTCGTCCATCGCTGCCAGGAGCGCTTCAGCCTGTCTTGCTGTCGGAACATCCTGCAGTCCCAACAGCGCGCGCAGCGGTGCTTCCCAGGCCGCGTAGGGCAGGTGTTCGCCATACGAGGGTGCTGCACCGCCGTAAACGTAGTGGCCCATCGCACGCGCTGTCGCAGTGATGGCGTGGATCAAGCGGCTTTTTCCGATACCGGCAGCGCCGTGTAGTGTAACGACCTGCGACTGACCGGTTTTGAGCGCATCGAATGCCGATTGGAGCTGTGCCAGTTCAGCTTCACGCCCTGTCAATGGCAGTTCTTCGGTTTCTGCCTCACTCAGCATGGGGCGTGCGGCATGCGCGACAAAGGGCGCGATGGGGTCATGCTTGCCCTTGAACTTGTGGGGTTCCTCCCACACGCCTTTGACACGGTTGGTGATCGCCGGATGGTGGGCTGTATCGGGGCCAAGCCAAACGTCACCCGGACGGCACACGGACATCAGACGATAGGCGAGGTTGACCGCGTCGCCCATCACGGTATATTCGCGCCGTTCCGCGGTGCCCACATCCCCGGCAAAGACGAAGCCGGTGTTGACGCCGATGCGCAAGGGTGCGTCCGCAAAGCGTTCTTGCAGCTCGAGGGCCGCCAGCACCGCACGCAGGGGATCGTCCTCGTGTGCTTTGGGCGCGCCGAAAAGCACCATCATATACGCCCCTTGCGGCGATGCTCCGATCTTGTTGACCACGCCATCGTAGTGGTGGACGACGTCGCGGGCGTGCATAAACGTGGCGTTAGGCGCTCCAACGTTCTCTAGTAGGACTTCGGGATCGTTCCAATACGGGGTCAGATCGGGTAGTCCGGCCAGGGAGAGCATCAGAATCGTCACCTGGCGGAGTTCGCTCCATTGTTGCACCTGGGTAGGATTGGCTACCGTGGTTAAGTGGCTGAGCAGGTCGGAGGCCAGATACGGCGTGAGCGCGTCCATGCGCGAGAGCAACCAGTCGAGATACTCGATTTCTTGCACTTGCGGAGAAACGGGCAAAGGTTCCAACGGCTTTGGGTGCGGCGGTTCTTTAATGCGGGTAACGAGGTACAGATCCTCACCCAACGGTTCGCACTCCAGGATACCGGCGCAGAGGCGTTCGGTCGCCGCGTCGATGACCGCGCCGCCGGCAGGTGCGACGCTTTGCGCGCGGCCCATCTCCTGGAGCGGCGCGCCGGTGATGAGCCATTCCCGGCCTTCACGGTTGCCCAGCCCCATCCCGACCATACGTCCGGATCCCAGGCCGATGGCAATCTGCAAAGGGAAGTTGCCGAGTGTGGTGTGGACTTCGCCCATCTGTTGGGTCATCACCTGCTGTACTTCGAGCGCGGCGACACAGGCGCGATGTGCGTGCTGCTCGCCGGTGAAGAGCAACATGCCGGCATCCCCGCCGAACTTCTGGATGTCACCGCCGTAGGTCTGGGTGGTGGTGATGAGGATTTCGAGGAAGCGGTTGACTAGTCCGGTCAGCTCGTCGGCACCCTGTTCGGAGGCGACTTCAGCGAAGCGTTCGGAAAGCTGCGTGAAGCCGTCGATGTCGGCGAACATCACCGTGCCTTCCAGGGGCAGCGCCAGCGGACCTCTCGCCGGGGCTTCGACCACGTGGCGCGCAACGATGCGCGGCAGGTGCGATGCCGTGGCGGTGAGAAGCTCCTCCATTCGCTGGATCAGTCCCGGCTCGTAGCGGAGGATGCGCTCGAGTGTCGCTTCGGGCGGGGACTTTGCCTGTTCGCCAAGCCTGGCCCATGCTTCCATAGTTTGATTCTCTTCTTTGGATTTTTCGGTGCTAACCGTGATGGTTATATTGTAGCGTATTTCTGCGATTGTGAACAGTCGAGGACAGACTACAAAAGTCTAGGCGTATACTGTGTCTTGCAAAGCTATTATTCAGTGCAGATATTTGCTCGACCAAATGCCCCGTGAGACTGCTGTGACCAGGTCTAGCCAGGCTTGCGCGGTGCGCGCCCACGTGAAGGTGACGGCGCGCGCCAATCCGGCCTCGCGCAAGCGGGCGCGCAGGGCTTGGTCGTCGAGGGTTTGCGCCATCGCTGCCGTCCACGCCGGGATGTCTAGCGGATCGACCAGCAGCCCGGCATCGCCGACGACTTCTGGCACGCTGGACGCTGTGGAGGCGACGACGGGCGTGCCGCACGCCATCGCTTCGAGGGGTGGGAAGCCGAAGCCTTCATATACGCTCGGAAAGGCTAGCACCTCCGCCTGCCGGTACAGGGCGGGCAGGTCGGTATCATCGAAGAAACCCATCAGATGGACGTAGGGGCGCTGCTCCGCTGCCGCAAGGATCGGTTCGGAGAGCCATGCCGGACGGCCCACGATGACTAAGTCGAGGTCGCGCTGGGTCGCCAGTGGATCGCAGGCCTCCATCAGCTGGACGTAATTCTTACGTGGCTGGACGGTGCCGACCGCGAGGACGTAGGGGCGCGCGCCAACGCCGTACTGCGCCTGCAAATGCGCGCGTTCGTGGACAGCGGTTGGCTCGCTGTCGGTTGCCTGCGGGCTGAAACGTGGTGTGACGCCGCCGTAGAGCGTCGTCACTTTGCCGGGTGGGACGTCGAGCAGGTCAATCAAATCGCGCCGGGTGGCCTCGGAGTCGGCCAGGATGTGATCGGCGCGGGCGACGCTGCGGGGTACGGCCTGGTTGAGGTACGCGCCCAACTTCGGCGGGAACGTCTCGGGGTGGCGCAGGAACGAGAGATCGTGGACGGTCAACAGCGCGCGGGTGTTCCGCCGCAGCGGCGGCAGGACGAAATCCGGCGAGTAGAAGACGTCCACTCGGCCCGTGATCCACTCGGCGGGAAGCGGCAGGCGCAGACGTTGCCACAGCCGGGCCATCCAGTCGTCGGTGAGGGGTAGGTCGCGGAAGGTCAGGGTGGTGGGGTGGGCTACCGTTTCGCATAGCCGCTGCTGCTCGCGCGTCCAACGGTCACCCAGTCCCGCCGTAGCAGCCATCAACACAAAGTGATGCGGGCTGCCGGTCGCCAGGATCGCATAGACCAACTCGCGGGCATACCGTCCTATGCCCGCGCCCTGTCGTGCGGCTGCGGTGTAGTCGATGGCGATATCCACTGAAAAACTCGCTTTGTTATCTTCCCCCATTGGGGGGAATGAAAGGGAGGCAAGCGCCGGGATGAAGCTCTCGCGCTAGGGACACAAAGCTCTTCGGACTGGGTTGGCCCGCAGGGGCTTTGTATGGTTAGCCGCGCCCTTCAAGGCAGGCTTACACGTCGTTATAGGTCCAAAAGCGATTGATGAAGAAATTCCAAAACAATACGATTCCAGTCGCCACGACTTTCGCGCCGTTGTAGCCGATTTTGTGTGCGATTTCCGCTGTAGCGACGAGGTGCAAATTGCTTACCAGGTTGGTGAACGGCGCGTTCAGCGCCAGCAAGATACCGGTGTTGATGGCCCACCCCACGATATTCACGATATAGAACTGTCCTAACTGTGAGACAATGGGTTTGGAACGGGAATCGGGATAGGTCCAGTAGCGATTCCACATGAAGTTACTCGTCAACGCGCACGTAAACGAAATGGTGTTGGAGAGCGCCAGGTGCCAGTGCAGGACAGCATGAAGCAAATATAGAATGCCAAAGTCAACGATCGCGCCGATGGTACCCACGACAAGGAATTTCGCGAAACGCACCAACTCTTTTCGGTTTTGTGTAGTCCAGAGTGTAAGTTTTTCGATCATATTATCCCTTTACCGGCACATTGACCGGGCTGTTTTCCAATGCCGCGATTATAACGGGCGGTGGGTGGATGTCAACTGCCAGGATAGACTCTCGTGCTTTAAGGGGGGTGACAATTGGGACAATAGCAAGCCCAGCAGAATTTCATGCGCATACGGCTCCCCCCGCGGTGCATATGTGCGTAAATTGCGCTCAGGTCCAGCAAGGCTCAGTTTTGTTCGCAGCTTCTATATGGGTCTCTGCGGCCTCGGTGTGCTCTGCGGTGAGGGATTCCACAGCAAGTCCAGAGGATAAGAACCAACCCAAGCGCGCGGGCTAGCGCAACCCAAAAAACGACACTTCCTGTAGAGTA
>JAFGSL010000017.1 GCA_016934645.1 Anaerolineae bacterium
CCGCTCGTCTGCCAGGAGCGCTCACGACAATGCATTGGCTTGAATCAGCCGATAACCCATTCTACAAAGTGCGGAATACAAGTTAAATACTGCAAATGACTGCCGACTGTCAGACTGCTTTCATAAGGAGGCATTATGTCCGATGATAAAATGCAATACCCGGAGCGCGCCGGCGACGTTGGCAAGTTGCTAGGGTGGTTGAAAGATTTCTTCGGCCATTTCCGCCTGGCCTGGGAGTTATTGTGGGATGATCGCGTCCCGTTTGTCACCAAGATCATCCCTATCCTCACCCTCCTCTACGTGATCTCACCCGTGGACCTTGTCCCCGGTATGGTCGTTCCAGGTCTCGGTCAGTTGGATGACCTGGCGGTCTTCTTGATTGGCCTGCGGCTCTTCGTCGATGTCTGCCCGCCAGCTTTGGTCAATGAGCACCAGGAAGAAATGCAATACGAAATGACCGCCGCACCGCCGGAGGTGGAACAGCCGGCAACCAACTCGCAGCCATCGTCCGTCACGTGGACACCACCTGTGGGCCAGATCATCGATTTGGAAGCCAAAGTGGTCGGTGACAAAGACACAGCCGCGGACACGGATGCTGATGCAGACGCCGATGCGGAAGAAAAGCCCATCCCCCACGTGTGGTAGCATGAAAACGCTAGTCGAATGTGTCCCCAACTTCAGTGAAGGCCGGTGCCCGGAGGTGATCGCGGCGATTGTCGATGCGATGCGCGCCGTGCCCGAAGCGCGAGTGTTGGACTTCAAATCGGATGTGGATCACAACCGCTCGGTGGTAACGTTAGTGGGGCCGCCAAGCGCGGTGCAGGAAGCCGCGTTCCAGGGGATCAAAACCGCAGCGACGCTCATCGACCTGGATATGCATCGCGGTGAGCATCCCAGGTTGGGCGCCACAGATGTGGTGCCGTTCATCCCCATCAGCGGCGTGACAATGGTGGACTGCGTAGCGCTGGCTCGCGATTTGGGCCAACGCGTAGGCGAGGAACTGGGCATCCCCGTATACCTCTACGAGCAAGCGGCATTGCGCCCGGAGCGCGTCAATCTCGAAGACGTGCGGAGGGGTGAATACGAGGCGCTCAAAGCTGAGATCGGCAAAAACCCCGCCCGCGCCCCAGACTTCGGACCAGCGGCAGTGGGCAAAGCCGGAGCCACAATCATCGGCGCACGGCCCTTCCTGGTGGCTTTCAATGCTTACCTCAACACGGACAACGTGAGCATCGCGCGGAAGATTGCGCGAGCACTGCGCCATTCTAACGGCGGCTACCGCTATGTCAAAGCCATGGGGCTGCTGGTGGCAGGGCAGGCGCAGGTCTCGATGAACCTGACCGACTTCACGCAAACGCCGATCCACCGGGTGGTGGAAACGATCCGCAGTGAGGCAGCGCGCTATGGAACAGCGATCACCCACACAGAACTTGTGGGCCTCATCCCGCAGCAGGCATTGGTCGATGCAGCGCAGTGGCATCTTCAACTCGATCTCTTTGAGTCGGGGCAAATCCTGGAAAACAAACTCGCGGCACTAGATGAGAGCGCGCCGGTCGGTTTTCTCGACGCGGTGGCGGCGAACACCCCCACACCCGGCGGCGGCGCGGTCGCCGCCCTGGCAGGCGCACTGGCGGCGGCGCTTGTGACAATGGTCGGGCGGCTGACAGTAGGCAAGCGGCGTTACACCGATGTACGAGACGAAATGGCCGGGGCCATCGTGCAGGCCGAAAAGCTGCGCGCGGCACTCACCACCGCTATGGATGAGGACAGTGCCGCGTTCGACGCGGTGATGGCGGCCTACAAACTGCCGAAGGCCACCGAAGAAGAGCGATCTGCCCGCGACGAAGCGATCCAGGCCGCGACAGTCCACGCCACCAAAGTCCCGCTGGCGACGGCGCGGGCGGCACTCGAAGCGCTGGAACTCGCGCTGCTTGTCGCTAGCAAAGGCAACATCAACGCCGCCACCGATGCCGCTAGCGCCGCCTGGATGGCAATGGCCAGCATCCAGAGCGCGGCGCTTAATGTGCTAGTTAACGCCGCCAGCATCCAGGATGCAGTCCAGAAGGACGCCTGGCTTACCGAATTAAATGCCATCGACGCGCGCACGCAGACGCTGCTCACGGAAGTACAAGCCGTCGTGGCGCAACGCGCGGGTATATAGAGTACATACACAAAAGCCCCGCAAGAAGTCTGCGGGGCTTTTGTGTTGGGTATTACGCTTCCAGCGACAACTCAAGCCGTTTGTTGATGCGGCCTTTGCTCTTGTAATCGCTGATGCGGATGGAGCCAACTTCCTGCGTATTCGCCACGTGGGTGCCACCGTCGGCCTGAACGTCCAAACCTTCGATTTCGACGATGCGCACGACGGTGATGCCCGGAGGCAGCAGGTTGATTTTCGTGCGGATCAGGTCATCCTGGCGGCGAACTTTGACGACGGACTATGTCTCATCCCCGGCCTTCAGTATGCCTGTGTCGTGGGGCTGCCCGCCGCCACTAGGGTAGAAGGCGGTGGCATCCAGCGCCACGACCTGACCCTCCACGGCAATCACGATAGCGTCGAAGGTCTTCAGATAGGCGTCCTTTTGAAAATATGGTTCGGCATGCATGTCTAACCACCTTATAACCTATCCGAAAATCCACCATTGACGCACCGGAAACGCTCGCAAGCACAGTTTTCGGATAAAGTCTTAATCAAGAACCGGTACTTCCACCTTAAACAGTTCGACCGGTGCTTCCGTGCTCAACTGGAATTCACGAAGACAAGCAGGAATCAGGATAGATTGACCTTGCTTCACAATAATTCTATCATCTTCGGAACTAGAGTTCCAACGCACAACGGCTATACCTTTTGTAACCAAAAATAACTTAAGCCCATTTTCAGTCGTCTCTTGTCGCTCTGTTGATGAACTGAGTTTGAGTCTACTGACACGAAACTCAGAAGCAGGTGTTTGATATATCTTCTCTTCTAAATCCGAATTATTCCCCAAGACCGAAAGGGAAGCAGGAGTATAATTGATGATATCTATCAAATTTTCAGGATCTGTAAATTTATGCGTCAAACCAACACGCACAACATTGTCGGAGTTAGCCATACACTCAACAATATTACCTTTTAAATATGCATGCGGAGTACCTGCATCAGTAAAGAGACCTTGCCCCTGCTTAAGGTGAACCAAATTTAGCAAGAACATCACAAATAGTCCCACATCCGGTCCACTATACTTTGCTCGAAGACTTAGAAAGAGAATCTCAATCTCTTCCAAAGAGGAGGATTTGCTTAACCGTCCAGCTAATTGCTCAATAGCACGCACTAATTCCTTCTCGTAGGAAATTGAATTCTTGACCAGAGTTGAGAACAAAGTTTGGGTGAGTATCTGCTGCTTTTGGGGATCTGGAGTCGCTAGATTAAGGACTCTGGTGCACACACTCTTTCCGATAAAATCAGCTATCTCCGGGTAACGTCTGAGAGTTTCCTGAATATCAGCGAAGGGCTTAATCCCCATCAGGGCCGTCAACGAATCAAGTGCAACGGCTAGCTCGGGTTTATGATTAGCATCTGGATAATGTATAGGATCACGAAGATGCAAAGCGTTTGCTTGTGCCTGATTGGGATGCACTTGTATGGATAAGGACTCACTCGCAGACAACACCTTGAATAAAAATGGTAATTTATTTGAAAACTTGTTTGCTATCTTGCTTCCCAGAATTTGGACTGGGTATGCATTAATCCATTGATCTAGAGGGACTACCATTTCTCCAACCACTATATTGGATGGGGCTTTGGGATGAGCGCCTATCCACAATTCAGCATAGGGTACCCCAGGTTCCTGTTCAAAACCTAGTAGATTCGGGATAAAGGCCGGGTTCCCACGGGTACCCCAATCATAATGCTGAATACTGTTTTTCAGTAAGTATGGGCGTGCTTCAACATTGGGAAGCGTATCTAGCATCATGACTTTGCCTCTGGTTGATGATCCAGTTAATGCTTTCTTCGCGGTTATGTCTCTAAATCGTAAACGTCGCGGCGGGACCAGCCAGAGAGCGTAGCAACTTCGCGCGCGGCCTGCGAACGCGAAAGCCCATCCGCCATACAGTCCGCCAGCGCTGCGCGTACCTGGTCGATGTCCCATCGCACCGCATCTTCCGCCGCACCGGCGATCACCAGCGTATACTCGCCACGTGGTGGGGTCTCGGCGATGAGGGCCAGCGCCCCCGCCACGTCACCGCGCCAAACCTCTTCGTAATGCTTGGTCAACTCGCGGCACAAGGCGATGGCACGATTGCCCAAGACAGCGTGCAACGCTTCCAGCGTTGCTTGTAGGCGATGCGGCGCCTCATACCCCACCAACGTCACCTGGAGCGCCGCCACTTCCAGGAGACGCGCCTCTCGCTCGGATTTCTTGCGCGGTAGAAACCCCAGAAAGCAGAAACGATCGGTGGGCAAACCCGATACAACCAACGCCGCCGTGTGCGCCGATGGGCCGGGAACAGGGATAACCGGAATCTGCTGCGCGATGGCGGCCTGGATCAATGGGTAGCCAGGATCGGAGATACCAGGCATCCCGGCTTCCGAGATCAGGGCAACATCGCTGCCGGCCAATGTCTCCAAAATCGTCTCGGTTTTGTAACGTTCATTTCCTTCAAAAAAGGATGTCACCGGCGTCTTGATCGCGTGCCGATCCAGCAGAATGCGAGCCTTGCGCGTATCCTCCGCCGCAATCAATTGCACCTCCTGGAGAACGTGTATCGCCCGCAGTGTGATGTCCTCCAAATTCCCGATGGGCGTGCCAACAACGTATAGCGTTCCCATCATTCAGTACAACACAGCAGAAATTTCTGCCACAGCGATGCTTGGAGGGGATCGCCAGATCCCCTTCTCCTGCGTATAACCAGGAATCTGATGATTCCCTTGAAACCATAAACAAAGAAAAGTTCTATGCCGCATGGCTAATGATTCTTGGTAAAGACGATTCTTGCCAATGACTGCGAGCAGTAACCAGGGAAATTCAGAACAATCTCTTGCGAAATTGGCGGGTGATTTGGATTGTTCTTGTCGTGAATCTGCACGCGAAAAACGCCGTTGAGTTCCTGCGGATTGTTAAGGAAGAACTGCTCCCATCCTGAATCCCCATAATTCTGCTTGTCGCCGGAGGTGACAACCACATCGATGCCCCCACCCCAAATGTGGATGGGATAACCGCGCAAATCGTTGCCATCGATATCGACGACGGTGCCTGCAACGCCAAGCCAATTGCAGCCATAGATTGGTGTCTCATACACAATCTCGTAGGTGAAGGGCCACGGCGAACGGGTGACACGCGGCGTCGGCGTCGCCGTGCTCGTTTGCGTGGGAGACGGTGTGATGGGCGTTGGCGTGCGAGTTGGCGTCGGCGTGAAGGTAGCCGGCGGTGTCGGTGTGATCGTAGGCGTATTAGTGGGTGTCCACGTCGCTACCGGAGTGCGTCCCGGCGTTGGCGTAGGGGTATTGGTAGCGACGACGGCAATCTGCCGAGGTGACGGCGGGAAGGGATTGAAGGGAAGGTAAGGATTGACCGCGATCAGGATGTAGCAAAGGACCGTGATGAGGGTTAAAGCCAGCATCACCAAACTCAGAATATTGAACAATCGATCTCTGCTTCCCATGGTTTTCTCCTACGGTGTAGATGCAACAAAACGCTCGATGGTTGCCGTCGCGCGCAGCCCTTCCAACCACTCACGCGAGGCTTTTTCGCGCAGAAGGCGTAAATTCTCTGGGTCGATTTCCATATCGGGAACTCTCTCAACGAGCTGGACAATGTGGTAGCCCATGCTACTCTGGACCACATCACTGAATTGCCCTGGTTCGAGGGCAAAAGCCACCGCCTCCACTTCCGTCGAGGTCAGGATACTCCGGGGGAAAAAGCCGAGATCGCCACCTGTATCGCGGGTGCTGGTATCCTGCGAATAGGTACGCGCCAGGCTCACAAAGTCGCCACCAGCCTGGAGTTGGCTGAGGATTTGACGCGCCTCTTCCTCACTATTGACAAGGATATGCCGTGCGTGGATGTGTTCAGCGTGCGTGGGAACCGCTTCGACAGCGCGGTTCGCCATTTGCGTGGCGATCATATCGTTACACAGCCGGACGCGGAATTCCTCCAGCGACATGCCCTGATCGGTCAACCACTGCTGAAACGCCTCATCTCCGGTTTCCTCGCGGAGCGTCTGGATGGTGGTATCAAGTTCCTCATCGCTGACCATGACACCCGCAGCTTGGGCCGCCTGCTCGATCAAGACCTGATTGACCATCATTTCCAGCACCAGTGTGCGTCCCTGCTCCAATACATCCTGGCCTTCTTCGGTGGAAGCATCCTGGCCAGCCGCGGCCATCGATTCCACGTAGAGGTCCATTTCGCGCTCGTAATCAGCGAGGAGGATGGGTTGTCCGTTGACTAAGGCTGCCTGTGGTTCCGGCGTCGGCGAGGGAGTCATTGTTGGAGGAATGGGGGTAGGCGTGTCTGCCACTGGTGTGTCAACAGCCTGTGGGGTCACGGTTGGATCGATACACGCAGTCAAGATAAAGATCCCCAGCAATGCTGTGCACAACCACACGCGAATTCGATTCATCGGCTTTCCTCCTCGAAAACAATTCGATCAGTCCAGGACTATCAAGGCCTACAAAAGCCTCAACCAATGCTCCAATTGTAAAAGATACTTACCCAACCAACAACGTGTAGACTTTTGTAGTCTAAGAAGCTATCCGAGAACTCATCGTTGACGCATCAGAAACGCTCGCAGGCACAATTTTCGGATAGAGCCTAAGTCCTGTTTGATTCTTTACTCATTATAGACTGAGGCGCGTTTAACGCAATCTACGCGCCGAAGCAAACTTTGCTCAAAATGGTATAATTTTGCGACATCTAGCCAAAGAGTTCATTGGCCAGACTCCAAAACAGGAACAGCAAAGATGACAGTGGTTAACGTGAGAGCGCACAGCGGCGTCAGGCCAGTGGATCCACAGCGGGATGCGCTGGCGATCGTCGATCTGATCGCACTTGGTTTTGAGAATGAGCTAGACCCGCAAGGACAGAAGATGCTGGCACAAATGCGCCAGACCGCACAGCGTAACGCGTTATCCCCGTTAGGGCTGAGTACCGGCCTGGAACCGGCCGGCTTTGTGTGGGTCGAAGAAGAACGCATCGTCGGGAATCTTTCGCTGCGCTACGCACTCCCGAGCCGCAACCGGGGTCAGATGATCGGCAATGTCGTCGTCCACCCGGAATACCGGGGAATAGGCATTGGTCGCGCGATGGTCGAAGCAGCGATTGGTGCGGCGCGGCAGCAAGGCGTGCAGTGGATTGGTCTGGAAGTTCGCGAGGATAATCCTGTCGCATGTGGACTGTATACCCACTTCGGTTTCGAGGCGGTAGGACGGCAACTACACCTCATCCGGCCAGCAAACCTAACCTGGCCTAACGGAATGGAAACAACGCTAGCGTGGTGGTCAAGCAAGCCAAAGGATCGCCTTCTCTGGATGAGATTGGCCGATGAAATCTACAACCGCCGCCAGAAGTGGGTACTCGAAATCCGTCCCAACGAATTCAACTATGGCGGCTTCGAGCGCAAACTCAATCTATGGTTTTCTAGCGAGCACGAAGAAGCCTGGGTGTATGGCGAAGCCGAAGCGCGGCTGGCCTTGCGCGTTAAAACCGACAAACGCAGCCGATTTCACGTATGGGACATTCTCGCGCACCCACAAACGGGGGAAGCTGGGGCACGGGCTCTTGTGGGACAAGCGCTGCACGCAACACGGCGTTTTTCGCCGTGGCCGGTGATCGCAATCATCGCCGATCAAGCAGCACTGGCACAGGCTTTGTACGATGTGGGCTTCAAATTGCACCGTCCCTTGGTGCAGATGGTCCTGGAACTCTAGCGCTTCAGCGTTTCTTTGGACAGGATTTACAGGATGAAAAAGTCTTTATAAAGCGTTTTCTAATCCTGAAAATCCCGTTAATCCTGTCAGAAAACGCTTATAGTGCGCGTTGGCGCAGGGCTTCATAGAGAGCCAGCGATCCGGCGACGGCGGCGTTGAGCGAATTGATCTGCCCACGCATAGGAATGGACATCAGCCAATCGCAACGCTCGCGGACCAGACGTCGCAATCCTGCCCCCTCGTTCCCCACAACGACGGCCAGCGGCAAAATCATGTTGACTTCCGTATAAGGTCGCGCGTCGGGTGCGTCTTCCAATCCGGCAACCCACACATCGGGGCGCGAAACATTGCGTGCCTTAAGCCGCTCGATTTCCTTGACCAGGTTGGTCACTTGCGCCACGAGAAGGTGTTCTACAGCCCCTGAGGAGGTATTGACGGTGGCGGGGGTCACGCCAGCGGCGCGACGTTCTTGAATCACAACACCGTGAACGCCCGCAGCCTCGGCGGTGCGCAGCAGGCTGCCCAGATTGTGGATATCCTGAATCAAATCAAGCAACAACAATAATGGGGGTTCCTGGCGAGTGCGAGCCAGGTCCAGCATCGCGTGGATGTCAGCATAGGGATAACCGGAGGTTTCCAACGCCACGCCCTGGTGCTCCTCGTGGCCCAGGACACGCCCGATGATCTGGCGCGAGCATTTTTCGATGGGAATATGCCGTTGCTGCGCTCCTGCGGTAATTTCGTCGATGATCGGTGCACGGGCAATGCCTTCAAGCAAGAGCAGGCGCGCGGGCTGTCTGCGTCCGGCGCGCAACGACTCGCGAACTGCTTGCCGTCCGAAAAGCCACTCGCGCACGCGCGCTACCTCGTCAGGCCAGCCGCCACGTCGTGTCGTCGGGACCGTCTTCGATGAGGATTCCCAACCCGGTTAAACGACTGCGAATAGCATCCGCCCGACCCCACTCCCGTGCCTCGCGGGCTTCCTGCCGCAGTTCCAGCAGGTACTCCACCAAACCGGCGACGGCCGGCCCGCCCTCGCGCTCCTCCAGATTGTCTGGCACGATGCCCAGCACCCGACCACCCAAGTCGCGGAAGATACGGTCCATTGCAGCTAATGTCCCCATAGCCTGGCGCGGGTTCTCATCCAGGCTGCGATTGACTTCCTTGACGAACTCGAACAGCGTCGCCAGCGCCTGCGGGGTATTGAAATCGTCATCCATTGCCGCCTGGAAGTCCTCGCGGTAGTCGTCCAAGCTGCCGACCTGAGCCAGCACCGCCGTTCCCGCAGACATAGCCGCGTCGCGCATAGCATAGCGGAGTTTGCGCACTGTGTTGTGCAGACGATTAACGCCGCGTTGTGCCGCCTGGAGTGCATCGCGGCTGAAATCGACCGGCCCCCGGTAATGGCTGCTGAGGATAAAATAACGGATCGCCTCGGCGGAGTATAGACTGAGAGCATCCTTGATGGTAAGGAAATTGCCCAGGCTTTTGCTCATCTTCACCCCATTGACGGTGAGCGAACCGACGAGGAGCCAGTAATTGGCAAAAGGCGCGCCATTTCGGGCTTCGGCCTGCGCGATTTCGCACTCGTTGTGAGGGAACATATTCTCCAAGCCCCCACCGTGAATGTCGAAAGTCGCGCCCAGGTACTTGTTCGCCATCACCGAGCACTCGATATGCCAGCCGGGATAACCTTCACCCCACGGGCTGGGCCAGCGCAGGATATGTTCGGGCTCGGCGCGTTTCCAGAGCGCAAAGTCGGCAGGATGCCGCTTCTCTTCACGGACTTCGACGCGCGCCCCGGCCTGTTGTTCGTCAACCTGACGTTGAGAGAGTTTGCCATATTCAGGAAACTTTTCAACGGAAAAATAGACATTGCCATCCGCCTCGTAAGCATAGCCGCGGTTGAGCAAATCTTCAACCCAGGCGATGATCTCAAGGACGTGGCACGTAGCTCGTGGGGCAATATTGGGCCGGATGACACCCAGGGCATCCATATCGTCGTTGAAACTGTTAATGTAGGTTTCCACAAGCTCCATAGGCTCAACGCGCTCGCGGCGCGCGCCTCGGCTAATACGGTCCTCGCCGGTGTCTAACAAATGGCCTACATCAGTGAAGTTACGCACATAACGGACATTGTAACCAAGATGGCGCAGATAGCGCACGATGACATCCATAGCGACGTAAGTCTTAGCATGTCCGAGATGGGCGTGATCGTACACCGTCGGCCCGCAGGCATATAGGCTCACATACTCCGGGCGCAGCGGTTTGAAGCGTTGCAATTCACGGTTAAGGTAATTGTAAACTTTGAGGGCCATACCTGCCAACTCCCTGATTATTCACCGTTGTCAGGTCGGGCAAAGATCATCCGCCCGGCTGCCGTCTGCAGAATTTTGCTCACGGTCACGTCGATGGTATCGCCAATGAAGCGCGAACCCTCTTCGACCACGACCATAGTGCCATCGTCGAGATACCCCACCCCTTGATTCTGTTCTTTCCCGGCCTGGAGGACGTGAATCGTAAAACTTTCTCCGGGGAGCAGAACGGTCTTGACAGCGTTCGCCAGCTCATTGACGTTGAGCACAGTCACAGCCTGAAGTTCGGCAACGCGGTTCAGATTGTAATCGTTGGTGAGAATGGAACCGCCCATCTCCTTTGCCAGGGCAATGAGTTTGTCGTCCACTTCGCGCACGCTCGGAGCGTCGGCATCGGTAAGGCGCACCGGCACAGGGGAGTCCTCTTGCAACTGCCGCAGGATTTCCAGTCCTCGCCGGCCACGATTACGACGGAGCGCATCGGCGGAATCAGCCACGTGCTGCAATTCATTCAACACAAAAAGCGGCACGACCAATTCACCTTGAATAAAACCGGTGCGACAAATATCAGCAATCCGACCATCAATGATAACACTGGTATCTAGCAGCACCGCCGGTTTGCACGGCTCTTCTGTTTCGTCAGTAGGTGCAGCCTGGGTCTCATTGTGAAAGATACGTCCCCGTAGGCCTTGCAGCATGTCAGGGCGCATCGTGGTAATCGTCAAACCGATGTAACCAAAGGCAGCCGCCACAATGAAAGGGAAGAATTGTCCGAGAGGACGCGGCAGAAGGGACAAAGGATAGGCAGCAATAGCACCCAAGGCCAATCCCAGAAACAGACCCACTGTCGCAGAAAAGATGACGGACGCCGGGAGTTGTTGAATGGCGCGGCGCAGCCGAGTGAAAGGCTTAAGTGTCAACCTTGGCATAAAGAGAAAACCGAACAGCGCTCCAATGATGCCACCAGCGATGGTGATGTAGATATGAATCGCTTGAGGGATTGAAGGAATTTCAACAATCTGAATACCTAGGGCTGCTCCTGCCGAACCAAAAATAATAACGCCAATGATGCGGAGTATAAAAGTTGTCTCCATAAATGATTTCTCCATAAAGAGCGATGATGATAGAATTATAACTGCATTTTAAGTTGCTTATGGTTAATCTTAGCACGGTCATGAGAAAAGTCAAAAGATTGACATTATCTGAATTTTCGCTATAGTCTAAGTGAGATTAAAATTCTATCTGGAAGTTGTGCTTGCGAGCATCTCTGATACATCAACGGCGATTTTTGGATAGGTTCCAAGTGCAATAATCTTTACAGGAGCAAGAACATGGCGCGATGTCCCGAATGTAACGGCAAATTGATCATCCCGTCCGATCTGGAGCGGTGGGACCGAATTTTCTGCGAAGCGTGTGGCATTGAACTCGAAGTCGTGGATGTCAATCCCCTGGAACTCGAGGCAGTCTACGATTTCGAGGATGACGACAACGCTCTGGATGAATTAGAAGAGGATGAAGACGATTTGGAATGGGATGACGACGATGATGATGACGATGATGAATGGTAGAAGCCTCTAGCCAGCAGCCAGCACAAATTGTAGTTCTACAATAAACAGGCCATCGAAAATCCGATGGCCTGTTCGTTGCTATTGGCTGAAGTGATTACATCGCCCGGCGCGATAGGAAGAAAAGCACCCCCACGGCAATAGCCAGGACCAGGACGATGATGCCGGTAATGCGCAAGACCGTGTTAAGCACCTTGGTGATGCCACCAGGTTGTTCAGTTTCATCGGCACTCTCGGTTGTTTCCAGCGTCCCAACAGGATTCTCCTGCTCGGTTCCAGTTTCCGCAGCAGCGCTCTCGTCCCGCGAGTAGCCCAGATTTAGCGAAGAAACCTGTCCGGCACTTAACGGGATATTCCACTGTCCGGTATCGGTAAGTTTATAACCAGAAGGTGGCGTATGGCGCAGAATGTAGTTGCCCGGTTCCAGGTTCTGGAAACAGTATGGTTCGCTGATCCCATCAGTTGAGTAAGTCCCTGCCGGCCCAGACATGCCTACAAGGGTGATCTCGGCATTTGGCAACGCCATCTCACCAGCATCGGCCTGCCGGAACATATCATTGTTGGCATCGTAATAGGCCAATACACACAGCGAGGCCATATCACCTGTAGGCGCAGCCGGTAAGTTCCCAGTACCGGCATCGGGCGTCTGCGCAGGCTCCGTTTCAGCCGGAGTCTCAGGTTGCGGCTCAGGCGTAGCAGTAGACGCAGCGAGCGGCGCTCCAGAGATGATCACTTCTTGGCCGATAGAAAGGAAGTCGTCGACGACGGTGCCCGCATTGAGGCGGCGCAACTCGTCCAGGTCTACATCGTACTGAATCGCCAGACCGAACATCGTGTCGCCAGAAACCACAATGTGGACGACTGAACCATCAGGCCGTGGCGTGGGGGTGGATTGTGGCACCACGGCGGTGGGCTGCGCCTCCGAGGTCGGCGGCGGGGGCTCGGGGGTTGATGTCGGCGTCTCGCCCTGTGAAACCACCGTCAAGACCATATTGTCCGTATACGCATCATTGTGATTGTACTGCCATTTGGCATAGGAGTTGGTAAAGAATGTCACCGCGCCACTCGCCCCGACGGTAGCTTGCACAGGCCCGACCAATCCAAACTTGTCATAGTGATAGTAAGGTGCGCTCCAGATGATGTTGGAACTATAAGGATCCGTGCCGCCGGTGGGATCGATACCTACCCGGAAGTAGAAGGCATACGGATCACCACACGAGAGAGCATCTGACGCCTCCGCATCGCAGGCCCAGGCATGCGCATAATAGGATGCTTCAACCACAGTACCGGGCGCAATATTGCGCACGACCTGAAAATGACCGGCATTTTGTCTTCTAAAGAATGTAAAGCATTTGGTTGCGTAATACCCGCTGTAAACACGGAGTGGATCCAAAAACGGCGCTTCCTTGGCAATGACATGACATTCCGGACGGCCATAATCACCTTCCTGCCACCAGGTAACCCATCCCTCTGGAGTATAGATCTCGCCATACTGCACGCCGGTAAAGGTGTCCCGGGTCCAGTTATTGTAGTTGGGCGATGAATTATCCATAGGTCGACCAATACCCTCAAATCCTGGATTCACCAACAGATTCGTGCCAATCTCTTGCTGCGAAGGTGCTTGTGACTCACGCGCCGCCGCTAGTGGGACCAGAATCAGCGTGGACAAGGTCAGCGCCAATAACAGCAGCGCCCCCAATCCTTTCAAGCGTTTGTTTTTCATCGGTTTGTGCCTCCTTAATTCATTTCACAGCACAGGATTATTCATCCATCCCCTTACAGAACACAACCGCCAGCGTTGCAGTCACGTCAGCGCCGGCGGTAGGATGGACGAAGTCGCGGTGTGTTTTACAACACCCACGAAAATTATAGCATAGCGGTAAACGTTGTCAAACATATCGCAAAATGAAAATCTATCTGATAACAACATTAATCACCGACTTTTTGCGCGTACGTGGTGAAAAGGTCCCCTAGATTAATTCGTAAGGCCACCTCACGTAGTTTCAACCACGTCACCAACCATTCCAGAGGCCGACCGATCAACGGCAGCAGTGCCGTAACCCGGCTGGTCAGGTATCCGGCTTGTAGATAACGGCCCTGTGCGCCCATCCAACACACGCGGAACCCGGCCTTACCCAGCATCGCGGATAACGTACGGCGCGAGAAGTAGAACAGGTGCATCTCCATGTACCAGGGCCAGTGCTGGCCCATCAGGCGCGAGAAGAGGCTATCGATGTCCATCGTATGGACAACGAGCAAACCGCCAGGTTCGAGTGCACGCCATGCAGCCTGCAATGTGCGCAATGGATCAGGGACATGCTCGATAACATCCCACATAGTAACAACGCTAAAATGACCAGCGGGAAATGTGGCGTTTTCCAGCGTTCCCAGATGCATCTGGAGTCCTTGTGCGCGAGCCTGTTCGACCGCCCAGGTGCTTGGCTCGATGCCCCAGGCATCCCACCCATGACGCGTTGCAATATCCACAAAAACCCCAGTGTGCGCGCCCACGTCGAGCAGCCGCCGCCCCTGAGCCGGCCCGGTCACGCGCTCCAGGGGGCGTAGATGTTGTTCGAACGTCAATATACGCCCCTCGCGTTCTTCGACATACAAGGGATCTTCAACTGCTGCGTAGATACCGAGCACTTCCGTGCTGTGCGGCCTGGGGTCAGCATAGACAAAACCGCACTGCTGGCAGGCAACGATGGGGCCGTGATAGCCATAGCCACCATTGGTACAGGCATAGGCGCTCCATCCTTCACGGGCGTGGCTCTCCAATGTAGAAGGGATGCGCACCCGAGAGTGATCCGCGCCGCACAAGTTGCAGCGCACATGCTCCATCGAGGGGGATGATACAGTCAACGTTGAACCGCTTCCCTCAGCCGGTAGCGAACCACCTTCTTGCAGGGGCGTCATGCAGCCTTCCCCAGCAGACGTGTGCGGAAAAGACGCAACACAGTGTACAAAGCCTTAATAATCTCGTTCCGCGATATTTTGGACACGCCTTGCTGACGATTCTGAAAAATAATGGGAACCTCGCCGACCTTCCATCCGGCACGCTGTACACGGTAAAGCATTTCAATGAGGAAAGAATAGCCATTGGAAAAAATTTGATCCAGGGCGATGGATTCCAACACCTGACGGCGGTAACAGCGAAAACCGGCAGTCGTGTCATGAGCTTGCAGACCAAGTAACACCCGAGCGAAGGCATTTGCCCCCCAGCTCAG
The DNA here is from genome assembly GCA_016934645.1 of Anaerolineae bacterium. The sequence goes on from JAFGSL010000017.1 coordinate 15,017, forward strand.
CATCTTGCGGGGCAGCGTACATTCGATCGCCGCACCGCCCGGCACATAACGACTGCCAATCACCAAATCGTAGCCGTGCCCAATCTTAGCGATCATATCGGGAATGTTTTTCGGTGGATGGGAAAAGTCGGCGTCCATGGTGACAATGAGATCGTACCCGGCGGCAATGGCCTTGTGGAAACCCGCGACATAGGCCGTGCCCAATCCAAGCTTGCCATCACGGTGGATGAGGAGAATGCGGCCCGGGTTCTCATCTGCCAGCCGGTCGGCAATGGCACCTGTGCCGTCGGGCGAGTTATCGTCTACGACGATAACGTCAACCGCAGAGGGCAACGCGAGAAGCTGCGCGACGAGCGCCTCGAGATTTTCTTTCTCGTTATAGGTTGGGACAATGACACTGGTTTTCAATTTCATCCACTTTTCCCCGTTTGATATGTGCGCAAAACGGTGTTTATTGTAACGTTTTGGGGGAATTCGGCAAGGAAGAAAAGCAATACGGTATGGATGAGACACAAGTATAAGAAATCAGCGGTTTACCCACCGGTATAAAGGCAACATCAATCTCAACAACCATTGCGAAAGTTGTCCGTAGTGTTTGGCGTAAAAATAGGCCAGGCTGTCATAATAAGCGCTTTGCGCACTTAGATTCTTCTTCAGGCTTTGGCCACCCAAATGTACGATTTCGACCCGAGGATTATAGTACACTTTCCAACCAGCTTTACGAATACGCAAACACCAATCATTGTCTTCGAAATACATAAACATATTTTCGTCTAACAGCCCCACCTGTTCGATAACGGCGCGGCGCACCAGCAGACACGCGCCGGAAACCCAATCCACATTCTGAGTTTGATTTGTCGCCCAATTGTGAAGATGGCGGTGTAAAAGCAATTGATTCAGACCCCGTCGGAGCAAATACAGGGGAGTGGGATCGCGCCCAAAAGCATAAGGCTGTGGTGAGCCATCCGAGCGCAACAAGCGTGGGCTAACGGCTCCGGCTTCTGAGTGGGTATCCATAAAGTATACCAAGACAGTCAGCGATGCTGGCTCGACAATGGTGTCGCTATTGAGCAACAAAACATGACGGCCGGTGCTGGCAGCGATTCCCTGGTTGTTGCCGCCAGTAAACCCGCGATTTTCTGTATTGATAATCAACCGGGCATAGGGAAATTCGGCCTGCACCATCGCCACACTGTTATCGGTGGAGGCATTATCCACCACTACCAACTCCCATGCGGGTGGAAAAGGGGTGAGGCTGCGCAGACAGTCCCGCAACGAATCACAAGTATTCCAGTTCAAAACGACAACGGATAGAACTGGCGCCGTCATAGCCCATCCTCCCCATGATACAAGGCCAGATAGCGCCGCGCCACTTCTTCGATGGCGAAATTGGCGCGGGCAAAATCCCAGGCGCGCCAGCGGAAATCTTCACGCGTAGCTTGCCAACGCGTGAGCCACGCGGAGAGCGCTTCGGGCGACGCATCATCGTACACGAGGCCCAGATCGTGTCGCTGCACCAGGTCGGCGGCGGCGCCAGCCCAGCGACTCACCAGCACCGGTAAACCACCGGCAAGGTACTCTGTAAACTTGATCGAAAGACGCGTGCGTGCGATGAGGCTATAACGTGGATCTACAGAGTCCTGGCGTGGCACACCAACAGGTTGGAGCGCCACATCTGCTCCCGCCAAATACCGTAAAACCTCCGGTTGTGGTACCGAAATCACGGTAGTCTTGCCGGACAATCCCAGTGCCGCTTGCGTCGCAATTGCTGTTGCGGCTGCTTGAGGTGACACAAGCAGCAGGAAATGCCACGGTATAGATGGATCGGCTGCCAGCAACCGGTAGATCAAGTCAGCCATTGGCTCCGGATCAAACCAGGAGCCGACATATACCGCAATCCGAACGTCGGGTAGCTCCAATTCGTGGCGCGTCTGCGCGCGCCAGGCCGCGAGCATAGTGTACTCCGACAACCGTGTGGTCGTGGGAATGACATGCATCCGTGAAGCGTCATGGGGATAGTGAGCTGCCAGAATATCAACACTAGGCTGTGAGACCGCCGTGATAGCGTCGGCGGTGGTAAACAGCGTGCGTTCCAGGCGTTTCCACACGGTGAACGATGCCTGATCGAACAAGACCGATTTGCCGCCCTCTGCTAACGTCGCGCCCTCTTCAGGATACAATGCTCGGGTATCACAGATCAACCGCGCCCCGCAACAACGTTTGACCAGCATCCCCACCCAGGTCGCCGGGTATGAACGGCAATGGATAACCGCTGGTTTTAAGCGCAAGACAATCCATCGAGCAGCAAGCCAGCCCTGTGCGATAAATAGCGGGAGCAGGTTTTTCGGAATATAGAAGTAGCGAGTGGCAAATAAAACGGGTAACACATGTAAGGTAATTCCAGCAGCGCGCAAGTCGGCGCGGAGTGCGGCGGTGCGTCTGCGGAAACGGAGCGCATTATGCAAAGGATAGAGTGCAACAACGTGAAAAGCGTACTCCGGGGCCTGCACCGCTATCACTTTGAGTAGGGCAAAGACTTGGGAATATAACAAAGGGGATTGGATAATATCTTCAATGGCGAGTAAATATACGACAGTGAGATTAGTATTCTTGGAGGATGGCATTATTTCCGTCCAGGGCGTGGCTGAGCAAGACCTTTGAAATGAATGGTCTCGATCCAGTCACGATAGCTATCGAACAAACGCTGCCAATAGGCCGCGCCATCACTGACCACACGCGCAACTGCACGTTGTTCAACTGCGAGCGTATCGGCGAAGCCCTGCTCATACAAACAACGGCGGCACAAATCAAGGTATGTTTCTTGAGAATACACAGTACCAGCGGGGATTAGCAATGCAGGAACCTCAACCAAACCATCTTGTTTCAACCAGTTGTGGCTAAGCTCAAGCTGCACACCCATGTGGATTGAAGGTGTCCCGTTCAGATAAGCTTGAAACCTGGCCTGTCCACCGCCTAAGGGGAAAGGATCAGGCTCTAATCTGGCTCTTCTCAAATAGGAGACAATTTTATCCCAATCCGGGCCAACAACACTCCCCGAGGCATCCCACATCGCCAGAAAATTCCCTGCATAATGCATCCGCCCCGCAACTCCGTAACGTTTACCGACTTTCTCAATAGTAGACAACAGATAGCTACGATTTTCAAGGCGTCCCATGAATACAAATTCTAAAGCAGCGTCATCGCGCAAAAGCTGTGCTATAAGATGAATAACCGGTGAAGAACCCAGTTTATACAGTGGCCCATGAAAAACAATCAGCGGTTCACGGTCTGCCCAGGCCGGTAACGAGCCATTCAGGTCAATACCGCGCGGATCATAATATAGAGCACTAGGATAGACTGCTCTTGACGTCAAAGGAGCCTGTGTGGCCGCGGAGACAAGCGACTTCTGCTTGAGATAATAGCCGGCCTGTGGCTGAGTATACATATAGAAGCTAACTTTTTCATGGTGCAAGAGGTCAGAGCTGTTACAAATGTGCACGATACAGGGTGTCTCAATGCGATCGACCAGTTCGTACGTGTGCCATTCCTGCTCATGTCCGATGATCACCAGCAAATCTAATGTAGCCTGGTTTATGACCGCCGCCGCCGCCATAACCAAATCCCGGCCAGCCAGCCCTTCTTCAGGTAATAAGGGACCATACCCTGTGCCTTCCCACCCTTCACGTAGAGGCCTTTTAACGGCTCCAGGCCGCAGGACCAATGGAATGTAATGGTTGACCCTGGTTCGTAGCCATTCAGCGCGATAGCCTTGATCGGTCTGAACATCAAACACGTAAAGCTCTACATCCTTGGAAAATTTATCTATCAAACTTTTCGGGCCATGGCCGACAAAATATCCCAGAACGCCTACCCTTTGAGGACGCAGTTGCACCTCATCCAGCGGCTTACTTGGCGTGATGTGAGGATGTTTGGCTTGGCGGCGTAAACGCCAGTACAATTGGGATAAATGGAGTTGCACATAACCGATGCGTGGCGGCGGTGTCAAGAGTAGAAAAGACGTGATGGCCTTTGTGAAGCGGCGGGCAAGAGATTCTCCCCCTAAGCGTTCCACTAAACGGATAAAGGGAGCCACTAATCGTATTACAAAAGGATGACCGGACATGCCGTACATCAAGCGCCAGAATACGGTCACTAGTTTTTTCATGATCTCACTTGCCATCGGTTTTCTTCATTCGTTATGCGAAGGTAGTATACGCAATCGAACCAGTCGTAGCCTAATCCATTGTAACACAATGATAGTTAGTTGGCGGTAAAGTTGCCAATCTGCCCGTTGTGGCAGAATCACTTTTCCAAATGGAACCTTGGCTATTTTCATATACAGCGCCAGTTGCATCAGAAAAACGAGTGCATACGCAATAGTCGTGGACCAGGCTGAACCTGCCGCGCCAAATCGGGGGATCAAAATAAGGTTTAAGATCACCTGGATTGCTAAGCTAATTCCCCCTACCAGAGTATTGAGCATGGGTTTACCTCGCCCGGCAAGGTCATTAGCCAGGATACGAGTGCTGCTGTTAAGTACAATCCCGATTAACAAAATGCGGAGTAAGCCAACCGTAGGAAGATAAACGTCCGTGTACATCAACGTGACCAACACGCGGCTCAGCAATGCGAGAAGCAGTGCCCCCAGAGCTGTTATCAAGGTTACACTGCGATTGATCAAAGGAGTAAACGCCCGTAGTTTTTCAGGATCTTTCTCGGCAGAGACCATCGGAAAAATCATAGTAGCAGCAGACTGCGAGACCAACCATAGTTGTTCGGCCAGATTGAGCGCGATGGAATAAAACCCGATAGTATCAGCAGACATAAACATGCTGAGCAACAGCAATTCAATCCGGTAGTTTAGAAACGAAATGACATTGCCCAAATAAGCCTGAATCCCGTACCCAAAAAGGTCCTTTAAATAAGCCCGATGAGGACGAAACTCAATGCCACCGGCTATACGAGCCACCAGGGCAAAGGTCCAAACACAGACGAATACAGAACTCACTATGCGGGCGCCGACAATGCCCATCACACGAGTACCCGCGAACTTAAAAACGAGAAAAATTAGAGCGAGAAAAAACACATCGTATACCACGGAAGTCAAACTAAGCTCGCGGATACGTTTTGCACCCAATAAGATGATTCCCCCCGCTTGCTGCCGGAATAACTCCAGGGGAAACAAGAGCAAAGCAATCAAAAGATAAGCACGCGGTACTTCGGGGAAGATGCTTTGTTGAAATACGAGTGCTAGTATGCCGGCAATCAAGCCAAAAATGGCCCCAATTACAAAGGTAAGAATCGTGTTTGTTCCTAATACAACCTTTAGGGGATACTTCTGTTGGGCAACGTAGTAGACCGTGGCTGGCCCTATGCCCAGATTGGCGAAAACGAAAATTAGTGCTGGAAACAACGTGACTAAAGTGTAAATCCCTTTGCCTTCAGGGCCTAATCCGCGCGCAATAGCAATGGAGATGAAAATATTGAGAGCCAGAACGATCACTCGCGTTCCCAGGGTCATCAATGTATCTTTGACGAAGAGTTTTAGTTTGGAGAACAATGTGCGCTCACTTGTTAGGCCAACCTTTCCTGAAAAGAGGGCTTGGAACATCTAGCTTTACGCTAGTTCCACGTGAACCATTCATCATGACAGAAATCATGAATACGTGGATGTTAATTCAATCTCAGTAGTTTACGTATATGCCAAGAGGTTTTTTGTGCTGTCATTGAAATGCAATCAAATAAACATCTACTCAGGAAAAGAGGCACAACAGTCAGAACAAGAAACAGAGATTGGGAGCCCTTTTGTACGGCAAGAATAGACTCACAAAGCACATTCAATTTTCGCAGAAGGAAAGCGAAATATTTCGTCAGTAGAAAGTGATTCGCAAACTCATTACTGTGACGTGGCTGGCTATTCTGGTGGACTCTTTTGTAAAAAAGCGGAGATTCTCCTACACTAAGATATCCACCCCTGGCCAAAAATAAACATAGTGGGGGATAGTTGTTGTTAGCCGGTGTAATAGAGTTGATTCCCCACCATATCGGAATCCGGATATCTTGTATCAGTTCTCTGCGATGTAGGCCATAGAAAAATGCATCACTGTAAAAAAAACAGAACTTTGCAAGTCTGAAAAAGGCATTACGGCCTGCATAATTGTTAGTATGAATCCCCCTATTTTTCCCAATATAGGCGTTCCCATCTTCATCAATGAATTGAAACGGACAGAAAACACTTATCAAGTTCTTATCCAGCTTGATGGCACCTAGCAAAATAGAAATGAAATCTTTGTCCCAACGATCATCTGATGAAGCCCACATAAAGAATTGTCCTCTCGCCTGGGCAAGGACAAACTCATAATTTTTCTGCATTCCCAAACGAGGCTGTTGATAAAAAAAACGAATACGACTATCTTTTTGGGCATATTCCTTACAAATCGCGGCTGTTCGATCAACTGAACAATCATCGGAGATTATCAGTTCGAAATCCTCATAGCTCTGTGACAGTATATCTTCAATTGCAAGAGCGACGTATGACTGATCATTGTATGCAAGCATGCCAACACTGACCAAGGGAGGCTGCCCATGCTGAATCTCCCCAAGTTTGCCCTGATTCATTCTAGAGTACCCCCATGAGTGAAAAGTTCAACCAAAGCCTCTATGCAATGCACCACATTGCCGATAGTGACAGGATGTCATTCGCTATAATTTTGTCTGAAACCTTTGCAACACTATGATACACCGCATTGCCGCTTTGCCATCACCATACAACGCGGGATGCTGATCCGGGATTGCAAATGTCCGGACTGCGCGAACAATACGCTGAAGGCCAGCGCCTACTAAACAATTCCACCCCGTTTGCACCGTCTCCACCCACTCCGTCTCGTCGCGCAACGTCACACAGGGCACACCGAGCCAGTACGCCTCTTTCTGGATGCCGCCGGAATCGGTCAGGATCATTCGCGCCGCTTGTTCCAGGCGTACCATATCCAGATAGCCCACCGGGTCAATGAATTTTAGATTTTGGATTTTGGATTTTGGATTAAGGGCCGCAATACGCGCTTGTGTGCGTGGATGCATCGGGAACACAATCGGCTCGTCGAGGGCGGCAAACGCTTCCAGGATAGCGCGCAGGCGGGCCGGATCGTCGGTGTTCTCGGCGCGGTGGACGGTCGCCAGCAAGAAACCTTTTTCGGATACCCCCAGGCGTTGCAGGATATCGGAGTGGGACTGGGCGCGTTCTGCGGCATACGCCAGCGCGTCAGCCATCACGTCACCTACCAAGTGAACGCCACGGACGATTCCTTCATGCGCCAGATTGTCCACAGCGGTCTGGCTGGGACAAAAAAGCAAGTCCGAAACGTGATCCGTGAGCACGCGGTTGATCTCCTCGGGCATCGTGTGGTTGAAACTGCGCAATCCTGCCTCAACGTGCGCCACGGGGATGTGCAGTTTAGCCGCGGCCAACGCTCCCGCCAGCGTCGAATTGGTATCGCCGTAGACCAGCACCCAATCCGGCTTTTCGTCCAACAACACGTGCTCGATACCCGCCAACATCGCCGCCGTCTGCGCGCCGTGCGCGCCGGAACCAACGCCCAGGTTGACGTCCGGCTGCGGCAAATCCAGTTCGGCAAAGAACACCGCCGACATATTTTCGTCGTAGTGTTGCCCGGTATGCACGAGCACCTCGGTGTGACGTTGACGCAAGACCCGGCTCACTGGTGCAGCCTTAATGAACTGGGGCCTTGCTCCAACCACCGTGACGACCTTCATTATCCCGACACTCCCTCACCTATGCAACGATAGAGCCATCCTGCAGGCTGATCAAATATATGCCGCCCATCTACCAACACCGGGGCACGCAACACAGCTTTGAGCGCCGCCAGATCGAACGCTTTGTAGTCGGTGTGTCCGACCATTACCACCACCGCATCGCTGCCTTCCGCCATCGCGTACACGTCTCCCTGATACTCCGCCACATACGGATCGTGGACGACTACCTCCGCGCCGCGTTCGCGCAACGCAGCAATCAGCACTTTGCTCGGACTGTTACGCGTATCGTCGGAATCTTCAAGATAAGCGTACCCAAGCACCAAGATGCGCGCATCTACCAACGATTTGCCCGCTTCGCGCAGGGCGTCTTCGAGCAAGGTGACGATGTGCAGAGGCATTCCATCATTGACTGCACGCGCCGTCGGAATCAGCTGGACCGGTACGCCCATTTGCTGCGCCTGATACACCAATAGCCAGGGATCCTTAGGGATGCAATGCCCGCCCACACCCGCTCCTGGCAACAACATATTTCGCCCCGGCGACTTATTGACCAGCTCGCGCACTTTCCACACATTCCCGCCCACAGCCTCGCAGATCAAGGCAACTTCGTTAGCAAAAGCAATGTTCACATCGCGGTAAGCGTTTTCTGCCGTTTTCACCAGTTCTGCCGTGATGCAATCCGCAGAATCGAGGTCCGCCTGGACAATGTGACGATAAAGAGCGATCATCGTTTGCGCGGTCTCCGGTGTCTCACCACCACAGACCCGGCTCACGTTGCGCAGGTTGGCAAGCAATTTCCCTGGCATCACCCGCTCCGGGCAATGACCGAGATAGAAATCCTCGTTGACGCGCTTGCTGGAGGCGGTTTCCAACAATGGTTTGACCACGCGCGCCATCGTGCCAGGCGCAATGGTCGATTCTACAATGATCAGCGTACCAGTTTGTAGCATTGGTCCAAGGTCGCGCAAGGCGCTTCGCAAAGCGACGTATTGCGGTATATGTTGCTCATCTACAGGTGTCTCCACGCTGATAATGACGACATTGCAATCGCGCAAGGCAGCATACTGCGTGGTCGCGCGCAACCGGCTCTCTGCTACGACCGCTGCCAACAACTCCGCTAGTCCCGGTTCACGTCCTTCGATAGGCGAAACGCCAGTGTTGATCGCGTTTACGCGTTCTATCTTGAGATCCACACCCGTCACATCGAATCCGGCCTCGGCAAACAGACATGCTACAGGCAGTCCCACGTAACCTAGCCCGATCACGCCAATCCGGGCGGTTTGCGCAGCGATTTTTCGCTGCAAAATGTGCAGACTCACCTTACACCCCGATCACGCGCCGTGTTTTGCCGGACTCCACTACCGCCAACGCCAAGCGCAGCGCTGTTAAACCATCCATACCGCTTACCGGTACTGGCGTAGCGTCCAGCACTGCCGTAGCAAAAGCTTCCAGCTCCGCCCGCAAAGGCTCGTACCGTTGGATAGGATAACGCACCATCCGCCCCTCACGCACACCTTTGAGGATACTAAGATGATTCCAGGCCGAGCCACTCACTTCGGCGTTCTCGTAGAAAAAAAGGTCTTGCATAAGATCATCGGCGCGGAACATTCCCTGCTCGCCAAGCACCGCCACCTCGCGCACTTTTTGCGGCGTCAGCCAGTTAATATCCAAAACGCCGGTCATCTCGTTGTCGAATCGCAAAAGCGCCGTCACCAAATCCTCATGCTCCGTGTGAATACGTTGCTCTGTCTCGGCAAAGACGTGCACCGGCTCGGCACCGCTGATAAAGCGCATCACGTCCAGATCGTGCGGAGCCAGATCGACGACCACACCCACATCCCGCACACGGGGGGGGAACGGTCCCACACGCCGGCAAACCATCTGAAAAATCTTGCCCAACTCACCTGCCGCGAGATGCCCTTTCAATGCCTGAATCGCCGGACTGAAGCGCACGATATGCCCGACCATCAAACGCCGTCCAAGCGCCTGCGCGCAATCGATGAGCACCTGAGCCTCTTCCACCGTGGCAGCAATCGGCTTCTCGACCAGCACATCAGCGCCGGCAAGCATCGTCGTTTGTGCCACTTCGCGGTGGTAGCGCGTGGGGACGGCGACCGTGACGACATCTGGTTTTTCGCGTTCCAGGAGTTTGCGGTAATCCGTGTAAGCCGGAATACCGTACTTGGTGGCGATCCGTTGTCCTGTCTGCAAATTAGCATCTGCTACACCGACGAGTCTAGTCTGAGCGATCTCAGTGTAAACGCGCGCATGATGCTGTCCCATCGCGCCCACGCCAATGACGGCAGCTTTCAGAGGCTCACTCATGCTTCCCCCATAAAGCTATTGACCACCGCGACGATGGTGTCCAGATCGGTTTGTGTGAGTGCCGGATGCACCGGCAACGAGAGCACTTCCCCAGTAGCTCGCTCGGCCTCCGGCAAATGCTGATCATACCCCAACTGCTGCGTGTAATACGTCTGCTGGTGGATCGCTACAGGATAGTAGATGCCGACCCCGATCCCATTCGCCTTCAGGTGTTCCGCCAACGCATCGCGGCGTTCGTCGGGCACGCGGATTGTGTACTGGTGGAACACGTGAACATACCCTTCAGGCACAACGGGGACGGTAACCCCACGCAAATTCGCACTCAGGTAGACTGCGTTGGCGATACGAGCCGCGTTGAATTGCTCTAGCTTGTGAAGTTGCGCCAAACCAATGGCCGCGTGAACGTCGGTCATGCGGAAATTGAAGCCCAACTCGTCGTGGTAATAACGCCGCCTCATCCCATGTTGGCGGATGACCTGGCAGTTCTCGGCGATCCGTGCGTCGTTGGTCGTGATCATCCCACCTTCTGCCGAGGTGATGTTCTTGGTAGGATACAGGGAGAACGTGCCCGTCCCCCATGCACCGGCGCGTCTACCGTGCAGCGCAGCTCCGTGGGATTGGCAGGCATCCTCGATAACGCACAAACCATGCTTATCGGCTATAGCTTGAATTACGTCCATGTCGGCCATCAAACCAAACAAGTGCACCGGCAAAATCGCCTTCGTGCGCGGCGTGATAGCAGCTTCGATCTGCGCTGGATCGAGGTTGAACGTCACCGGATCGATATCCACGAAAAGCGGCTTAGCTCCAGTGAACAAGACGCTGTTCGCCGAAGCGATGAACGTGAAAGGTGAGGTGATGACCTCATCCCCAGGGCCAATATCGTTTGCCAGCAGCGCCACGTGCAGTGCCGTCGTGCCGCTGCTGGTCGCAATCGCATGCGAGACGCCACACATTTCGGCAAAGATTTCTTCGAAAGCTTTAACCCGTGGGCCTTGCGCCAGCATACCAGAATCCAGAACTTCAAGAACCGCCTGTTTTTCTTCATCCCCGATAAGGGGTTTTGCAATGGGAATCACTGTACCTGCCTCCAGATTTCTAATGGTATAGAAAGTATTTCGTGACAGTTGGGACACTGCACGATTATCCTATCATCTTCTTCATGATCTGCAATCAGCCGGTGTCCGCACGCGCACACAAACCCGATCAGCCGTGCCGGATTGCCGACGACTAGCCCGTGGGGCGGCACATCTTTGGTGACAACAGCGCCCGCGCCCACCATCGCCCACTCGCCGACCACAACTTTGGGTAAAATCGTAGAATTTGCGCCGAGCGCCACTCCGCGCTTGATCACGATCCGCCCCAACACCCAGTCATCGGCGGCTTTCAGCGACCCATCTGGGTTCACCGCGCGTGGCAGATTGTCATTAGTGAAACACACATGCGGGCCAACAAAGACGCCGTCCTCGATATCGACACCGTGGTAAATCGATACGTAGTTCTGCACCTTGACATTGTCCCCAATCCGCACGCCAAAATCCACGTAAACGCCCTTGCCGAGGATGCAATTCTGGCCGATCTGCGCATCCTCGCGCACCTGGCACTGATGCCAAATACTGGTTCCTGAACCAATGTTAGCCTTGTCCGAGACATCGGCAGTAGGATGAATCCTTACATTGTGGCGCATACTGTACGTTCCTCCAACAACCCCCGTATTCGCGCAGCGACCATCTCGATCGCCACCTCATTGAAACCGCCTTCGGGGATAATCACATCGGCGTAACGCTTGCTCGGTTCAACAAACTCCTGATGCATCGGGCGCACCGTCGTCATGTACTGGGTGATAACCGACTCAAACGTCCTGCCACGTTCCTGCATGTCGCGTTTGAGACGACGAATCAAACGGATGTCACTGGCCGTATCGATGAACAATTTCACATCGAACAGCCTGCGTAAGTCCGGCTCGGCAAAAATGAGAATGCCTTCTACCAGTACAATGGGGGCCGGTTCCACGTGGACTGTCTCATCGGTGCGCGCATGCCGAGTAAAATCATAGACCGGAATTTCAGCGGGATAGCCGTTGCGCAGCAAGGTCAGATGTTCGATCATCAGGCTGGTTTCCAATGCATCTGGATGATCGAAGTTCAGGTTTTCGCGTTCCTCCAACGACAGGTGACGCATATCCCTGTAATAAGCATCGTGTGGGATACATGCAATATGCTCCGCCCCGACGCGCTCCAGGATGCGGTTTGCCACGGTGGTCTTGCCGGAGCCTGTTCCTCCCGCCACCCCAATGATGATCGAACGCATACATTCCTCCCCTAAAACAGTCGAGTATCAACCTTGTACACTTGGCATCCTGGCAATCAGATCTTCGCCAAAAAAAGTCCCTTCAAACTGTTAGCAGATCTGCATCGTCTGGCTCATTCAGTGTCGGCGACGGAGAGGTTTTGCGACGGAGAAGATAATGCCCCAAAACGGCAACAAGCAACGCCAACATCCCTATGCTCTCGAACGGCGCGCCAGGATTGTACACAGCCTCAAGATGTGGCAGCGCGTAACGCTGTACATCAAGCCGCACATCGTCGGCAAACAACACGCTTGCGCCCTGCAGTGTCGTTTCCACAAGCAATTCACCATCGGCGCTGCGATAGACCTGCGCCTGAATCGGTTCATTTGTTTCATGCAGCCAACTAAGGCGAAAAACGTAACCTACTTGAGGGAGCGCAAAGTATGCTTCCGGCACCTCGACGGTTAACGCCAAACGCAATTCGGCCTGTGGCTCGTCGCGCGCAGAGGGTGACAGAGGCAGAACCTGCCCCTGCGCATCCGACGCTTGCACCACCAGCCCCACGCTGCTCCCTTTGGAAACAAAGTATAATCCATATTGCCCCGCCCGCAACGGAATGAACCGGCTTTGCAAAACACTATCGCGCGCCGGCAGCGTCAATCCGCGCTCCGGGATAGCGATGGGGGTTGCGGGCCAGACGATCACGTCCGATTGTTTCCAGCCCCACAGCGTCTGCATGCCCCACCCGCTGATGATGAGCACGCCGGCAACACACGCCAATACCTGAAGCCAGCGACAGGAGCGCGGCCATTCTTTCCAATGTTCAAGCAAATCATCGAAATGCGCAGCCACGATCAGCGCCAGCCAGGCGAGGAGAGCACGCATCCACAGCGATGTGCGCACGGCAAGCAGGCCCACCGTTGCCAATGGTGTGGTCCAAGCTTTAAAGGTTGGTCGCAGTCCTGCGAGCCAGCGTGCATAGACGGGGCTAGTGGAGATAGAAACCGGAGCCTGGGGAAGGAGCAGTACGATAACCTGGATGGTCAACAGCGCGACGAGGGCTTCGGCCAGTCTTCTATCCGCACTAAGCCATTGCCACACCTGGTTGAGTATCCGCCGCACCACATATATCCTTTCGCCATTGAACTATAAAAAAGGCCCCGTCGACTCCGGGGCCGGAGAGCCACCCTTGGGAATTGAACCCAAAACCTGGCGCTTACGAAGCGTCTGCTCTGCC
>JAFGSL010000018.1 GCA_016934645.1 Anaerolineae bacterium
CCGCTCGTCTGCCAGGAGCGCTCACGACAATGCATTGGCTTGAATCAGCCGATAACCCATTCTACAAAGTGCGGAATACAAGTTAAAAAAGGAGAAACCCTATGCTCTCACACTGGACACAAAATGATGTATTGGTCAATGGCGTGCAGATCCACTACACCCGCACGGGTCATGGGGACAAACGCCCCCTGGTGTTGGTTCACGGTTTTTCGGACAACGGCCTGTGCTGGACGCCTGTAGCACGCGCGCTCGAACCCGAATATGACGTGATCATGCCAGATATGCGTGGGCACGGCCTTTCGGCGCGCGTGCATCCGGGCGAAAAGGTGGACATGGCCGCCGATGTAGCAGAACTCATCCGCACCTTGGGATTGAGTCGCCCGATTGTGGGCGGGCACTCGATGGGAGCGACGGTTACCCACCAGCTTGGAGTGCGCTTCCCGGAACTGGCCAGCGCTCTGATCTTAGAAGATCCGGCCTGGCGACTGTCCTGGCCGGAGCCACCTCCCGGCCAGCCAGCAGAGAACCCCATGGCGAGATGGGTCAAGAGCCTGGCCGACCAAACACTGGAAGAACTGCTGGTGCAATACCGCAAGGATCACCCCACCTGGCCCGAAGAGCTGCTGCACCCGATGTGCGAGTCCAAAAAGCAGCTCGATCCCACGATCCTGGATGTGCTGAGGCCCAGGGCGCACGCCGAAGAATGGAGCTGGCGAACAACGCTCCCCACGATCACCCACCCCGTGTTGCTTATCACGGGTAATCCGGAGCTTGGGGGCATTGTGACCTCGGAGGTCGTCGCGAAAGTGCGCGAGCTGAACCCCAGCGTGACCATCGTCACCATTCCCGATGTGGGGCATCTCATCCGGTTTGACAGGTACACCGCCTTTATGGAGGCCTTGCGGGCCTTCCTGAAACAGGTGTAAGGAAAAACAGAAATGCAAGTTACAAAAGACTTAGACGCACAACAACGTGAAGACCTGCTCAGTGCACTGAAAGCCCGTTTTGAGAGCCATATGAACCGCCATAAAGGTCTTGAGTGGACTGACGTCCAAGCCAGGTTGGAAGCCAATCCTGAAAAACTGTGGTCGCTCAACGAAATGGAGAGGACCGGTGGTGAACCGGATGTTGTCGGTTATGATACCATGACGGACGAATACATCTTTTACGATTGTTCGGCGGAAAGTCCTAAAGGTCGCAGGAGTGTTTGTTACGACCGTGAAGGGTTGGAGTCGAGAAAAGCACACAAACCAGATGATACCGCCATGGACATGGCCACCGCCATGGGAATTGAGCTTTTAACAGAAGAACAATACCGGGAGCTGCAAAAACTTGGAAATTTCGATACGAAAACGTCAAGCTGGGTGAAAACACCTGCTGAGATTAGAGAACTTGGTGGCGCTCTCTTTTGTGATCGTCGCTACGACCATGTCTTCGTGTATCACAACGGTGCGGAATCTTACTATGGCATCAGAGGATTCCGTGGCGCGCTAAGGGTCTAGGTTTCAGGAGTGAAGGTGTAATGGCTCTCGTAATCTTCATCCATGCGATGCTTTTCCTTGCCTTCTGGCTGACGAATCTGCCTTACCAGGAGACGCTCAACAACTTCCTGATCGGTGCGACCGGCCTGCGGGCGAATTTCCTGTTGATCTTCATGGTCTTTGCCGGGCTAGTTGCTCTGTGGAGCACGGTGCACCTGACTCTGCGGCGGAACATCCGCAGAACCGGCCCAGCCTGGCTCTACCTTGTCATTGGTGTTTTCTTTTTGATCTTCTTCTACGGCAGTTTCACTGTTTTGTTTCTGAAGAACCCGGTCCAGCTCTACCGGCTGGGGCAATTGTTCCAGTATTTCCGCCTCATCGTCGATACTGGTCTTTTGTTATTCCTGGCTTGGAGCCTGCACCGGTGGGTGAAGGCCAATGGCACGCTGAAGAAAGCTTTGTTGCCAGCCGGCCTGCTCATCCTCTGGCTGATCCCCGTCTTCTGGCCTCCGGGCAACGTCTATCGCGGCACGCTGCCGGAAAAACCCCGCCTGTTCGCCCACCGTGGCGCTTCGACCCTGGCACCCGAAAATACTCTTGCGTCTATGCAGACGGCTGCCGACCTAGGTGCCTACGGTCTCGAAACGGATATCACCGTCAGCGCCGACGGCGTTCTCTTCCTGATGCACGACGATACCCTGGCCCGCACCACGAACGTGGCGCAGGTTTTTCCGAAGCGGGAAGACGATCCGGCCGTGACCTTTACCTGGGACGCGTTGTCCCGTCTGGATGCGGGGAGCTGGTTCGGCGAGCGGGCTGCTTTTTCCGGAGAGCCTATCCCTATCCTGGAAGCTGTGCTGCAAGTGGTCAAGGAGAACGATCTCTATTTCATTTATGACCTGCGCATTCCCTCCGCCGGACATCCCTATGCCGGTCAGGCCCTTGACCTGTGCCTGGAAGAGATCAAGGTGTCCAGCGTTGCCGACCACACCTGGGTCCTGGCAGAACCGGGGGCAATCACCCAGATTCAGTCGGCCCTCCCTGGTGCGATCCTGGCCGCCGGGATCGGCTATACCGGGATTCCGCCCTCGCCCGCGTCCCTCGTCGCCGATGGCTACCGGGTCGTCAACAGTGTATACGGCCTGTCGATCCGCAGAATCCATGCTTACCAGGATGCCGGTTTGTGGGTCAACCTGTGGGTGGTGGACGAACCTTGGCAATATTCACGCCTTTGGCTGGCAGGTGCCGACTCGGTCACCTCTAACAATTCCCAAGGCTTGCTAGCTATGCCGCGTCCGGTCCTGGCCATGCCCTACGGCATCTACCTGTTGGTATGGGGATTCCTGGGGGTGATCGCGGCCTTAGGGTCTGCAAAAGAATAAGTTCCCGCGCAGAGCGCCCCGGGGACGGGGCTTAGAGCGTTAGAATGCGAAGTTATATTTTTACGAATCCTAAGGCAATGATATGTGATATTTGTGGGATCGAAGGGGCACAAGTGCGGTAGATCGAAAATCTGTTCGTAGTAACCGCCTTAGCGGTCTTTGGACGACTAAAGTCGTTGCTACGAACAGGAGGAATACGATCTCTCGCAACTGCCGATTATGCCGAGAGGAAGATATGCCCCTGATGCCGAGAAAATAGCCTCGTTGAATGCACTGCGATATTTGGAAAGAAGAGCCGAGCAGGGGAGTAGAGAAAAACTTCTGGCGGTGCTGGCACAAGCGCCAGATGCCGAACCAGAAGAGTATGACAGGCTATATGGGAATCCGCCAAGATGAAAGAACAAGGAGGACATCTGAAAATGGAAAGGTTGGAGGTCGACGCCGACAAAATCAGAACGAGCTTTGGCATCCCCGAAATGGGGTACGTCGTGGTCTCAGCAGATAGCATCCTGGAGGTACGGACGCTGGGCTTCAAGCGAGCTGACGCCCAAACCCCGGCAGAGCCTGGCGACAGATTCCATTTGGGATCATGCACGAAGGCCATCACAGGTCTGGTCGCAGGCGTGATGGTTGATAGAGGTCAGATTGCGTGGCACACGCGCTTCTTCGACCTCTGTCCTGAGCTTGAGCGCGAGAGCAACATCGCGTACCGCAACATGACGCTTGTTGATCTCCTATCGCACAGGGCATGGCTACAGCCCTTGACGGAGGATGAGGAGTTCCCTATGCGGGACAGATTCGAGGGTGGTGTTTCAGACCAAAGGACCAAGTTCGTGGCCTGGGTGCTCACACTTGCACCCGTCGAGACGGAGGAGAAACACTCGTATTCGAACGCCGGGTACTCAGCGGCAGCCGTGATGCTGGAGCGAGCTTCAGGAAAGACGTGGGAGGCGTTGGTGAGGAACTTGGGAGAGGAACTCGAGCTGGACTTCCAGTTCTCCTGGCCCAACGCTGCAGACGCGTCTCAACCTTGGGGGCACACAGACGTCGATGGCAAGTTGACGCCAACTCCGCCTGGCGACGACTACGATCTGCATTGGGTGGAGCCCGCCGGCGACATCAACATGAGCATCACCGACTATGCCAGGTTCTTGCAGATGCAACTGCGCGGCCTGCGGGGAGATGGTCCGCTGCTGAGCCAACAGGCGTACGAGTTCCTCCACAGTGGCATGCCTGATCACTATTCGATCGGTTGGGCGTGGGGTGTCAACAAAAAGGGCCATCTTGTGTCGGCGCATACGGGCAGCGCCGAAACGTTCTGGTGCTACTCGCGTGTCATCAAGGAAGTCGACCGCGCCTACGCTGTGTTTGCGAACTGCGGATCCGAGGCGTGCGATGCCGGGGTCCGAAAGCTGCTTGGCGCAAAATCTCGATCTGCGTGCAACAACGGCACACTGTGCATAATGCACCACGTGGCAATCAAGCAATCAATAGTTTTGCGCACGGTTATTCCCTGCTTCCGCAAACGCCGGTAGTACCTCGCGCTCTGACGTGCGATAGCCCCACCGACCAGAGGTACGACTGGGTAAGGAGCGAAGGCAACTTCCACGCGCTGCACATCATGATCATCACGAATACCTTGCAGTGTTTCCGCTAAAATTAAGTCACCAATTAGCAAGTCCTCTTCTCCTATTAATGCCTTGAGACGCGCAACTTGCGGTGTTGCATAACCACGAAAGAAATCAATCCACACGGAGGTGTCAATCATGATCGGCATTATATTCTGCCTCTCCCTCGGCAACGATCATATCTCCGGCGTAACGTGAAGTCCGCATTGCATCCAAATCACCTTCCCAGGGAATCGCCCCCTCTAAATCCAAGACAGCGCGCTGACGCCGCAAGCGGATGAAGGTACGCAATGCGGCATCGACCACCTGGCGCTTGGTTTTAATGCCGGTCAAATCCATCGCCTCCGCGACCAACGACTCATCAACGACGATATTCGTTTGCATAGCTAGCCTCCTGCTACGGTTGCATATTGTGCTATGCATCCATTGTACACCAAACGAAACTAAAGACGATAAGAATGGATTATAGTTCTAGACGTCTGGCGGCGTTACAGGAATGATCGCATTACGTGATATACAGACAAAGTGGAGGGAGTATCTAATGAGTCCTTCCTCATTTGACTTTTGTGAAAGGTTAGCCTACACTCAGTTTGTAACTGTAATCCTATCGCGAAAGCGCGCTACAATGAAAGTAACTGCTAATGAGCGAAGATTCTATGAAGAAGCCGAATGAGGATTATGAATTGCAAGAGGAGTACGATCTCTCGCAACTGCCAATCATGCCGAGAGG
>JAFGSL010000156.1 GCA_016934645.1 Anaerolineae bacterium
AGCGCCGTTTCCGCCGTGATCCTGAGCTATATCTGGCGGGACTCGAGGAACTGCTCTCTAGCTGATTTTGCTACCATAGAAAAAAACGAATGGGCCGTTGGCCCATTCGTTTTTTTGTTAGTATCCGTGGTCGGCTACACCCACATCAAATCCGGATCCTCGACCAACTGCGTCATGTACTGCAAGAAGCGTGCCGCCGGGCCGCCATCGACCAGACGGTGATCGAAGGTTAGGCTCAGCCATAGCATCTTGCGGATGCAGATTTCACCGTTAAAGACCGCCGGCTTCTCCTGGATGCGCCCCACACCGAGGATGGCGATTTCGGGCAGGTTGATGATTGGCGTGAAGGCGTCGATGTCGAACATCCCCAGGTTGGTGATGGTGAACGTCCCACCGACCAACTCATCGGGCAGCACTTTGCCCGCGCGCGTGCGCTGCACCAGATCGTTCGTCGCGCGGGCGATATCCAGTAAACCTTTGTGATCCACATCGCGTACCACCGGTACAATCAAGCCGCGCCCGGTATCCATCGCCAATGAAATGTTGACCTCGTCCAATTGGCGGATCACGCCCGCAGCTTCATCCAGCCGCGCGTTGACGGCGGGGAACTTACGCAACGCTTTTGCTGAGATGACCATCAGCAAATCATTGTAGCTGATGTTGAAGCCAAGTTCCTTGGCAAAACGTGCCTTGAATTTCTCGCGCAATGCGGCGAACGCAGTCGCATCCACCTCCACGGTGAGTGTTGTCTCCGCGGTGGTGACGTGGCTCGCGTGCATCCGCTGCGCGATGATGGCACGCACGCCGCTCATCGGCGTTTCCGCAAGCGTTTTCTCCTGAACAGCGGGGGCTGCCGGAACAGGCGCAACTAACACTGACTCGCCGACTATCTGACTACGCGACTCCTTGCCTACCTGACTCGCTCTCTCCACATCCGACTTCATCACGCACCCGGCAGAACCGGTTCCCGCGACGGTACGCACGTCCACGCCCAGGCTTTCCGCCAGACGGCGCGCTACCGGCGTCACTTTGGGCGCCGCCGCGAGGTAAGCCGCGACATCCTTCTCCACAATCCGTCCGTTCGGCCCGCTACCGACGATCTCTGTCAGGTCTACGCCCTCCGCTTTGGCCAGTTTCCGTGCGCGGGGAGAGGCGAAGAGCCGAGTGGGAATATCAGAGGGTGGGAGTATGGGAGCGGTTGAGGGCGGGAGAGCGGAAGGCTCGCTGATCTGCTGATCTGTTGATTTGGTGCCACCTTCGGTGGCCATTTGCTCAGTCGCTGATTCAAGCGGCTCATCCACCGCGTCCGTCATCCGCGCGATCACCGCCAGGACGGGGACGCGCTCGCCGGCAGGCGCCAGAATCTCACGCAGAAAGCCCTCAGCCGATGCCTCGACTTCGAGCACCGCCTTGTCCGTCTCTACCGAGAACAGCACATCGCCACGCTTCACCGGCTCGCCGACGGCCTTCAGCCACTCGACGATAACGCCGTCATTCATGGTTTCGCCCAACATGGGCAAGATAATTTCATTGACTGCCATAGGTATTCTCCTTGAAGTAAGGAGTAAGGAGTAAGAAGTAAGGAGTAGGGATTGAGCACATCCCTTATTCCATATTCCCTACTCCATACTCCATGATTACAATACCTTGCGGATGCCCGCAATGATCGCATCCACAGTGGGCACCATCGCATTCTCCAGCGACTCGCTCATCGGCACCGGCACGTCTGCGCCCGTCACCCGTACGATGGGTGCATCGAGCCAATCGAACAGCTCTTCCTGGATGCGCGCCGCCAACTCGCTGACAAACGAGTTGGTGCGATACGCCTCAGTGACGCCGACCACGCGCCCGGTCTTCTTGACGGACGCAGCGATGGTATCCATATCCAGCGGTTTGAGCGTGCGCAGGTCGATCACCTCCACGCTGACACCCTCCTCCGCCAGCTTCTCAGCCGCTTGCAGGGAACGCAACACCATCTGCGAGTAGGTAATTACAGTAACGTCGGTGCCCTCGCGCTTCACGTCGGCGACGCCGAGTGGGATGATGTAATCCTCTTCGGGAACCAGCCCCTCGGTGCCGTAGAGCATCTTGTGTTCGATGAACATCACGGGATTATCGTCACGGATGGCGGCCTTGAGCAGGCCTTTCGCGTCGTAGGGCGTCGCGGGCATCACCACGTAAATGCCGGGGAAGTGCGTCCACAGCGATTCGAGGCTCTGCGAGTGATGCGCCGCGATGCCGCGCCCCGCCCCACCCTCGGTACGGATCACCATCGGCACTTTGGTCTTGCCGCCGAACATATAGCGATTCTTCGCGCCCTGGTTGGCGATCTGATCCATCGCCAGCGGGGTGAAGTCGACATACATAATCTCGGCGACGGGCCGCATTCCGCACATCGCCGCGCCCACCGCCGAACCACCGATGGTTGCCTCAGAGATGGGCGTATCGCGCACCCGCTCCGCGCCGAACTCCTCGAACAGCCCGCGCGTCGCGCCATACGCACCGCCGTACAGACCGATGTCCTCGCCCATCAAGAACACCTGGGGATCACGCACCATCTCCTCACGCATCGCGTCTCGGACGGCTTCCCAGTAGCGCATCTTTTTGACGCCAGGGCCGCCGCTGCGGACTTTCTCGCGCAGTTCCTTATCGCGCCCCATGTCGGCATCCGTCCACGGCGAAGGCGCATAGACGTAGAGTTCCAACTCTTCGACGGGCGGCATGGGCGAACCGAGCGCAAAGTCGGTCGCCACCTGGATTTCACCCATGACTTTGGCCTCAACCGCGTCGATCTCTTCTTCGGTCGCCACACCCGCTGCGACCAGTTGCGCAGCGAAATTCGGGATGGGATCGCGTTCTTTCCAGGCCGCTTCCTCTTCCTTGGTGCGATAGGCGCGCGGGTCGGAGCGGGAGTGCCCGTACCAGCGATAGGTCTGGCACTCAAGCAGGAACGGCCCATTGCCGCTGCGCACGTGTTCGATAGCGTCAGCAACGGCTTTGCGAACGGTCAACACATCCATGCCGTCGACAATATCGTAAGGGATGTTATAAGCCGCGCCGCGCGTCGCAATGGCGGGCGTACACGTCGAGCACGACAGCGGCACCGACATCCCATACAGGTTGTTCTCGATAATATAGACCACCGGCAGTTGCCACAGCGACGCCAGGTTCAGCGATTCGTGGAAGTTACCGGTATTCGATGCGCCGTCGCCGAAGAAGCACAGCACCACGCGCCCCGTCCCCTGCATCTTCTGCGCCAAGCCTGCACCTGTCGCTACCGGAAGGTTGCCGCCAACGATGCCCGTCGCGCCCAGGTTGCCGTGTTCCACGTCGGCGATGTGCATCGAGCCGCCGCGCCCGCCGCAGTAGCCAGTAGAGCGCCCGCACAACTCGGCCATCATCTTGTTGTAGTGCGTCTGGCGTTCTTCGTCGGTGGTGTTCAACACCGCGCCGCGCGCGTGACAGTGCCCGTGCCCGCGATGCGTGCTGGTGATGAGATCATCCTCACGCAGGGTCGACATCGCGCCAACGGCGACCGCTTCTTGACCTGCGTAAAGGTGCGAGGCCCCGCGGATGAGATTCTTGCCCAACAAGTCGTAGACCGTATCCTCGAACATGCGGATTTCCCACATTTGCTGCAACATATCGAGGGCCTGATCTTTCTTCAGGTTGTGCTCTTCCAAAATACCCGTATCCTTAGCCATACTTACCTCACTTTGTTATTTTTTTAGCGGTCAGCTTTCAGCCTTCAGCTACTTGTTCCAACTTCATCAAACCCCTCGCATTCCGCCCATAGATCCATACGAGCGGTAACAAAAGCAGGTTCAAAAGCCCTAGCGCGCTGCGCACGCCGAAGCGGTCGCCGAACGCCCCCAATCCCGTACTGCTACCAAGCGTGCCCACCATCCCCGTCTGGCTGCTCATCGAAATCACCGTGGCGCGGACTTTGGAGGGGATATTCAGATTCAGCCACGCTTCGGTGATGGGCTGCCCAAGTTCCTGTAACCCGCTCACCAGCACCCACAGCACCAGCGTCAATCCAAAATGACCCGTGAAGGCAAAGATGCACAACGCCACCAACATCACGCTGTGAATGACGAGCAACGCCCCGGCAGGCGCGCCGCTTTTATCCAGTTGCACCCGGCGGCGTATCACTTCCGCGCCCAACAAGCAAAACAGCCCTTGCAGCATCTCCAAAATCCCGAACCATACATTGTCTTTGAGCGCACCCAACAACGGCAGCGTGAGGGTCGGCAAAGCAAAGCTTTGCAGGACGTGCGCCCGTGAGAACTTGTAGAAGCCATCGAAAAACGCGGCGCTCAACAGTTGCGCGATAAACAACGCTTGCAGGATACGAGACCCACGCACGAGTTGCATCCCATCAGCAAAGATGGCGAAGGAGGCTTTCAGCGGGTCAAGGAACACTTTGCCGCCCGGCTTTATGGTCACCGTCCTTTGAAAGTTCGTCTCTGGCATGAAGAGCACCAGGAAGATCGTCAGCACAAACCATAACGCGCCGCCCAGGATAATCGGGGCCTGGTAATTCAGCAAGGCAGCCATCGCGATGCTCAAGAGCACGCCCGCCCAATGCGCAGGCGTCGCAACCTGCCGCCCGCGCAAAAAGACCTTGCCCACGGCAGCCTCACCCACCTCGTCTGTGATCCATGCCTGGAGCGCGCCACTGACACACGTATCGCCGATAGCCTCGATAAAGCCGCCCAACAGCGCGACCGCAAAGAGCGGAAAGGTCCCCATCAAGACGTATGTGAGGCCGATGAACACGCCCCCAACGATGACGCTCAAGCGGCGCGAATACACATCCGCCAAAACACCGGTAGGAATCTCCAGAACAAAGTTCGAAATTGTGATCACGATGTAGAGGATCGATACCTCGACAAGGCTCAATCCCATCACGGTATAGAGAAGCACCCAGATGCTGGTAAAGATCAGACCACTGTTGAACTCCCATACGGCGGTGCGGATGTAGTAAATGAGGTCAGCGGGGAGTTTTTTCAAACTACACCACCATCACATCCACACCCAACCGACGCACTTGCTCAACGAGGTCGGCAGGCGCCTGATCGTCAGTGATGATGGCATTCACATCCTCCAGGCTTGCGTATGACGTCACCCCAACGCGATCCCACTTGGACGCATCCAACACGACGATCACCTTGTGGCACATCTCTACCAACGGGCGCTTGATCTCCGACTCCGGCGCACTGACATCGGTCAGCCCGGCATCTAGGCTCAATCCATACGTGCCGAAAAATCCTTTTTGGATATGATACTTTTCCAGGAAGGTCAAGCCAGCGGGATCGATGAGGGATACGGTGTCGTGGTGTAGCGATCCACCCGGCATCACAACCGCAATATTGGGAAGGCCCAACATCTCCTGTGCGATGACCAGGCTGTTGGTGATGATTGTCAGGTCACGCCGCTGCTTGAGCTGTTGAGCGACAACGAGCGCGGTGCTGCTGCTGTCGAGAAAAACGGCCTCACCGTCGGCGACGAGTGCCGCGCCCGCCACGCCGATACGCTGCTTTTCGGAGATGTGCTGCTGGCGCCGTTGGAGTAACGAAAGTTCTTGCAGGCTGTAAGTGGCAGAAATCGCACCGCCATAGGTGCGGACAATCAAGCCACTCTCTGCGAGAGATTGGAGGTCGGCGCGGATGGTCACTTCGGAGACGCTGAACTGTGCACTGAGATCAGCCACAGCAACACGCCCGTGGGTATTGACTAATGTGAGGATTTCTTGCCGCCGCTCTTCGAGATACACGCCTGACTTAGCCTTCGTTTGCTTTCGGTTTCTTTCATTGTAAAGCAAAAGCGGCGGAAGTCAAACCCTAAGGGTCTTTGAGACCCTTAGGGTTTTTACACGCCAGCTACCACGCGGGGATCAGCCCCTCTACCTCATCCTGCCAGTGCGGTGCCCAGACCAGGGTCACCAATTGCACGGTGATGTCGGCTTTCCTGAGTTTCACGATCACGGGGTCCAGTTCCTCGGTCATCGGGTCGATGCTGGCGGCGAGTTTAGCCGTCTCGGTGTCGAACTCCGCCTGCAAATCCGCCAACTGCTTCTGCAAGGCCTCGACGGTTTCTTCGGCGCGGGCGATATCCTCGCGCTGCTGCGCGGCGCGCCCTACACTTTTCGCCGTCGTCGCCGCCTTGCCCACCGTGGAGGCGCTGGCGATTTTCCGCCCTACCAGTGCGCCTAATAGCGTCGCCCCCACGTTGACGGCAGTTTGCAGTCCGGCCTGGCGCGCCTGTGCCTCTTCGCGCTCGACGGCCTGTTCCGCCTTGCGGATGCGCTCCTGCAAGGTCGTCATCTTGGACGCGTACTTCTTGCGCAGCGCATCGACGGCGGCATCGCGCTCTTCACGCGCCATCTGCTGTAGACGCAAGCGAAAATCGCGCTCAGTCTCACCCGGCTCGGACGTCTGCTTCAAACTGGGGCTGCGGAACATCTCCAACTTTTGCGTGCGGTAGACCCACGTGGCAAAGTTCTTGTTCCAGGTTGTGTAGCTCTTAGATTGACCTGCTGCTGCCGGCAAAGCGCCGTACTCCGCATCCGGCTCGCCCTTCTTTTCCAGATCGTTCAAAGCAATGTCAATCGTCGTGGCCTGCGCCCAGTCCACGGGGATGGGAGAATCTGTAATGGATGTGACGGCTGCAATGTCTTCCATCATATCCACGCCCAACTTCACGTTGTTGAAATGCATCCGTGCAGCACCGAGTAACCACGGCTTGTAGACCACCGTGCGACTCTTGCGACTACCGCGCACAGGGAGAAAGAAGCTGGTCACATCTGGCGGTAATGTGGGCAATCCGCCTGAGGGGGTTACAGCAGGCGCCGGCACGACAGCGACGGCCGGCGCAGCCACGGTCGTCGGTGCGGCAGGTGCCGTAACGGCGATTTCGGCAGCCGGCGCGTAGGTGGGCGGCGCGCTCTCCGGTACAGCTTTGCGCGCCGCAGCTTTGTGCACCGCAGCTTTGTGCGCCGCAGCTTTGTGCGGCCCCATCAGCACGCGGATCTGTTCGCGGGTGATTGGGCCGCGCAGGTACGACATCGCCCAACGCGTGTTGAAGACCACGGGCGCATCCTCGTGGACGTTGTTCATCAGGAAGACGCGGCTCCCCAGGCCCGCAAGCGTCTGCTCCATCGTCCGGCGGTCGAAGCGCCCGCCCGCGCCTGCAGCCGCACCCTCTAAGCCATCCAGCAGCCGCGCCTTATCGCGCTCCGTCTGCAGCCGGCCGATGAACCACGTCCCGGCGTTGGAAAGCGCTTTGTAGTCGAGGTCCACGGGATTTTGCGTCGCCAGGACAACGCCAACGCCAAAAGCGCGCGCCTGCTTCAACATCGTCAACAACGGCAGTTTGGAAGGTGGATTGCCAATGGGAGGGAGATAGCCGAAGATTTCGTCGATGTAGAGCAAAGCGCGCAGGCTGGTGGTCCCTGAGAGACCACGCATCCAACTGAGCACCTGGTTCAGCAGCAGGGAGACGAAGAACATACGCTCGCGATCACCCAGATGCGCGATGGAGAAGATGGCAATGCGTGGTTTGCCTTCCGGTGTATATAAAATCTGGCCGATGTCCAGCGCCTCACCCTCAAGCCAGGCGCTAAATCCTGGGGAAGCGAGCAGGTTGTTCAACGCCATCACCAGGGCAAAACGGTCTTTGGCGGGGTAGAACGAGTCCAGGTCGAGCACGCCGATCTTGGTCACGGGCGGATTCTGGACAAGCTGGATCAAAGCAGCGAGATCAAGGTCACGTCCCTCTCGCCACGTCAAATCCAGAATAGTTGAGAGCAGAATAAACTCGCGGCTTTGGATTGGGTCAGCATCGATCCCCAACAAACCGAGTAGGCTGGTCACAGTGGTACTCACACGCTCGCGCATCATTTCGCCATCGTCCAAGACGGCGGTGGGGGGCGCGGCGAAGGACTGGAGAATAGAGACGGGCACGCCCGCATTGCTGGCAGGCGTATAGATAACGAAATCGGCGGCATCCTTGAGCTTTTGGATACGTGCGCCGTCCTGTCCCCAGCCCGCCAGTCCCTTCTTCCAGAGAGCGGCCTGCGCCTCGGCGTAGGCCTGAGGCGTCATATCTTTCTGCCGGGCGTCAGCCTCGTTGATCCACGGCAAGAAATCCTCACCGCGCAACTCGGGGAAGGTCAACAGCAAGTTCCCCAGGTCGCCTTTAGGATCAATGATGATGGCGGGTATGCTGTCGATAGCAGCCTCTTCAATCAAGCCGATGCACAGCCCGGTCTTGCCACTACCCGTCATACCGACGGTGACAGCATGTGTGACCAAATCCTTGCTATCGTAGAGCAAAAGCGTATCCTTACTGGCCTTCTTCGCCAGATCGTACTCCTTGCCCAAGTAGAACACACCAAGTTTTTCAAAGTCTTCCATAGGTCCCTCCCCAAGATAAGTCGTTGAAATGCTTAGAGGTCATTTTGTGACCGAAAAGATAGGATAAGTTACGCAACAACACCAAGCGCAGTATAGTAGAGGAACGCCGAAAGGTCAATTAAGGGCGCGTTGATTTTATCGTAGGTTCAAGTAGAATGGTTGTGCCATCGAAGCAAACAAATTTATGACAAAAAATCCCGGTCGTTTTGAATAACTACACGACGGACAACGACCAAACTATTCTCTAGGAGCTTAACATGAACCTGCATAAAACATACCAACGCGAAATCAAACTCTTTATCAAAGTCTGTCGCCGGCTGGCACGGGATTTGTATGTGACCGGCTATGGCGGCAACCTGGCGTGGAAGTTGGAGGATGACCTGGTGCTTATCACGCCGACGCAGATGAACAAAGGCGACATCCGCCGCAAGGACGTGGTGTTCGTCAATCTGGCAGGAGAAACCGTCGACGGTGAGCGCCGCCCGACCGGCGAACTGCCGATGTACCTCAAGTTCTTCCACGAGCGCCCTGACATCGTCTCCGTCATCCACTGCCACGCGCCCAACGTCGGTGCGCTGGCCATCTCTGGCGGTGAGAATTACCTGATGCTGCCACTCTACCCGGAAACCACAACTGAGATCGGCCCGGTTCCCGTTGTCCCTTACGGGCAACCCCTCACCCAGGAACTGGCCGACAACTTCGGGCCTTATCTGCCCAAGTACAACAGCTTCATCATGGAAAACCACGGTCTGGTAACGATGAGCCGGGGCGACATCTACTGGACATTAATGAACATCGAACTGCTTGAAGCCACCGCGCAGTCGATCCTCTACGCCGTGCAACTTGGCGGCGGCATCAAGGCCCTAGACTACGAGGCGGTCAGGCGATTGGGCGAGGTGATGCATTTGCGCAGTCTTCCTCTCTTCGGCGCGCCGGGCGTCAATGCGTCGCTAGAAGCGCTGTATTTTGCGGAGTAGGCGTCTATGCAGCATCCAAGCCGCGCGTTGATGGCGCAAGCGATTGAGTTTGGCTTCATCCACGGGACGGTAGGTTGTCTCATCGTGCAAGGGGATGAGATCATCGCTATGAGCGGCGGCACAATCTTCTCGGCTGAGCATGACGTGACGGGACATTCCGAGATCAACGCGATTCGCCAGGCATGCAAAACGCTGGGCCATCATCACCTGGACGGGTGTTGGCTGTACACAACATTTGAGCCGTGTCCGATGTGCATGGCTGCGATCTGTTGGGCGAAAATGGCAGGCGTCGTCTACGCGGCGACCCAGGAAGATCGCAATGACCGTTGGACAATGGAGGTTCACCTTCGTGCCGCGGAGGTCATCGCAAGAGCCGAACATAAGCCACAACTGATCGAGGCATTTATGCGGCAGGAATCGCTGAAGATTCTGGAACTGTGAGAGTGAAGGAAAACCAATGATCGCATTACCAGTTGAACGTAAGGCCAAAATCGATGCCTTTCTCGCCGCACCCCTCCTGGCGCGCTTCGCTTCCGCGTCGCCGGAGACATTGCAGCCACACGTCGTCCCCGTGTGGTATGATTGGGACGGCGAAATTATGTGGATCAGTTCCTACGAGAGCACGCGCAAGATCGGCGAACTGCGCGGGAATCCGAAATGTGCCATCATTATCGACGTTGCCGAAAGCGTGGATGGCGTTTCCGCAGTGCTCTTCGAGGGCCACGTAGAACTGATCACCGAACCGCGCGATTTCGTGCGCGATATGTCACTGCGCATCTACACCCGCTATATGGGACCGGAGGGCGTACTGGCTCCCGATCCGCAAGAGTGGGCTAACTCTCCGGAGAATCTCATTATCAAGGTGACGCCGGGATTTGTGAAAGTGTGGTGATTGAAGATTGGGCGATTGGAGATTAGAAGATTGAGTAAGACTTACTTCCTACTCCATACTCCCTACTCCTATTTCAGATTTATGGAGGTACAT
>JAFGSL010000019.1 GCA_016934645.1 Anaerolineae bacterium
CCGCTCGTCTGCCAGGAGCGCTCACGACAATGCATTGGCTTGAATCAGCCGATAACCCATTCTACAAAGTGCGGAATACAAGTATAACAGATGATCTCGCTGGCTTTGAAGCGTTCATCGCACAACGTCATCCACAGCGTCATTGTACCGCCGCCACTCAGACCCATCACGCCCAGACGGTCGGCATCCACATTGGGGAGCGCACACACGACGTCGGTCGCGGCTTTCCCGTGCGCAACGTTGATCGACAACGATGTCATCCCAAACATCGTCGCGTGGAGGTAGTAGAGGTTGCACCAGTCGCGACCCACGCCCAGGTTAGAGTGGCTAGGCTTTTGATTGTCGTTGCGCTCACCAAAGCCGATCCAGTCAATAGCGTAGGTGATAAAGCCTTTCTGCGCCATTTGCTGCCCATAGTTGTAGTTATGGTTGGCGATTTCTTCACGCAGTGCGGGGGTAGAATCGTTGCCCATCACGGCTTCTTTGCCGAAAGGGCCGTGCCCATGGCAGCAAAGAATTGTGGGACGTTTTTCGTCCGCTTTGAGATCGAGTGGCAGGTTGACCAATAGAATCGCGGAAAGATGTGGCTGCACGTCGATGATCCACCGTTGACGACGCAAGCCTCGGTCTTCCCATTCCGCCAGCAATTGCGGGTTGGGGGAAACACATTCTGGGAAGCCGCCGAGTGTCGCCAGAACGCGCGGCAGGGCGGCCTGTTGCCAGGTCTCGAAGTCAGCACGCGTCGTACCAGTAAAGCGATACTCTGGGGTGTGCGCATTCGCCAGGGCAATAAACATTTGTTGTGGGCTGAGATTGCGGATGGTCATATTTTCCGTTCTTGATCGCTCGTAGCCCATGCTCTTGCGGCATCAACGTTGGAAAAAGATCTGGATTCATACGCTGCCCATACTTCCTCATAGACATGGAAGACGCTGTCCAGACCACTACGTGGAGACTGTCGAGGAATGATGGCAATCTTTTGGTTGGGGTTCTTAGCTGCCGCAATGGAATCCTGAATCGCAAAACTTCTGAGTTGATCAATTGGCACATCGAATTTCTCGACATTTGAAAAATCCCATATCTGGTAACGCCACTGCGAGAACGACTCATCCGACATAAGCTGTTCATTCAGGTTATAGATCTCATCTCTGTTGACAAGCCCAGAGAACGTAATGACAACTCCAAGGCCGTTCGGCTCAATGCTTAGCACGTGCGTCATAATAGCATCCTCTCGCATCTTGGTGTTTGCTGGATCATTATAGGCTTCCCCAATTCATAGTCAATCATCAACGGGGGTGCGCTACATTCCACCCAGGGAGGGCCTTATCCACAGCCCGACGTGGGAGCCGGTCGCGTCGCCGCCGTTCGCCATGCTCATGGTGCTGATCACTCAGGTTTATTCACAATCCGCATCATAGTCCCACTCCCAATCGTTGGCCTTTTCGTCATTGTAATTCACGTCCACCAGCGCCCCGCAGGTGTAACACCAGTTGTCGTTCCACCAACGGTTTTCCCAGGTATCCCATTCATTTGGTTCGCAGAAGCCGATACCACCCGCCACCCATAACTGGCCGAGAAAACTGTAAGTATTTGGGTCAGCCAAACCAGGTTTGATCAATTCCAGCGTCACGTCCCCGCGTGCGGAGACGATGCACAGCGCTGTGCCGTAGATGTAACCACTCAGCCGGCCGCCATAGCGTTGCTCTACCGGTTGGTCTTCGATGGGAGCAAAATACCAGGCTGCTACCTCGCCGCCCACGCTGACCCGGAACAGACACCCGATGTTGTAGAGCGGAGCACTGCCATAGACCCGCATATATCCACCGGCGAACGAGCCCTGACCGGTAAGGCCAACGTTATCCAGCAAATCGGAGAATCCCATCGCCGCAAGCACCGGGCTTTCAGTCTCGATGACGCCGAATAGGAACGCGCCGCCCCACGGCTCCCCATCGAAATCGGCATCCACCAGTGCACCCAGGTAGCCGATGTCCGCCCCAACGCCGAAGACCGCTCCGGCCCGTTTGATCACCGTCGGGTCATAGTTCAGATCGTACAAAATCACGCCGCCTTCCAGATGTTTTTGCACCAGATTCAGCGACAGTATGGCATCGCCGCTGACTTCGCCGTAGCCATCCACCTGAACGGTGATGTCTTTGCCGTAGAGGATGTAGTCGCCCCGGGGATTGATCTCGAAGCTCAAGGGGTCGATGCGCACGATCCATTGGTTCTTCTTCGGATTGCGGGCCTCGAACCAGGTGGAGACGAGTAGACGCTGCAGATCGGCATCGATCAACTTCCCACCGTCGAATACGCCCACCAGTTCGACCTCGCCGCGAATTTGCTTGAGCGTCGTCACCCGCTCCAACCACTCGGCCGTCCTGCCGCCGGGAGGCTCGTCGGGAACGTCTTTTCCCAGACTGTTGATTTGAGCCGTCGTGGCAGTGAAGTGGTACGTACCGTCCCAGATTTGTTCTAACACATCAACGTACTGCTCGCCCAGGACTGTGTCATTCCAGATTTTGGGGACCCATTGCTGTGCCATAGTGCTACGCAGCGGATCTTCCAGCGCAGCGGGCAGGGGCGTCACCGTCGTCTCGGCCAGGGCGCGTAAGGCCGCCGTCCCCGACGAGAGGCCGAGGTAGATACCGGTTTGCGTCGGACTGATGACCGCCACCGAATCGAAATTAACCACAAAGAAGTCGTCTTGACGGAAATCGACAAAGATACCGGTATGTAGGGTGTGGTGGTGAGCGTAGACCAGATCGAAGTCGTAGATGTGCTCCGTGACGAGCAGATCCCAGATGCGTTTGGCTTTGGGGCGTTCGGTGAACCCGACGTAGTCATCCCAACCGAGGACGCGCAGTTCGGGCCGCGCACTGGATGGCCCTTCCAGCGTGCCGAAATAAGGCACGACCAGGTTGCCCGCCAGCGCGACGAATCCGTGGCTGTCGAAGGGATCGTCGCCGCACAGGGGCGGTTCCACGAGCGTCGCGGAGGCTTGCCATTCAGGCGGCTCGACTGCCGTGCGCGTCCAATCGTTCAGCCGCACCTCGCTCAGCAGGAAATCGAAGCCGTCGAAGCCATAGTGCGCCTGGTCGTAGACGAGATGGAAGGCGTGGAACGTCCCATCCGGCATAAAGCTCGTTTCGAGGGGGATCGGCTCCAGCTCGCTGCCCACCGTGGGCGACGTGGACAGGTGCGGCACGTCCACCTTGCCAAGCAGCCAAAGCAGGTTTGTCGGCGGCGGGGCGTCGTGCGGGCGGAACTCAGCGGCGGTGGGATGAAGCATCGTCTGCCAATAACCGAGCGTGAGCGGCGCTTCGCGCACGGCGCTCGAAGCGACGCAGCCTTTGGCGCTCAGGCGCATGTCGGTCAGCGGCACGATGACGTCGGCCGGCCAGGGCAGGTCGAGATCGCCCGCGATGTCGGTGCGCCAGGGAAGGTTGTCGCAAAACGTGGCGCGGAAAGATTTGAGCGTGGTCGTGTAGCCGTACAGGGGCGCCGAAACGCCGCCGCCCAGCGCGATGGTCGCGGTGATCAAGTCGGAGACACCGCCACGCCGGACGTAGAGATCGGTCTGGATACCCTCGGGGAACGTGATCGGCGTGCGCGCCGTGCAATGGTACCAGGTGAAATCGTAGGTGGTGGTCTCCGGCCCAATGAGAATGTTCAATCCCGGCTGGATGAGCGGGTCATCCGGCCAGTTCGCCCGTGCGGCCTCCGCCGGCAAGCCCGGCGTCTGGAGCGGCGGGATGTAGAGTGTGTTGATCCAGTTGCGCAGGTCGAACGCGCCGTCGGCCCATAGAATAGGCCACATCTCCCAGTTGGGCATGAGAGACGTACGAACGATCCCGTACAGGGAACCGCCCGGACCGATCTCCAGGTAGGTCGCGCTGCCCACGTACCCTTGGACCGGATCGAGGTACGGCTCGTCCATGCTCACCATGTGGGTCGTGTAGTAAGTGAAGACGAGATCGACGTCGTGCAGAACGCCAGCAGCGATCTGGTTGGCGGATAGGGCGAAGGTGATCGCGCCGTTGACCGTGAGGGCGAATTCGTAGGGCATCGCTGTCGCATACTGAAGCGGCGGGTTGGTGTAAAATGCACCGGACACCCCATCGGGGTAGATGACGGTCGGCTGCGTCGCAGTGTATACAACGTTGTACAGGAAACCGTCGTTGGCGTTGGCATTGGGATAGGACGGGCGACTACCGCCGGAAAAACGCTCTTCGTATTGCGTGCAGGTGTCGCCCAATTCGATGCGCAGATGGTTAAACGTGACCTGCCCCAGCGGAACGATGCGCAGGGGTAACGGATTCATCTCAAAGTAGAAAGTCGGCGTGGGATCGCTACAACTGGACGCCCAGGCCGGACGCGCGACAGTGTAGGTCAGGTTGGGAAAGATGGTGGCGTTGTTGAGCGTCAACGGAGTATAGGGTGTTCCTCCGAAGTGCAAGATCATCCCTGCCGGGAGCGTCTGGGTGACGTCGCCCCGACCTTGTTCTTCGTTCACGGTGATCGACTCGATGAAGTAGTGCAGGCCGCCCGGATACTGCACCTCTAGCGGCGTGACCAGCGGCACGCTGATCTCGCCCGCGTAGACGACGCCGTTCGCATAGGC
>JAFGSL010000157.1 GCA_016934645.1 Anaerolineae bacterium
TCGCGCAGCAAGGCTATCTGGTCACGTTGGGCATCGCGCCCCGCTTTGCATCCACCGGCTATGGCTACATCCGGAGGGGCGAGCCGTTAGGTCAGGCAAACGGCTTTGACTATTACCGGGTCGAGCGCTTCACCGAAAAGCCCGATGCGCCGACGGCGGAGGCGTTTGTGCGGGAAGGCATGTATGCCTGGAACAGCGGCATGTTCATCTGGCGCGCCGACCGTATCCTGGAAGAGATGCGCCTGTGGATGCCGGATTTGAACGCGACCCTGACCGAGCTGCGCGCGGTATGGGGAACGCCGGTCTACGCGGAGGCGCTTGCGCGCCTGTGGCCTGCGCTGCGCAAAGAGACGATCGACTACGGCGTTATGGAGAAAGCGCCCCAGGTTGCCGTGATTCCGGCGGATTTAGCGTGGTCCGATATCGGCGCGTGGGCTTCGGTGATGGAACTGCACCCTCACGACGCCGCCGGCAACGTGCTGCTGGGCGACGTCATCAATATCGATGGCGCGAATACGATGGTTTTCTCGCAGGGCGAACGGTTGGTCGTCGCCATCGGCGTGGAGGATCTCATCATCGTCGATACGCCGGATACCGTGATGATCGCCCGGCGGGATCAATCGGAGCGGGTACGTGAAGTCGTGGAGCAGTTGAAGGTTGCGCGCCGCGAAGACTTGCTGTGATACCCGCTTGACACCCGGTGACTTTCCTTTATGATTCTGTGCCGTGAAACGGATTCTCTTGAAAATCTGGGATTGGGAGCGGGTACGACCGCTCCCAACATCCACTTTTCGCCTTTTATTGAACTGATACGTTAGAATTGGATTTTTGGGAGTGTTATGGTCGAACAGACAGGCAACCACGGGTTGCACATTGAAGCATACTGTGTGAAGTGCAAGTCGAAACGGGAGATGGCGCAAGCGACTCCCGTCTTTACTGCTAAGGCTCAAGCCGCAGTGCAGGGCCAGTGCCCGGTGTGCGGGACCAAGATGTTCCGCATGGGACGGACGTCTGCGCATGAAGGGCTGACACCGCCCGAAAAACCCGCGCCCCCCCAACCGACCGGCAAGCTCGTCATTGTGGAATCGCCAACGAAGGCGCGGACGGTGGGGCGGTTCCTGGGCCGGGGGTATACCGTCAAAGCCTCGGTGGGCCATATCCGCGATCTGCTGCGCTCGCAGCTCTCCGTGGATGTGGACAATGACTTCACGCCGAAATATCGTGTTCCCAACGATAAACGCGCGGTCGTCAAGGAATTGACCAAGGTTGTGCAGAAATCCGGGACCGTTTACCTCGCCACCGACCCCGACCGTGAGGGGGAGGCGATTGCCTGGCACTTGAGTGAGGTTCTCGATTTGCAGCCGGAACAAGTGAAGCGGGTGGTGTTCCACGAGATCACCAAAGACGCCGTGGATGAGGCGTTTGCCCATCCCCGCGACATCGACATAAACCTGGTGGACGCGCAGCAGGCGCGGCGCATCCTCGATCGGCTGGTTGGCTACAACCTGAGTCCGCTGCTCTGGCGGAAGGTGCGCAGCCGGCTCTCGGCAGGCCGGGTGCAATCGGTGGCCCTGCGCCTGGTCGTGGAGCGCGAACGGGAGATCGAGAACTTCGTCCCCGAAGAGTATTGGACGCTGGACGCCGAACTTGCGCCACAGCATCACGAGGGGCGCAAGAAGCGTCAAACGTTCAAGGCGCGGTTGGTGCGCATTCGCGGCAAAGAGGTGGCTTTGCGCTGTGAGGATGACGTCAAGCCGTTGTTGGAGGCGTTGGAACACGCCATCTACGTCGTCTCGAAGATCAAGGAGGGGCAGCGCACCCGCAAGCCCGCCGCGCCGTACATCACCAGCACGCTGCAACAGGAAGCCTCGCGCAAACTCGGTTTTACGGCGCGCAAAACCATGCAAGTCGCGCAGCAACTCTACGAGGGTATCGATGTGGGCGATGGGCAGTTGGTGGGTCTCATCACCTACATGCGCACCGATAGCACCAACGTGGCGCAACTGGCGCAGGATGAGGCGCGGCGCTTCATCACTGCACAGTACGGTGCGGAGTTTCTGCCTGCCGAGCCGCCGGTCTACAAGACGCGCGCCAAGGGGGCGCAAGAGGCGCACGAGGCCATCCGTCCCACCGGCGTGCTGCGCACACCCGAAGCGATGCAGTCGCATTTGAGCCGCGACCAATTCCGGCTCTACGACCTGATTTGGCGCCGCTTTGTCGCCAGCCAGATGGCGGCAGCGTTATACGATACCATCAGCGTCGAGGTCCTGGCCGGGACGGAAACCGAAAAGCCATACCTGTTCCGCGCCTCCGGTTCGACATTGCGTTTTCCGGGTTTCCTCGTCGTCTACGAAGAAGCTGCCGCCGAGAATGGCGACCAGGAAAAGGTGCAGCAAGCTGCCCAACAGATCCCCCCTCTCACCGTGAACGAGATCCTGGATTTGATTCGTCTGTGGCCGGAGCAACATTTCACCCAACCGCCGCCGCGCTACACCGACGCGACGCTCATTCGCACGCTGGAAGAATACGGCATCGGGCGGCCTTCGACCTATGCCACGATTCTTTCCACCATTGAGCAGCGGGGCTACGTGCGCCATGAGCAACGGCGTTACATTCCCACTGAAACCGGCTTCATCGTCAACGATATGCTGGTAGAAAATTTCCCCGATCTGATCAACGTGGATTTCACCGCGCAGATGGAGTCGGAGCTGGACGAGGTTGCCGAAGGCGAGCGGGATTGGATCGCGTTGATGCGCGAATTCTACACCCCTTTTACCACAGCGTTGGCTGCTGCCGAAAAAGCGACGCCTGCCGTTGAACAAGTCGAATACGTGGATCGTGTGTGTCCCGAATGTCACGCCGGACAGTTACTCGTGCGCTGGGGTCGTTTTGGCAAGTTCATCGGATGTTCGAATTTCCCCACGTGCCGCTATACGGAACCGTGGCTGGAGAAGATCGGCGTCAAGTGCCCCAGTTGTGCGGATGGCGACATTGCGGAGAAACGCACCAAGAAGGGGCGGATTTTCTACGGGTGCTCCAACTGGCCGGCGTGCCAGTTCACGTCGTGGAAGCGCCCCGTGGCGACGCCGTGCCCGTCCTGCGGCGGGCTGTTGGTGATCGCGCGCAGGGATGTGGTCGCGTGCCTGGCTTGCAGCAAGGAATTCGCTTTCGAAACCGTGGGGGTTGAACAGGGCGTCGAGGCGGCTGTAACGCCATAACCCGGTCTATCGTGGTATGAGCGCGCCGCGTTGGGATTTTCCCGGCGCGGCGTTTTGTTTGCCGTCGTGGTATAATAAGCCTCGTCGTTTCCAATTCAAGCAAAGGGGGAGTGCATGGGACCTATCGACTTGCTTATCATCTTTGTGGCTGTGGGTGTTGTTGCCTTCTTAACCTATCAACGGATGGCGCGGGCGCTCTTCTCATTGGGCGTGCTGTGGGCGGCGACGCTGTTGAGCGCGTTGTTATACGAAGAGGCAGCGTTTCGTATTAAGGCGCTAACCGGGCCTAACCGTTCCCTCACTGAAGGCGCGATGTTTATGGGGTTGTTTATCCTTTTCTTTGTCTTGGGTTATATTCTGATTCACGTCTCGTTTCCGGTTACGAAACTGCCCAAGCTTGGAGTCCTGGACTACGTGATGGGGTTTCTACTGAGCCTCATCGTCGCTGTTGTGATCGTGGCCCTGTTGCACAATGCGGTCGGCGTGATGGTGAGCCAGCGGTGGACGGATCAAACTGCCTGGGTGAGGATGCGGAACAACTTCTACACCTCGCCGTTGCAGCCTTTGTCGCAGTCGGTGTTGAATATCTACCAGTGGCTCTTTGTGCCCTTTCTGCGCCCGTTGCCGCCTGCACTGACACCGCTTTAGTCTGCTGAATTACGCATCATTTGGGAGTGTCGATGAATCGTCATTGGATCACCCTCGAGTATCCTGAAATCTTGAAGCGTCTGGCGCGATACACGGATTTCTCCGGCGGCGCAGAACTGGCATTGGCGCTGCTGCCAACCTCCGATCATCGCGAGGCCCGGGAGCGCCTGGCGTTGACGCGCGAGGCGCGCTTGCTGCTGGATGCGCGTTCGGATTTTGCGCTCGGCGGCGTGCATGACATCCGGCCGCTTGTAGAGCGGGCGCAGCATGGGGTGACCCTTCAACCTGGCGATTTCCTTCTGGCCCGTGATACGCTGGTCGGCGCGGCGCGCGTGCGGCGCACGCTCACGCAGTTGGAGACCCAATTCCCCGGCCTGGCCGATATTGCCTGGCGCATCCATCCCCTCGCCAATCTCGTGGAGGCGATTGTGCGCGTGTTGGATGACCGTGGCGAGGTCCGTGATAACGCCTCACCGGAGTTGGCGCGCATCCGCCGCGACCTGCGTGTGGCTCA
>JAFGSL010000020.1 GCA_016934645.1 Anaerolineae bacterium
CTATGACGACGGTTGGGGTACTGCTGGAACTGGCTTTGGCGGTCGCCGTCATCGCTGCGGGTTTGGGCGTGGCGGTGGGCCGCGTGGAGGGATCTCCGACGGCCTCAATGCTCACATCGCGCCGGCATCCTGGCAAAGCGGCGATGGAAAGCGCGCTGAGCAGACCGAGAAAGGTTATCGTGATTTTGTATTT
Source organism: Anaerolineae bacterium (assembly GCA_016934645.1). The sequence continues at coordinate 194 of JAFGSL010000020.1, forward strand.
TCGCAAAATATCGACCTCATAAAAATGAACAGGAGTTGTGAAACAGTTTATCTGCCACAACCCCTGTTCGCAACGGGACTGACCTAAGCCTCAGGAATAATCAACTCCTGTCCCACGCGAATCGCATTGGCGTCTTTGACGGTGTCTTTGTTGGCTTCAAGGATGTCTTTCCAGCGGTTCGTATCGCCATAGAACTTCTTTGCGATTTCGCTCAGCGTGTCTCCGGCGGCAACGGTGTATTTGCGTGGCGCAGCCTTCGACTTTCTTTTGATATCTTCCAATACTTCAGGTTCCCACTCAGCTTCTTTCTTGATAACCATACGTAGACCTCCTGTGTGCATTTTGATACGCTATCCCCTTGATGGCGTCATTGACGTCATTGTACTCTTCCCACAAGGGAAGTCAATGGCAGAGACTCTAGCTTCTCATTATGCAGGACGCAATCCTCTCCGCCACGCCAGCACGTCGGCGATGCTCTCGTTTAAAGGGCGGGGACTGTAGCCTAATTCGGTTTGCGCCTTGGTATGACTGAAGTCGCAGTTATCCTGCACTGTGCGCAATGAATACTGGGTGAATTTGGGGATAGCGTGCGTCAGCCGGTAGAAAGGCTCTGCGATGCGCGCGACTAAGTCCGCCAACCACATCGGTGCGACGATATGCGGGGTATGGATGCCCACGTATTCCTGTACAACCTGCTTGATCTGCGCGATTTCGATGCGTGCGCCCGAAAGGATGTAAGTCTCACCTGTGCGTCCCTTTTCCGCTGTCAGGGTTAGCCCTTTGGCGACGTCGCGCACGTCGACGAAATCGTAAGCACCGCGGACCAGGAAGTGCAGTTTCTTCCGGGCGAAGTTCCGGATGACGTTGCCCATCTCAGAATCGAGATAATCGTAAGGGCCGATGATGCCGGTAGGGCAGGCGATGACGGCGTCGAGACCCTGTCCCACGGTTTCGAGGACGGCGAGCGTGCCTTCGGCTTTGGTGCGGTCGTAAGCGCCTACCGGGCTATCCGGCGCAAAGGGCACGTGCTCATCGATGCAGACACCGTGGGGCATCCGTTTGAAAGCGTGGATCGAACTGGTGTGGACCATCCGCCGCACGCCGGCTCTCAGCGCGGCCTGCGCGGTGTTGCGGACGCCATCCACGTTGACCTTGCGCATTAGCGCTTCTGCGCCGGGCAAAATGGAGATGATGCCCGCCAGGTGGTAGACGACATCAATGCCATCCATGGCGCGCTCCAACGATGCGGGATCAAGGACGTTGCCGACGACGCGTTCAACTTCCAAGCCTTCTAGCGACGCACAATTATCGTTAGGGAGCACCATTGCACGCACTGGCTGCTCTCGCGCCAACAGCTCGCGCACCAATACATTCCCCACGTGGCCTGTAGCGCCAGTTACCAAAATCATAGTCACCTCCGGTCTAACAGTATAAGAGAATAAGGGCCGAAAAAACCGTCGATTTTTGCGCACGGCGCTACCGTCGCTTTGTATGGCTTGTTAATCTGCGCTTCGGTTTTGGGGAAAACCGGCTAACTGATATAGATTCTATCCGAAAATCGTGCCTGCGAGCGTCTTTGGTATGTCAACGGCGAATCTCCGGATAGGTTCATAACCATATTATAACGCGATCTACTGCCGAGTCAATTCAAGATTTCAGGGCTTTATCATTCTTGCTATGGTTCTTTTTTTGCTTGGAGCGGATTGCCAGACCCGCGTCTTATGATGGAGCTCAGTCTCAAACGGGAACTGGCGTTCCCCTTCAAGCGAGAATGATAAGACCCTGATGGCAAAAATTACCTCTGTAGTCTGCCCCGCGTTTCGGTGTATACTATGTGGACAGTAAACCTCAGGGAGGGCGCCTCTAAGGAGGAGGTATGGCAAAACGTTTATCCGTCATCGATGTGGATCGTTGTGTGGGTTGCCAGGCGTGCATGTTCGCGTGTGTACGGCGTACGGGCAATGGTGGGTTGGAAAATGCGTGCATCCATGTGCGGTCGGCGGGAGGCATCCGCAAAGGCTTTGTCGTCATTGTGTGCCGAGCCTGTTCCGATCCGCCCTGCGCGCGCGTTTGTCCTACCGATGCATTGACCCCGCGCGAAGGTGGCGGCGTGCGCTTTAGGGCGGATTTGTGCATCGGTTGTCATAATTGCGTAGATGCCTGTCCGTTCGGCGCGGCGTTGTGGGACGAAAACCGCCACAAGCCGCAGATTTGCGTCTACTGTGGTTATTGTGCGAATTACTGCCCGTATGGGGTGATCGCGTTGGAAGAGGTTTAGGGTTGAGGGTTAAGGGTTGTGGGGGAGGAGGGGACGAGATGGGGAGTGCGGGGAAGATTGAGAAGTTTGAGGATATTTTAGGGTGGCAGAGTGGGCGTGAGGTTTGTCGGTTGGTGTATCAGTTGACTAAAATCGGTTCATTTAGCCGAGATTATGGACTGCGCGATCAAATGCGTCGGGCAGCCGTCTCTATCATCTCCAACATTGCAGAAGGATACGAAAGTCAGAACAATCGCACGTTCATCCGCTACCTTTTCATCGCTAAAGGTTCCGCTGCTGAGGCTCGCGCTCAAGCCTATGTAGCTTTGGATCAAGGTTATATCACCCAAGAAAACTTCGATACGCTATATCAACTTACTGACCAAACCAGTCGCCGTATCCGTGGTCTGATCACGTATCTTGAGCAACACCCTGATGGCCCCAACGCTCTTTCTCATTCAACTCAAAACCCACAACCCACAACCCACAACCCATAACCTGACAATGCGGAGGTTACTATGTTGACTCACGATCCTCTGAAACGAATCCTTTATATTGACCTTTCTCGCCGCTCGTTCGAAGTGCACGAGCGACCTGAGCTTTTCGACGAGAGCCTGGGCGGGAGCGGCGTTGCCATCCGCTTGTTGGAGGAGGAGTGCCCCGCCGGAGCGGATCCGCTGGGGCCGGAGAACCCCATCATTTTCACGGTAGGACCGTTGGTGGGATTGTATCCGCTGGCATCCAAGACGGTGGCGATGTTCAAATCACCGCACACGGGCAACCTGGGCGAGAGCCACGCTGGTGGGCGCAGCGCTGTCTCCATCCGCATGGCGGGCTACGGCGCGATCGTGATTCGCGGTGTGAGCGCGATGCCTGTGTACCTCGTCATCGATGATGACGGTGTGCGCTTCCGCGACGCGACGGCGTTGTGGGGAACGCGCAGCAGTTACACGACTGGCTCGGTGTTGCGGGTGCGCGAGGGGGGTAGCGGCACGCGTTCGATTATGCGTATTGGGCGCGCGGGCGAGAAGCAGGTTAGCTATGCTTGTGTTGTTACAGAAACCTACCGCCACTTCGGGCGGTTGGGATTGGGGGCTGTGTTCGGCAGCAAGCGCCTCAAGGCCATCGTTGTTGAAGGAAAACGCAATTTGCCTGTGGCCGACCGGCGCGCTTTCCGCCAGACTTACGATGCGATCTACAAGGCTGCCGTTGAGTCGCCGTTGATGAAGAAATACCACGAGATAGGCACGCCTATCAACGTTGTCCCGCTGGACGCTATCGGTGGGTTGCCCACGCGCAACCTGCAATCCGGGCGCTTTGAGGGTGCGGATGCCATCTCCGGCGAGAATCTGGCCGCCAATTACCTGGGACGGCGTGTCGCGTGCGCGCATTGTCCGGTTGCTTGCGTTCATCTGGCGGCACTGCGCATCCCCTATCCCAACGACCCCTATTTCTACAAGACGCTGATGCTTGGTTACGATCACGAGCCGATCTTCGCCACGGGCAGCATGTTGGGGCTGGATGACGTCCCCGGCATGTTGCAGGTTATGGATGAGATCGAGGTGCAGGGGCTTGACGTGATGAGCGCTGGGGTGACACTCGCCTGGGCGACGGAGGCATTCGCGCGCGGTCTTATTACCGAAAAGGAGACCGACGGGGTGACGCTGGCCTTTGGCGACGCGTCGGGCTACATCGAGGCGGTACAGCGCATCACCATGCAGCCCACGGACTTCTACCGGGCGCTGGCGCGGGGTGCCGAGCACGCCGCGACGATCTACGGAGGGCTGGATTTCGCATTAGCTTTCGGCGGCAACGAGATGCCTGGCTATCACACCGGCCCGGCGTGTCACGTGGGCTGGTTGGCCGGTGCGCGTCATAGTCACCTGGACAACGCGGGCTACAGCCTCGACCAGACTGCTTTGAAGAAGGGCCAGCCTCTCACGCCCGATGGCGTGGGCGAAGCGCTGGTCAACGAGGAACGCTGGCGGCAAGTGCTCACCAGCCTCGTCGTGTGCCTTTTCGCGCGCGGCGTCTACGACCGCGACACGGTACTCGGTGCGTTGGCGGCGGCAGGCTTTCCGTGGAATGCGGGTGACCTGGAACGCCTGGGCGCGGAGACGCTGCGCCGCAAGGTTGCCTTCAAGCAGCGCGAGGGCTTCGACTTTGATGCGTTGCGCATCCCGCAACGCATTATCGAGACCCCTTCACCTGCCGGGCCGTTCGACGAGACGTTTGTGCGGGAGGCGATCACGCAGTATGGTGACTTGGTGTAGACTGTATGGACGAACCTATTCCTGATCCGCTATCTGACAATATAGAATCTGAAGGTGATACCGTCTGGTCTTATCGGGGCTATAAACTCGATAAGGGCAACTTCACCACGGCGATGGTCCACCTGTATCGCGCCGAAATCACGCGCGTGAATTTGTGGCGTAATCGGCTGGATACGACGACGAACTGGGCTGTCGTCACCACTGCAGGCGCTATCACCTTTGGTTTTAGCTCGCCGCAGAACCCACATTTCGTGATTTTGCTGGTGATGATGCTGGTGCTGGTCTTCCTTAACATTGAGGCGCGCCGTTACACTTATTATTCGCTGTGGTATCACCGCGCGCGGCTACTGGAGACGAATTTCTTCGCTACTATGCTTGCTCCGCCGTTCCGTCCCGCTGCGGATTGGGGTGACGCGCTCAGCGACGTTCTGCGTAATCCAGTGTTCCCTATCTCGCACTGGGAGGCGATGGGCAACCGTTTCCGGCGTAATTACGGGGCTATTTTTGGCGTCATCCTGGTCAGTTGGTTCCTCAAGCTGACCATTCATCCTGCTCCAATTGCTAGTCTTGGGGAGTTGGTCGCGCGAGCTGCGATTGGCGTGTTGATCCCCGGCCATTGGGTCCTTGCGGTGGTATTACTGACCTATCTGTTCTTGTTCGTCGTTACCCTGGTGGGATACTGGCTTTTCAGAAAGCGCGGCGTTCCGCGTCGTGATGAGTGGCAACACAAAGGCCCACGGTGGTTTAAAACTGAGGTTGTGCCCAACCTCGCTATCATCGTCACGACAAAGAGGGCGGAACTCTCTGCCCGGCTTATGGAAGAACTGGATCGCGGCGTGACGGCACTGGAAGGCATAGGGATGTATACGGGTGAAGACAGGAGCGTGTTGCTGTGCGCTATCACCGATGTGCAGGCGGCGCATCTCAAATCGATCGTTTCCGAGATCGACAAAGATGGCTTTGTGGTGGTCACACAGGCTCACGACGTGCGCGGTGGGCACTTCGTAGCACAGGAACCACCAAGTTAACGCTGGAAATGGAACTTTTCTGTCTCCGGATACGTTATAATATCTGGAGTTGAAGTCAGTCGGTTGTGAGGTGTCTATGACTACAGAAAGTCCTGTAAAGCAGGAAGCCGTAAAGCCCCCCAAAAAGAACGTTTTTGCGTTGTTGCTGGGTGTGCTTTTGCGCCCGAAGGCGACGTTTGGCTATTTGAAAGACAATCACAAGAAAGCGTGGTGGCTACCCGCGATTCTTATCCTGCTGTTGACCGTTGCCCCGCTTTGGGCTGCGTCGAGTCCATCGCCGGCTGCTCAGATGGTACCGCCTGACAAAATGGAGATGCTTTCCAGTGTCGATCCGCTTATGCTTGAGGGTATACCGTCTCAGATTGACACCCCGTCGTCCGATGCTCCATCAACCGCATCGGGCGGGCTAAACTTCCTTAAACTCGGCGGTACAGTTCTTGGGACATTTATCGCATGGTTGTTGTGGGGCGGCGGACTTTATCTGGCGAGCGTTTTCCTTGGGCGTAGCAGCAGCTTTGGGCAGATGTTCCGCCTGGCGGTGTGGACATGGTTGCCCTATGGGTTGCGCGGACTCGTCCAGACTGTCTATGTCTTGGTGACGGGCGAGGCAATCGTCAACGCGGGATTTTCCGGTTTCGTCATCGACAAAGGCGTTACTTCTGTGATTTCGCCTGGGCCGGGACAACTGGCTCTGGCGAGTATCTTGAGCCGCGTGGACGTCTTCATGGTCTGGCATGTGCTCCTAGCGAGCGTGGCTTTGATGGCCTTTACCAGCCTTACGCGCCGCAAAGCATTGACCGCGACGCTGGCAATCTGGATTGTGTTTGCGTTGGTCGGCATCGTCCCGGCGATTTTTGGGGGGATGGTGGGCGGTATCGGTGGTTCAACAGGTGGCGGGCCGTATGGTTAACGCAAAAAGCTTTCCCCACGAAACGGGATGCCTATGACGGCCGCAGATATCCGTACTCAGAATCTGCGGCGTGATTTTGTTATGGGCGATCAAGTCGTCCATGCGCTTGACGGCGTCGATCTCAAGGTCAATGAAGGGGATTTCCTGGCAGTGATGGGGCCATCGGGGTCGGGAAAGTCTACGCTGCTTTACCTGCTCGGTGGCCTGGATCGTCCTACTGCCGGTGAAATTTGGGTTGGCGGGCGTGATATCGCGCAACTGGATGAGAACGCTCTTGCGACTTACAGGGGGCAGGAAGTCGGCTTTATCTTCCAGGCGTTTCATCTCGTGCCCACGATGACGGCGCTGCAAAATGTGGAATTCCCCATGATCTTCAACCGAATTTCGCTGGCGGAACGCCGTGCGCGGGCGATTGCCTTGCTGGAGCGTGTGGGATTGGAAGATCGTATGGCGCACCGCCCTACCGAACTTTCCGGCGGACAACAGCAGCGTGTTGCCATCGCTCGCGCATTGGCCAACGATCCCCGCATCATTTTGGCCGACGAGCCAACCGGCAATCTGGACACGCACACGGGCCAGGAAGTGCTGGATTTGCTCACGCGCCTCAACCGTGAAGAAGGCCGGACCATCGTCATTGTCTCGCATGACGCGTCCGTGACGCACTTCGCCACGCACGATATTCACCTGTTGGACGGCAAAGTGCAAGGTGCAGATTTCTGATTCTTTGTGAGGGTTCAATGAAACGCCGTGTAAAATGGATTTTGGTTGTAGGACTGGTTGTGTTGCTCACGTTAGGAATCGTGACGTGGAGCGCAGCGCAAGCGCCGGTCAATGTGGAGCCGAGTGTGCTGCGCACGGATCAAGGTGGCGTGGTGAGCCTCTACGCAACCGCCGCATTGACGTTCACCGAAGATTCCACCGTGCGCTTGCTCAACTACGGTATTCTGGCGACCACCTATGTGAATCCGATAGTGCTTCAGGCGACTGTGCCACCGGGATTAAGCGCCGGAGACTATACGCTTTGGGTGCTCGATGCGAACGGCATGCAAGTTGGGGTGGGGACGTTGCGATTGGTCGCTCCGCCTGTGCCGACAGCGACCCCGAAACCTGAGACCACAGCACCTTCTGGGCGTCCCATTCTCACCGTCCGCAATTACACCGTTGACCCGATGCAAGTACGCCCTGGGCAGGAGTTCACCGTCAGCATTGAAGTGTACAACAACGGTAGCCGCGCTGGAGAAAACACGATGGTCGTCTTCCCTGGCGGGACGTTTCTCCCGCTGGATGATAAGGGCCACGTCTTTGGCCAGATTCACATCAACGCAACATTTGTAGTGACGCAGCGTTTCCGTGTACCGACCTCGGCCACCAACGGCATTCACCAGGTCGAGGTGCAGCTCTCGGCCAACGACTGGGAAGGCACCCACTATGATTATGCGGCGATGGTCCCGGTCGAAGTCACCGGCGCGAGTACTGGCGCAGCGTCTACCGGCAAACCCAAGGTGCTCATCGAAGGCGTTACGACAACGCCGGCGGTGATTACACCCGGTACGCCCTTCTCGCTGACCCTGGTTCTGGCAAATCGCGGCAGTCGCACTGCCGTCAATTTGATGACCCACGCCGATCCAGCAACGGCGATTCCTGCCGAGGGCGGCAGCATTGTCTCCACCGATGTGTTGCGTATTGATGACGTCGTCACCGTGACCTTACCCCTGCTGCTCAATTCGGCGAAGGAGGGTGGACGTCAGGGATTAGTTGTCGTGCTCGAATACAGCGACTATAGCGGTGGTGCCTACTCGGATCAGCAGACAGTGGGGATCGATATCGACACGAGCCTGGCGAGCCGCCCGCAGTTGTTGATCGACGCCTACCACACGGACCCGGTGAGTATCTCCCCTGGCGATAGCTTCACCCTTACACTGGAACTCGCCAATGTGGGCGGCGGGGACGCGCAGCGCATCACGCTGGCGCTTGGCGGTGAAGAGGGTGAAAACCTCGGCGCGTTCGTCCCTGTTGAAGGCAGTAACGTCAGTTTTGTGTCCGCTGTGAGTGCCGGGGAGACTGAGTTGATTTCCGTGCGGTTGATGGTCGCCGGGAATGCGGAGACGCGGGCGCACAATCTTCCCATCGCGTTGGCCTACGATACCGAAACCGGTACGCGTGAGAAGGATACGCAGCGTGTCAGTTTGATGGTCTTCCGTCGACCGCAGTTCAAAGTTAGCTTTTATCGTCCCATGGAAGGGACAGCGATGACAGGTCAGCCGTTTGCGCTACCTATCGAAGTCGTCAACTCGGGCACGGCGCGCTTCAACGTCCCCACGTTAGAAGCCACGGGTGAAGGCTTGGAGTTTATGGGCGAATCGAGCACCTACGTCGGCAATCTCGATCCGGGCGGCTCCTGGACGCTAGACACGATGGCGATGGCGATGGAACCGGGGCCGGTGGATGTCGTCGTCAACGTGTATTACGTGGATGACCTCAACCAGACGCAAATCTATAGCGAGACGCTCACCGTGGAGGTGATGGAGATGCCTGAATACGAAGGTCTCGA
>JAFGSL010000158.1 GCA_016934645.1 Anaerolineae bacterium
CAACGAGAGTATCCCAACGCCCGTCACCATCACCGTGGACACCGTCGCGCCGCCTGCCCCCACCGTCACCGCGCCCATCAGCGGCACCGCCGTGATGACCAACACACCCACCTTCGCTGGCATGGGCGAACCGGGCGGTGAGGTCACCGTCTATGATGACGAAGGCACCGTTGTCTGCACCGCCACCGTCGATCCCTCCGGCAACTGGACGTGTACGCCGACTACGCCGTTGGACGAGGGCGAGCAGACCTACGAAGTCACCGTCACCGATGAAGCGGGCAACGAGAGCACTCCAACGCCCATCACCATCACCGTGGACACCGTCGCGCCGCCTGCCCCCACCGTCACTGAACCGATCAGCGACACGACAGTAACCGATCCCACCCCGGCCTTCGCGGGTACAGCCGAACCGGGAACTACCGTCATCGTTGGAGAAATGCAAGGCACCGTATGGGTCGTCCTCTGTGAGGCCGTGGCCGATGAGAATGGCAACTGGGCCTGTACACCGACGACTCCGCTAGATAATGGCGAACACACGGTCACAGTCGTCGCCGTTGATGAAGCCGGCAACGAAAGCGACCCTACCACGCTCATTTTCACCGTCGAAGCGGCATTGCAGGCTGAGGACGATACTTATACCGTGCCTGAGGGTATTCCGAGCACACTGGACGTACTGGCGAACGACAGCACCAGCGGAGGGCCGCTGACGATCACACAGGTCAGCGCGCCGCAGTATGGCGTCGCCGTAACCGATGGCGCAACAATCGTCTATACACCAACCCTGGAGTACCTGGGAACGGATACCTTCACCTACACGATCACCGACGGTGAGGTGCAAGATACCGCACAAGTCACCGTGACGGTGTCGCCGGTAGCAGACCTGGAGGTAAGCCAGCAGGTTAAGGGAACAATCGGTGGTCTGGAAATCACCCTCGTCGCGCGCAACCTCGGTCCACGCCCGGCGGGCGGAGCCGTCATCTCCGACACTTTCCCCACCATCCTGAGCAACGTCACCTGGACGTGCGCGGCATCGGGCGGGGCAGTGTGCCCCAACACCAGCGGCACAGGCGACCTTGACGAAACCCTGACAACATTCCCGGCGAACGGCGTTGTGACCTATACCGTCTCCGCAAAATTCGTGCTACTGAGCATCATCGAAAACAATACCGTAACCATCACACCGCCGGCAGGAATGTTTGATCTGGTGATGAGCAACAACACCGCCACACGACCAACACTCTACCGGATCATTCTCCCTCTCGTCGTTAGGAACGCTTTACCGTAAAGTAGGCTCCTCCTCACTTTGACCTGGCAGGTCTGGCTAACCTGCCAGGTCTTTTTTTGATCTATCGCCGTTTGCATCGCCCCACCATTGGATTATAATAACAGGTGAAGGGGTTTTTTTACTTCCAACGTTCAACGTGCAACCTGCAACTTATTTGAGGAGGAACCGTTATGGCAGACCTAGAACGAGCAATAGAGATTCTCTGTGGAGTGCCGTTATTCGAAAATCTAAAGAAGCGCCAAATCCAAAACCTGGCGCGGATCTTCATCGACCGCACGTGCAATCCCGGCGAGGTGATTGTACCGCAAGGCCGCGATGGCTACGGGTTCTTCATCATCGCGTCCGGCAAGGCCGAAGCAGTTCGTGAGAAGACTGACGGTAGCAAGGCCGTAGTCAACACGTTTGGGCCGGGAGACTTCTTCGGTGAATTAGCCCTATTGGACAATGGGCCACGCACTGCATCGGTCATTGCCACCGAAGCGACCGAATGTCTGATTCTCCCTCGCGAGAACTTCCTCGGCGTGCTGAGACGGGATGGTGAAATGGCCGTGGACATCATGATCGAGCTCACCAAACGCTTCCGCATGGCTTTGGACGCTTACTATTAAACCGCGATACGTGATGCGTGATGTGTAAAACTCACGTTTCACATTTCAACCTTTACACTTGGGGGCGCGTTACACAGGGGCAGGATGAATTGTGACGCGCCCATTTTCATCTACTGATCCAGTCACAAAAAACGAAAGCTATTCCGGTATCTAACGGGCGCATAAGCGTTTAGCAAAACCTGACTGGATCAATAGTGATTTGCCCCCTGGAAATGCGCAAAGGCGTTCAAGGGATGGTTGAGTAACGATGAAATGCCCTGATTGCGGTTACAAGGTTCGCGTACGAGATAAATTCTGCGGCATGTGTGGCGCGCATCTCCGGCTGCGCTGTCCGTCTTGTGGGATGGAGAACCCGAGCGCCCATCGCTTTTGTAGAGAGTGCGGCAGCACTCTCGCCACCGGCACCACATTCGGCGTCATGCCACTGCGCGCTCAGGAAATCCCCGCGAACATTCCAGAAAGTGCGCCAGAACACACGCTCTCTGCCGCGTCAGAGCACATACATTCTGCCGCGCCAGAACGCGCGCCTTCCGGCGACCAAGGAGCCAGCAACCTTACTCAGCTTGAAGGGGAACGCCGCCTGGCGACGATCATCCTTGCGGACGTCAAAGGCTCCACCGATCTGCTGGAACAGGTAGGTACGGAAGCCTGGGTCAAGATGATGAACCGCGTCCTGCAAATCCTGGAAACGGAGGTCTACCGTTTCGGCGGCAAAGTCGACCAGTTTCGTGGCGATGGCCTGGTCGCCTTCTTCGGGACGACAATGGCGCACGAAGACGATCCAGAGCGCGCGGTACTGGCGGCCCTGGCGATGCAAACTGCGCTACAACCATTCGCTGCCGATCTGGAGAAACGCGAAGGCATCGACCTTGAACTACGCGTGGGTGTGAACACAGGCGAGGTCATCGTCACCAGCGTGGGCAACGACCGCCAGTACCGCGAGGAGACGGCTATGGGCGAGGCCATCGCACTTGCCGCGCGTATGGAAACCGCCGCTGAACCCGGCACCGTCTTGGTCAGCGAAAATACCTACCGCCTCACGACCACGCAGTTTGAGTGGCTCCCCCTCGGCGAGATCAAAGTCAAGGGCGTGAGTACCCCCGTCGCCGTCTACCGTCCCCTCACACCCTACGCCAGCCCGGAAAGGCCCGAAGCTTACGAACTGCCCAGCCCACTTATCGGGCGCGACGCAGAAGCGGAAAGCCTCAAAACTTGCATCGAAGATTTGAGCGACGGCATCGGCGGCATCGTTATCCTCACCGGAGAACATGGGATGGGCAAATCACTGCTCACCGATGAGGTGCGCCAGTATTTTGCCCGGCAAAATGTACTCCTGGCCGAAGCGCGCGACAAAGGTGCGGAGGTTGATCTACCAACCTCTATTAGCCAGCCGACCTACTCCAGCCCCTCCGCAGATGCGGAAATCGGCGTCATCTGGCTGCGTGGGCGCTGCCGCTCTTACACCCAGTCGCAACCCTATGCGGTGTGGCTAGATATGTTACGCAACTGGCTCGGCATCCGCTCGGACGAACCGCAGGAAAAGACACGCGACCGCCTTCACGAACAAGCCGAGATGCTGTGGGGAGATCAGGCCGATGAGTATTATCCCGACCTGGCAACGCTGCTATCACTTCCGCTGGAAGCGGATCACGCCGAACAGATCAAGCAACTCGACGCCGATAGCCTACGCCAGCAGTTCTTCCTCACGCTGCGCAGTTGGGTCGAGGCGCTCACACAACAAGGCCCGCTGGTGATCAACCTTAGCGATATGCAATGGGTAGACGCCACGTCGCTTGATCTGCTCAAATACTGCCTGCCGCTCTGCGATTACACCGACTTGTTGTGGCTATTCGTCTTCCGGCCGGATCGCACGTCGCAGATCTGGGAATTTCGCTATTATATCGAGACTGAATACCCGCATCGCCTGACCAACCTCACACTCGCCCCCCTTACCGTTGAGCAGAGCCAGGAGATGATCACCAAGCTAATCGGCCCGGATGTGCTCCCCGAAACCATGCAAGACCTCATCATCAGCAAGGCTGAAGGGAATCCCTATTACATCCAAGAATTGGTGCGCGCGCTGATTTTTGAGGGGATCTTAACCCGTACCCCGGAGGACGGCCGTTGGCGTACTACCCAGGCCGTCACCACCCTCACGCTACCCGACAGCATGCAGAATCTGCTCCTGGCAAGCATCGACCGGCTCACGCCAGAAGAGCAGCATATTCTGCAAATCGCCTCCGTGGTCGGCACCGTGTTCTGGTTGAAGATCATCGAAGTCCTGGCCGCCCATCCGGCGCGTGTCAAAGCTCACCTCACAGCGTTGCAGCGCGCACAGTTGATCCGCGAGCGCGGGCGTGCCCCGGAGTTGGGTATCGAATATGTTTTCCGGTCATCGTTGATTCGTGACGCAGCCTACGACCGCCTGCTCAGTACCCAACGGACCAGTTATCACCTGCGCATTGCCGAGTACGTAGAAAGCCATTGCTGTAAAATGGATGCTACAGCCCAGCCCTCCCCACAATACTACGGCGCGCTGGCTTATCACTTCCGGCACGCCGGTTTGCCGGACAAAGAACTGGATTATGTCCTCAAGGGCGCCGCGCACGCCAAACACGTCTACGCCAATGCTGAAGCAGGCAAGCAGTACACGCGCGCCCTGGAAATCCTCGACGCATTGGAGCACGAAGCAAGTGACGAAGATCAACGCCGCGCCATACGCATCCAACGTTTCAGAGTCCTCAACGAGCGGCGTGCAGTCTTCTATCTTATGGGCCAATTCGAAGCGATGTGGGAAGATGCCAGGGCGCTGCTGCCGTTGGCGGATAAGTTAGCCGACGATCCTACGCTAACCATCGACGCGCTACTGCAACAACCAGGCGTGGCCGATTACCAAAGCAAGGAAGAAATCGAGGCCGGCATCCCGATGGCGCAACAAGCTCTCGCCTTAGCACAGCAGTTGGGCGACCGGCGTCGCGAAATGGAAAGCCTCATCGCCATCGTCAACCATCGTCTGGCCCTGAGTGATCCCACGTGGCAGCCGTTGGCGGAGCAGGCTCTCGACCTTGCTCGCCAGTTGCAGGATGAACATTACGAAGCGCGACTGCTCATCGGCATGGGTGGTGTTTTTGCCTTCAGTGACGAACCCGCGCTCAGCATGGAATACCTGGAAGCCGCCGCCGCATTCGCTATGCGTCGCGGTCTCGATGACAAAATCACGCAGATGTCATTGCTCAACCTTCTGGGATTGGAATTCGAGCGTAGCGGCGATTACTACCGCCTGCTCACAGAATACCAGCAGGAACGGCTCAACATCAGCCGTGAAATTGGCCACCGTCCCAACGAGAGCAAAGCCTTGCAGGCTTGCGGGCGGATTCGGGGCATCTACCTAGGCGATTACCAGGGTGGTTTGGGACTGCTAGAAGAGTGCCGGCGCATCTTGGTCGGCTCCCGTGACGAGGTTTACCCGTTGTTCCACATTGCCCAAATCCAAAGTGAGCAATACCAGTACACCGAAGCGCTTGCCAGTCTCGACCGCATCCGTGCCATCGGAGAACCACTCCAAGATCGCGGACTCGCCAGCCTGAAACTGGTTTGGGCCATCCTGTATAATGCTCTCGGCGACGAAGCTCACCTGCATATGGCGCTGGAACTGGCCGAAGAAGTGCAACAGAACGCCCTCCAAAGCCCTTTGGTTTCGCGGCAGTATGAGATGGCGGCGCTGTGCAAAGCCACTGCCGCGCACCTTAAATTGGCGTTGCTCGCAAAAGATGCCACGACCAAGCTCGGCACAATCTACGACCATCTGAACAGCGCGCTGGATGCTGCACAAAAAGCGCTAGACCTTTACCAGACGTTCGGCTTTGTGCAAATTACCGAGTGCGTGAGCGAGGAAATCCTCTTCCGCTACAGCCAAGCGCTTACAGCTAATGAGCGGCCTGAAGAAGCGACCAAATACCTCCGTCGGGCCTATGACGAAATGGCGCGCAAACACGCGCTCATCCCCGCAGATAGCTACTTCCGCCGGACCTATCTCGAGAACATCCTGCTGCACCAGGAAATTCGTGCTGCCTATGCCGCGCGAGTGGGATTGATTCTGACAGAGTCTGGTCAAGTTCCCCATTTGAGCCACATCCCGGAGGAATTTTGAGGCTGCTGGGATTCACAAGGGTGTGCGAGTCCAAGCTTTCCACACCCTTGCGAAGTTCGTTTCACTGTGATTTCCTAACACAACTGCTACAGAACCGCTACACAAACTTTATCCTAACGCGGTTAAATTGTGCTACGATAAGGTCATCGCCCTTGCGTGGATTCAGCAAGGGTAAGGGAACTATGCAGCGACATCAGCCGATTGTGCTGACGCCGAGCGACAGTATCTTATAACATTGATGAGTCCTTAAGGACGGTGCAGATTATGGTGCAATTCTTCAACAAGTTGTTTAACATTCGATCGGAAGAGTGGCCACGACTACTTCTGCTCTATGCGATGCTCCTGGCGGTCACCCTTGGTGCGGTCTGGGGCGAAACCATTGTCGCAGCCGCTTTCCTGGAACAAGTCGGCGTAAAGGGATTGCCCTGGTTCTTCATGGTCAGAGCCATTCTCTCCATACCAGCGGTTGCTATGTATACCGCGTTCGCCGACCGCATCGCCAGTCACAAGCTTTTAATCGCCATTTTGCTCATCGGCGGGACAGGCATCATCATCGGCTTTGGTCTGCTCAATATGGGGCTCACGCGCATTGCCTATCCTCTGCTCTATCTGTTAATCTACGTTCCACTGACCGACATTCTCACCGCACACTGGTTCACGTACATCAACGGCTTCTACGATACGCGAGCAGCCAAACGTATAGTGCCCGTCCTGGGCACAGCCGGCAGCATCGGCAGTATCATTGCTGGGTTGAGCATGGAATCGCTGAACAAAGTCCTCTCGCCCAACAGCATCATCATCGTGTGGCTCAGCATGTTGGGCATGATGGCGCTGGGGGCCTGGCTGATGCCACGCCTTATCAAGTCCACCGAAGATACAGCCCCAGCAGGCCTATCCATCGTCAAGGCCAAGACAACAGAAAAAACTCACGCTTCATACCTCAACGAGTTACGTGAAGGATACCATTACGTCACGCAGTCACGTTTCCTGCGATGGATCGCCGCCGGCACACTTGTCGTCGTGATTCTCCTCACCTTCGTCGGTTATCAGACCAGCGTGATCATTGTCGATAAACTCCAGACTACCGAGGCGATGGCAAATTTCTACGGCCTCGTAACCGGCGTGGCTAATCTGATTATGCTGCCCTTTCAGCTCTTTTTCCTCAGCCGCATCATCGGTTGGATCGGGGTTGGCAACGCTTACTTGATCTTCCCAGCCGGCAACCTGGCGGTCTGCGCAGGCCTGACATTCTTCCCTGGTTTGCCAATGGCTGCCTTTGGCTACTTCAATGGCACCGCTTTCTACGGCAACGTCGGCTATCAGATCAACAGTCTGCTCTACAATGCCGTCCCTCTGCGCATCAAAGGACGCGCCCATGCTTTCATCGACGGCCTTGTCGCGCCCATCGGCGCATTTATCGGCAGCATCCTCCTGTTACCGCCGTTTGTGGCACTGCCGTGGTTCCTTCCCGTGCTTACGCTTGCGCTCGCTGTCGCTTACATTGGCAACGCTCTGATCGTTCGCCGTCAATACGGGCAGGCGCTCGTTAAGATGCTCGAACAAGAGGACTACTCCTTCCTGCTGACCCAAAATGCCTCCGAGTTAACCGTCGCCGACCCAGCAACGTTGAGCAAACTACGCGAGAAGCTCGAAAACAGCACCAGCCACGAGCTCACTGTATTTATGGCGCAACTCATCAGCAGAATCGGCGGGCGCGATGCCATCCCCATCCTGAGCCAGACCGCCCACGCCGCACCCGAAAGCCACACGCGCGCCGCCATTCTTGACGTGCTTGCCGCCGCTGATCTGCGCGGCGATGCTGTGCGCCAACTGTATCTCGACTTTACAAATGACCCCTCCGGACAGGTCCGCCAGTCCGCCATTGTGGGACTGCAACAACTCGCCGCGCCCAACGATCCGCAATTCCTCACCCAAATGGCGAATATGGTCAATGACCCGGACATCAACGTGCTCGGGCAGGTCCTCTCGGTCCTGGCGCAATCGGACCAGTTATACACGCTAAAGCCTGCCGCGGACGCGTTCGAAGCCCTCCTGACCGGTGAGAATTCTCAACACCGCGCCTACGGTGTCCGCATCCTGGGGCAGATCAAGAACGAACAAACCCTTCACCGGTTGATGACTTATCTGGATGATCCAGCCGACGAAGTTCGCCTCGAAGCTGCCCTGGCTATTGAAACTGCCGTGCAGAAGACGTCGCTCAATGATGCGGTAAAAACCGAGATCGAGGCCAAAATCAGCGCCCGTCTTGATGACCCCGTCGAACGCACGCGACGAGCCACCCTCGTCGTACTGGGACGCGCCGGCAGCCGCAAAACTTACCCGCTGATCGTCAATGCACTGACCGACACCAGTCCGCAAGTCCGCGAGACCGCTGCTGCAACGCTCGTGACACTCGACAAGACGATCATCCCAGTCATCCACCCCAAGCTTGATTCACCAAACGCACAACTGCGTAAAATGACCGCGGTCGTCTTGAGCCGCATCAATCCCAAAGAGTTTGGGCCATTGATCGTCGGCGCGAACATCACCGGCAACCTGCTTGCTATTTACGGCAACTACGGCCTGGTCGAAGCTCTAGAACCTTGTGCCACGCATCCGGGCTTCGCCGTGCTGCAAAGCTCGCTGCGTGAACAGGGCCAGCGCCTCACCGCCGAAATCTTCTACCTGCTCTCCGCTATCCAGGATCCGAACAGCGTAGAAATCATCAACGATGCCCTGCGCAGCGACAATTCCCGGACGCGCGCAAACGCCGTGGAGGCCTTGGAATCGCTAACCACCCCCAAGACCGCTGAGTTGATCGCACCGCTCTTCGAACCGGACACCCCAACAAGTAAGCTTTTGGAGCTCAGCAAGGAAACCTGGGATATGGAACCGCCCGACACTGCCGAAGCCATCCAGAAGCTTGCTGCCCTTCCCGAAGATCCGTGGGTGCGCACGATGACAGTCTTTGCGCTAGGGCAACTCGGCGCGGCACTCGTCCCACCCAAGGCCAAAGAATCTTCGACTCCCGAAGCACCGTCTGCCACACTGGAAACCGGAAGTCGCCGCACACGCCGCGCCGCACCGAAGGATCTCTTCGCCGCTCTCGATGAACCAAAGGCGGAAGAGACTCAGCCTGACACGCCGCCTGCAGACGCCGAACCGGCACCTCGTAGGCGCCGCCGTCCCCCCGCTGATCTTTTCGGCGCTCTCGACGCATCCAAAGAAGAACCGCCTACCAGCGAAACACCAACCAGTGATACACCGACTCCAGCCTCACCCACACCCTCCCTCTCCCAAGCTCCCACACCCGCTGCCGCCTTCACCCTCCCACAGATCGAGGAACTCCTGGCAACAGCGCTCAAAGATCCGGAGGAGGAAGTACGTCTCGCGGCCCAGGCTGCCAAACGATTGATGAACGGCGTTCAAACCGACTTTATGAAGGAGGACCTTATGCTTTCTGCCATTGAAAAAATCATTTTCCTCAAAGAAGTCCCCTTCTTCCAGGGGATGACCATCGACCAGCTCAAAATCCTGGCGAACGTCTGCGAGGAAGAAATG
>JAFGSL010000159.1 GCA_016934645.1 Anaerolineae bacterium
GGCGTTGTTCGAGACGCTGCCGCCGGGGACGGTCTTCATCATTATGGCGCTGTTCAGCGCGGGCGGCGGAACGTTGGCCTGGCGGTTGAGGAAGGGGCGGGGAAGAGAATCGGCGAATGAAAGAATCAGCGAATGAAAGAATCAGCGAATAGAGAAGGCACGACAAAAGTGTCTCTAACTTTCAACCTTCCAACTTTCAACTCTGAACTATCACAAGGAGCATAACGTTGACCTCACCAACACACACCTTGACGAAAACAGAGACACCAGCCCATTCCCGGCGCGGGCTGCTCGTATTGTATATCGCGGCAGTCGTCTTCTATTGGATGTCGCTTTATCTGTACGTCCCCACCCTGCCAGTCTACGCAGCGACGAAGGCGGACGATCTCGCCCTGGTAGGCATCGTGCTCGCGCAGTACGGCCTCTGGCAGGCGGTAACGCGCTTCCCACTGGGCATTGCGGCGGACTGGATCGGGCGGCGCAAGCCGTTCATCCTCGCCGGGTTTGCACTCGGTGGATTGGGCGCGCTGTGGATGGGGCTGACCGGCTCGATCAGTGGCTTGATCGTCGGGCGGGCGCTCACTGGCCTGGCGGCAAGTGTGTGGGTGCTGCTGGTCGTCGCCGTCAACAGCCAGTTCCCGCCGGAAGAAGCCGTACGCATCTCAGCGTTGGTCTCCGGCGTCAATTCTGTCGCGCGGATGGCAGCCACGAGCGTCACCGGCGCGCTGAACAATTGGGGCGGGTATCCCCTCGCCTTCTTCGTGGCAGCAGGCACGGCGGTGCTGGCGATGCTAGCGATGCTCATCGCGCGCGAACCGGCGCGCCCATCGAAACAGCCATCCCTGGGGAGCCTGGGCAAACTGATCACCCGGCGGGATGTACTCGTACCCTCGCTGCTCTGTGCGGTATCGCAGTTCGCAATGTGGACCGGGCCGTTCACCTTTTCACCGATCCTGGCAAAAGGCCTGGGAGCCACGGGCGGGACACTGAGCCTGCTGACCAGCTTGAACATCGCGATGGTGATGCTCGGCAGCTTCGCCACATCTGCGATAGCCAAACGGGTGAGCACGCGCTGGCTGGTCGTGTTCAACTTTGTAGTGATCGCGCTCTCTATGGTGATGTTGACCTTTGCTCGCTCTCTGACGCTAGTTTTCGCCGCACAAATCTGCTTCGGATTGGCCGCCGGGATCGGCTACTCAGTATTGATGGGGTTGAGCATCCGCGACGTAGACGAAACGCAGCGCGCCACGGCGATGGGATTGTTCCAGGCCGTGTACGGCATCGGAATGTTCGCCGGGCCGTGGCTCAGCGGTATTCTGGCGGACGCCATCGGCATCCAGCCAATGTTTGGCGTGGTGGGCAGCACGTGTTTGGTCATAGGGTTGCTGGGGGTACAACAACTCGCCAGAGATCAAAAACCTATATAGGTCAACGCGGGATCACAGTCCCGCGTTGATACGAAAACGGCGGATTGTGATCCGCCGGAAGCGTTCAAAAGAGCAATTCGCGACACTTCATTGCACATTAAAAAAATCCGGTTACCGGTGTATACTTATATGTAGGCGGAGGCCCATATAGAAAAGTAGACGTGCAACACTGAAAGGAGGTGCCGACGTGGATAGGAGCTTGTTTTCCCGGCAAAACTGGTGGCGCGATGGTTTGATGGTCCTGGGATGGTTGCTCGTGGTGGGCCTGGCAGTTGCCCTGGTCTGGTACAGCTTTAGGGGTGAACCTGCCTCCTCCCCACCTGCGGGTGAAGGTGATGCCGTTGTAACGCCCTCACCGCAGGCAACAGTTTCTCCCACAGTGCCAGTCGTCATCCCGCCCACCACAACCCCCACAGCGACTCCGCAACCACCATCGCCTTCCCCCACCCCCGAACCTACAGCGATCCCGCCATCACCGACACCCACGCCGTATATCATCGCCGGTGTGGATGGAGTCAATGTGCGCACCGGGCCGGATACCAGTTACGAGAAAATCGGGTATATCGACCCCGACGGGCAGGCGGAATATCTGGGCACCGAAGGCGATTGGGTGCAAATCCGCTACGATGGCGAAGTCGCCTGGGTCTACGGGCCACTGGTCACCATCGCCGAAACAACGGAGGTCGAGGCAACGCCCGTCGGAACGGGTACGCCCGTCGGAACGGGTACGCCTGGCGAGACAGGCGCGCCCGCCACAGCGGAGGCGCCTGCTGAGACACCGTCGGCAACCGGCGAAATCGTGGCCTGGTCGGAAGAACTGACGCAACTGATCAACCAGCAACGGGTCGCACAAGGACTGCCCGCCTACACATACAATGAACAACTGAAGCAAGCAGCGCTGCTTCACGCCCTCGATTGCGCCGAGCACGGCGAACTGACGCAAACCGGCTCTGACGGTTCGACGTTGGCAATGCGCGTAGAACGTGCCGGGTATAGTTCCACGGACGTCACGGAGATCACCGTCACCGGGGCATCGCCGCAATTCGCCATGGAGTGGTGGATGAGCGAGACGCCGGATGGGCCACATCGCAGCCAGATCGTGAGCGAATCGATGACGGAGATGGGTGTCGCCGCCGTCGCTGCAGGTGACACGTACTACTTCGTCGCGGTTATGGGGCAACCGTGACGCGAAGATTCACAGGAAACCAAGACTCAGTAGATCACAAAATGCTCCGAGGGGATCGCCAGATCCCCGTTCTGGTCTGGATCTGGCGATCCAGACCAAACAAAATCTGATCTACTGAGACTTTTGTAGTCTTTGCCGTTTAAACTTTGATCAACAGGAGACTTTATGACAAACAAAACACTCACACACAGCACCCCGGAAGCGCAAGGCATTGCGTCGCCGGCCATTCTCGCGTTCGTCGAGGCGACAGAAAAGGACATCGACAGCCTGCACAGCTTTATGCTGCTGCGTCACGGGGCTGTCGTTGCGCAGGGATGGTGGTCGCCCTACGCGCCGGAATACCCGCACGTGCTCTTCTCGTTGAGCAAGAGCTTCACGTCAACCGCCGTGGGATTAGCGGTAACTGACGGCCTCCTCTCGGTGGATGATCCGGTGCTCTCGTTCTTCCCGGAAGATGCGCCGAAGAAGGTAAGCCGCAACCTGGCAGCAATGCGCGTCCGCCATCTATTGGCGATGTGCACCGGGCACGCGGAGGACACGACGGAGTATCTCCACCGGCGGCGAGATGGCAACTGGGTCAAGGCGTTCCTGGCGCGTCCGGTGAAGTACAAGCCGGGGACACACTTCCTTTACAATACCGGTGCTTCCTACATACTGTCGGCTATCGTCCAAAAGCTGACCGGTATAACGATATTGGATTACCTGGGCGAGCGCATCTTCGTGCCGTTGGGCATCGAGGGCGCGACGTGGGGCACGTGCCCGCGCGGCATCAACCTCGGCGGCTTCGGGCTGAACATCAAGACGGAGGATATCGCCAAATTCGGGCAACTGTATCTGCAAAAGGGGCAGTGGAACGACGAGCAGTTATTGCCCGAAGCATGGGTCGAAGAGGCCACCCGTTCGCACATCGACAACGCCCCAAATGAGGCTACCGACTGGGCGCAGGGGTACGGCTACCAATTCTGGCGCTGCCAGCCGCAGAACGTCTATCGCGGGGACGGCGCACACGGGCAATACTGCATCGTTATGCCCGATCAGGATGCCGTGGTCGCCATCACCAGTGGGGTGAGCGATATGCAGGCCGTGCTCAACCTGGTGTGGAAACATCTACTGCCGGCGATGCAGCCCGATCCACTACCGGCCGATGGCAAGATGCAGATAGCATTGGAACAAAAACTGGCAAGTCTGGCTTTGCCGCTCGTTGCAGGGGAGACCACATCGCCGACAGCGGCGCGCGTGACAGGAAAGCGCTTCGTCTTTGAGAAGAATGTGCCCAGGCTAAAGTCTGTCACCTGCGAATTTGACACGGGCGAGGCAACGATCACACTTCGCAACGCGCAGGGCGTGCAACGCATCGTATGCGGGCAGGGCACGTGGATCAAAGGGACTGTGCAGCTCGGCTGGGAGGTGGCAGGGCAAATCGCGGCCAGCGGCGCGTGGACGGACGAAAACACCTACACGGCGAAAGTCTACTTCTACGAGGCGCCTTTCTGCGTGACACTGACCTGCCACTTTGACGAGGGGCAGTTGACGTTCAACTTCAAACAAAATGTCAGCTTCGGCCCGACGGAGTGGCCACAACTGACAGGACAAGCACGATAGTCAGTAGATCGCAATGGGCCGGATATTAGATTGTAAAAGAGCCATTTTTAACCATACTTGGGCTTGGAAA
>JAFGSL010000160.1 GCA_016934645.1 Anaerolineae bacterium
ACAATGACGATGTGGGAACGACTCAAACGATGGTTTGCCCTCCCCGAGATCGAAGGGGACGAAGAAACGCGCCGCACGGCATCACTGTTGAATGTGATTCTGTGGGCTGAGATGGGCGTTGTGTTAGCGTCATCACCGTTGATCCTGTTGACCAATGTACAGGCGGCGATTGTGCCTGTGGTTGTGTTGTTGGTATTGGTGGGGGCGATGTTGTACTTACTACGCGCTGGCCGGGTGCGCCTTGCCGGTAACCTGTTTTTGATCAATCTATGGTTGGTTGCGACCGGATTGCTGTTCGTGACCGGTGGATTGAACCATCAATCGCCGTCGAGTTATTTTGTGGTTGTCCTTGTGGCCGGGCTACTGTTTGGCTGGAGGTCGATTGTTTGGTTAATTGTGGCCAGTGGCCTGGTGATAAGCGCCGTCTTTGTGATAGAGCGGATGGGGACTGTCATTCCTACCCCTCTCGTCGCCAGCCCGGTGTTTGATATTTCCATTATGCTCAGTAATCTGATTATGGCTGCCGTGTTGTTGTCTCTGACTATGCGCGGTTTGCGCGATGCGCTGACGCGCGCTCGCCAGTCCTCTGCCGATCTGGAACAGCAGCGCCAGCGTCTCCAACAACTGGTTGAAGAGCGCTCTCGCGAGTTGGCACGCCGCACCGGCTACCTGGGCGCAGCGACGGCTGTAGCCCAAGAGGCACAGTTGGCGAGTGGGGACTTGGCGCGATTGCTGCCGCGTGTGGTGCAGGTGATCAGCGAACAGTTTGGCTTCTATCATACCGGCTTCTTTTTGCTCGATGCCAGCAAAGAGTGGATGGTCTTGCAAGCGGCGTCGAGTGAAGGTGGGCAGCGGATGCTGGCGCGCCAGCATCGCTTGGAAGTGGGATCGCAGAGTATTGTGGGCTATGTGGCTGCGCGAGGTGAGCGCCGCATAGCTCTGGATGTAGGCCAGGACGCTGTCTTTTTCGACAACCCCGATTTACCTGAAACCCGCTCCGAGATGGCGGTGCCATTGCGTGTAGGTGGTGAGATCTTGGGTGTGCTGGACGTTCAGAGCACCGAACGTCAGGCCTTCACAGATGAGGACGTTACCACTTTGCAGGCTGTGGCCGATCAGGTGGCGATGGCGGTAAGCAACGCGCGGTTGTTACAGCAGGTCGAGGCGAGCGCCGAAGCCGAGCGGCGCGCGATGGGTGACTTGTCGCGTGAGGCATGGCTGAATTTGCTCCAGTCTCGTCAGGACTTGGGCTTTTACGATGATGGTACCGCTATCGCCCCGGCCGGTGAAGTCTGGCGGCCTGAGATGGAGATCGCGCTACAGGGAGGCCAGCAGGCCCTGAACGAGGATGGTTCAACTTTAGCTTTGCCCCTCCGTGTGCGCGAGCAGGTGATCGGCGTGATCGACGGGCGCAAATCAGATGGCACTGCGTGGTCGGCAGAAGAGATTGGCTTGTTGCAGACGTTGACCGAGCAGTTGAGCACAGCCTTGGAAGGCGCACAGCTTTATCTGGATTCACAACGCCGTGCTGCGCGCGAGCAGATCATTGGTCAGGTAACGGGCCGAATCCGCGAAACTTTGGATATGGAAGCGATGCTGCGCACCGCCGCCGAGCAGATGCGCCAAGCGTTAGATTTGGACGATTTGGTCGTCCGATTGGCAGTGCCGGAGAGAAAAGACTAATTTTTGCGATTCGGACAATTTTTACTGTATGGGAGGTGGAAGATGAAGCGTAGACCTAGTTGGACCTGGATGTTGGTTGTCATTGTCATCCTGTTGATCAGTGGATGTAGTGGGAATGGTGGAGGAAAGAAGAACTATCGAGTTGGGTTACTCTCCGGTGTGGGTACCTTTGATAGTGTCTTCGATGGCTTCAAAGCTAAACTTGGTGAACTGGGGTATATCGAAGGTGAGAACATCACCTATGTGTTTGAAGCTGCAGAGGGCGATACCGAAAAAATGACCCAAATCGCACAGCAATTTGTCAAGGATGATGTGGATTTGATCTTGACGACGACGACAGGCGCTGCCAAAGTGGCGCTGCAGGCGACAGAGGGTACAGATATCGCTGTTCTTTTTGCGATGGTGACCGAGCCTGTTGAAACGGGCCTGGTAGCATCGATCAAGGCGCCTGGAGGTAATGTCACGGGGATCAACCGCCCCGATTCAGCGTATTTTGGCAAGCGGGTTGAGTTTTTGACGCAGATGGCTCCGCAAGTCAAGCGCCTGGGCATTTTCTACGATCCGGATTATTCGACTGCGGCCAGCAGCTTGCCCCCGATACGTGAAGTAACGACTCTACTCGGTGTCGCGCTTGTTGAGGTGCAGGTTAAGAGCCCTGAGGACATCTCTGCCGAGTTGAGTAAATTAGATCAGGCAGCCGATTTGGGCATCGATGCGATTCAGATGATGCCGGATCTGGTGAACAATAACAGCTTCAAGGCCATATTGGATTTTGCCAATGCGCACAAGTTGCCGGTGATTGGTCACACGTTGGGGCAGACAAAACAAGGCGCGCTTTTCAGTTATGCGGATGATAGTTTCCAAACCGGGGAGATGGCGGCGGTGTTAGCTCAGAAAATCTTCGAGGGTGCCAATCCTGGTGAGTTACCAGTCGAAACTTCCAGCTTGTTTTTGACGGTCAACATGAAAGCGGCGCAAACCATAGGACTAGAGATGCCAGATTCGATACTTCAGGTGGCTGATGACATATTGTACTGAGATTGTGTAGTCTCGTGTATGAGGAGATCGTGATATGCGAAACAGCTTACGTGCTCGTCTGACCGTTGCTTTTATCGGTTTAGCCGTAATCCCGTTGCTTTTGGTGGGTGTCGTTTTGGTGGGATATAGTTTAACGGCTCAGCGGACACAGGCTTTGGAGTTGCAAAGTCAGATTGCGCGTCGTGTTGCTTCTGATGTCGCATCGTTTATCCTCGAACGCGAGAACGAACTGCGCGTCTTGACCGAGGTTCGTGCACTGCAACAGTTACCGCAAGAAGAGCAAGCTAACCAGCTTACCGCGTTGTTGGCGTACCAAGGTGTCTATCAGGAACTAATCCTGGTAAATAGCTCGGGACAAGAAACATTTCGCGTTTCACGGCTCAAGACGTATGATGCAACATCTTTGGAGAATCGTTCGGGTGAAGATGAGTTCGAGCGACCAAAAGCCACTCGGGAGATATATTATGGCCCTGTAGAATTCGATGAGGTGACAGGCGAGCCGTTTATGACGATTTCGGTGCCGATCATTGATCTTCGCTCCGGTCAGTTTAATGGTGTACTTGTGGCAGATTTTCGCTTCAAGACAGTGTGGGATCTGATGGCTAGTGCCCAGGTCAGTGGCAGCGGTGTCGTTTACGTGATCGGGGCGCAGAATAGGGTTGTGGCGCATAGAAACCCATCCATCGTTCTGCGGGAGACGGAATTCGTTTTGCCCGACGCCAGTGCATTGACGGTGGGATTGAGCGGTGTTCGTGTTGCCCTGGCATATCAACTCATTCAATTGGGCGATCAGACGTTGAGAGTTGTTGCCGAGCAGCCTGTGAGGGAGGCATTGACGCTGGCTTATACTACACTGTTTGTGACACTGGGCGCACTTGTTGTCGCTGTGGCTTTGGCTGGCGGACTAGGCTTATGGATCGCGCGACGTATCTCGGAACCGATTAACGAACTTGCGACGACGGCACAAGTGATTAGCGCGGGCGACTTGACCCGCCAGGCGACTGTGGCCGAGCGGCAGGATGAGATTGCTACCCTGGCCCAGGCGTTTAATCAGATGACCGCGCAATTGCGCGAGACGTTGGCCGGTCTGGAGCAGCGCGTAGCGGAACGCACGCAGGCGTTGCTGACAGCGGCGGAGGTGTCTAGCGCAACGACATCTGAACTTGATATCGAGGTGTTGTTGCCCCAAGTAGTCGAATTAGTACGCGAGCGTTTCACTTTGTACTACGTGGGTTTGTTCTTGACGGATGAAGCCGGTGAATATGCGATTTTGCGTGCTGGCTCGGGTGAGGCCGGGCGCGCGATGCTGGCACGCCATCACCAGTTGCGCGTGGGTGGCGATTCGATGATTGGGCGTTGTGTGCTCAGTGGTCAGGCTGACATTCAGCTTGATGTCGGTGAGGCGGCAGTGCGTTTCAGCAACCCTAACTTGCCGGATACGCGTTCCGAGTTGGCTTTGCCCTTACGTGCCGGTGGCCAGGTTATCGGCGCAATGACCGTGCAGAGTGAGCAGGAGGCATTTTTCTCCCAGGAAGACGTATCTGTGATGCAGACCGTGGCCGATCAGGTGGCCACT
Organism: Anaerolineae bacterium; assembly: GCA_016934645.1. The sequence continues at coordinate 4,298 of JAFGSL010000160.1, forward strand.
GCTGTACGCAATGCCAGACTGTTCCGGCAACTTCAAGAGAGTGTGGATGCAGAACGGCGTGCCTATGGTGAGTTAACCCGTGACGCGTGGCTGACGATGCTCCAGTCTCAAGCTGACTTGGGATTTGTCAGCGATAGACGCACGACTGTGCAAAACGTCGCTGTCTGGCGACCGGAAATGGAAACGGCGTTATCTACAGGGCAGGTTGAGCCAGGCCAGGATGATACACCGACGCTGGCTATCCCGATCAAAGTGCGCGACCAGGTGGTTGGCGTGGTCGATGGTCGCAAACCCGATGGCACAGCATGGTCAGGAGAAGAAATCGGCCTGCTGCAAGCCCTGACTGAACAGTTGAGCACTGCCTTGGAAGGCGCTCAGCTTTACCAGGACTCACAGCTTCGCGCTGCACGTGAGCAGACCTTGGGCCAAGTGGCGACACGGATGCGTGAGAGCCTGGAATTGGAGACCGTGTTGCAAGTTGCGGCAGACGAGATGCGTCAGGCCTTGGGGCTGGATCGCGTGGTCGTTCGGTTGGCTGGTGAAGGACGGGGCGGGGAGACGGCGACAGGAGGTCGGGGATGACGACTAACCGAGGTGGGTATATGTGGAACCGCGTTAAACGCTTTTTTACACCCCCTGTCTTCGAAGGAGACGCGCAAAAGACAGAACGGGCTGTGGTGCTGACCATTGTTGTCTGGGTCGTGATGGTTGCTGCCACTGTGGGGGGCATAATCCTGGGAATCGTCGAATCCTGGTCCGGTCTTATTCCTGTGCTTTTTATTGTCGCGGGAGTGCTCTTTGCATTGCTTTTGGTACTCATTCATTTCAGACGCATTCTACTTGTTAGCGTTCTGGCTCCTTTATTGTTATTAGCAGCATTTACGTTCCCTGCCTGGCTTTTTGATGGTATCCGTGACACGGCGATGATGGGGTATTTCCTGGTGATTATCATCACTGCAGTGGTGTCTACCACACACGTTATGGTGTTTTTCACTGCCGCTAGTGTGGTGATTACTAATGTCCTGTTTGTTGCTGAGAGCAACGGGCTGATCACGACATCATATGGGGCGGCGGCTCCGTTGAGTGATCTGATCATCTTGACGATTGCGTACATTGCGTCTGGCTTGTTGCTTCGTACCGCGGTGAGCCGCATTGCTGCCAGCTATGAACGCGCACGGCAAGACGCTGAAGCCCTTGAAGAAAGCAACCTGGCCTTGGAACGCAACCGCGACGTGCTTGAGGCGCAGACCCAAACACTGGAACGTCGCGCGCGCTATTTGCAGGCCAGTGCGGTGGTGGCACGGGATGCGGCGACAGCGGTCAGTGATTTACCACGGTTGCTTGACAACGTGGTGCAGGTGATTGGCGAGCAGTTCGGCTTTTACCACGCCGGATTGTTCCTGATCGAAGGGGATGGTGAATGGGCCGAGTTGCGGGCCGCATCTAGCGTTGGTGGGCGGCAGTTGGTTGACCAGGGTTACCGCTTGCAGGTGGGCGTACAAGGACTTGTCGCTGATGTGGCCGAACAGGGCAAGCCGCGTGTCGTGCGTGATGTGAGCCAAGATGCTTCATTTATCAACGATCCGCACTTTCCTGACACGCGTTCCGAAATCGTCCTACCCTTGCGTCTCGGTAGTGCGATCATTGGCGTACTGGATGTGCAGAGCGGGATGGTCGATGCGTTTACCGATGAGGATGTCGCCACCCTGCAGGCGCTCGCCGATCAGATTGCTTTGGCGATCAATAACGCGCATTTATTTCAGCAAGTAGAAGCGAGTATTGAGGCCGAGCGTCGGGCTTACGTTGAATTGAGCCGTGCAGCGTGGCAGGATTTGCTCCGCGCTCAGCCCGACCTGGGCTATTTGAGCGACGGTCAGGGCGTACGTACCGCTGATCTGTTGGAACCGCAGATGGTGGCGGCTTTGGAAGCTGGTACCAACATCATCGGTGAGGATCAGCCGGTTTTATTATCGATTCCAATTCGTGTGCGCGATGAAGTGATTGGCGTGGTGGATGGGCGTAAACCGGACGGCACGGCATGGAGCGCGCAAGAAATTGAACTGCTGGAAGCGATGACCGAGCAGTTGAACGTAGCTCTGGAAAGTGCGCGACTCTATCGGGATACGCAGCGCCGCGCGGCGCGTGAACAATTGTTCAGCCAGGTAAGTGGGCGCATCCGACAAGAACTTGATCTGGAAGCCGTGCTCAAAACATCGGTTGACCAAATCCAGCAAGTGTTAGGCCTCGAACAAGCCACGATTCGCCTGGTGCGTGAAGTGGATCAAGATAAGGTATAACAGGTGGGTGAGCATTATGACCGATACGGGTAATGGACGTAACGCAAGCATAGCTGAAAACCAGGATATTCATGCCTGGCAGCAACAGCTTATTCGCGGCGTGCTGCTGGCGCTGGTGATCGTTGGGCCTCTAGCGGTCATTGCCGGCTCGTATTATGCCTATGAGACCAATACAATGTGGTTTATCCCCAGTTATTTGGTCACCTACGGTCTTTTAGCGGCGGTTGCATTCTGGCGAAGAGGTCCTTACCTGGTGCGGGTCGGTGTTTTTCTAGCATTCGTTTATATCATAGGGTTTCTTGATTTCTTCCAGGATGGACGTGGGGGAAGCGGACGTGTTTTCTTACTGGGCTTGGTGGGCATGGCGTCCTTGTTTTTGAACCGTCGTGGCCGTGTGCTGGTTTCGTTCCTTGTTTTAATCACGATGATTTTCTTGACGATAGCCTTTTCTTCAGGCTGGGTGAGCATCCCCCCGGAGAACGAGGTGAGTTCGACCGATTTGGCCGGTTGGGTGACGAACACAGCGGTTTTGTTGTTGATCATGGTTTTGTTACAAGCTGGGATCGGCTATGTGGTTCCCAGCATGACGGCCGCTTTAAAGCAAAGCCAGCGTATGGCACACGATTTGGAAGCGCAGCGTGCGGATTTGGAGCGCGCGGTTGCCGAACGTACCGAGGTTCTGTCACGCCGCGCGCGTTACCTGGAAGCCACGTCCGAAGTAGCCCGGAGTGTCTCTTCTATTCTGGAGATTGATGAACTTTTGACGACAGCGGTGCGTTTGATCAGCGAGCGGATGGGTTTCTATCACGCGGGCCTCTTTTTTGTCGATCCCGCCGGTGAGTGGGCGGTGCTGCAAGCAGCCTCTAGCGAGGGCGGGCAGCGTATGTTGGCGCGTGGTCACCGTCTGCGCGTTGGCGCGCAGGGCATTGTGGGCGATGTTGCGGCGCGCGGTGAGCCGCGGATTGCTCTCGACGTAGGGCAAGATGCGGTCTTCTTCAACAATCCTGACCTGCCTGAAACGCACTCCGAGATCGCATTGCCGCTGCGTTCACGCGGCGAGGTGATCGGCGTGCTTGATGTGCAGACGACGGAACGCGAGGCATTCACCCAGGAGGACATCAGCGTGCTGCAAACCCTGGCCGACCAGGTGGCCTTAGCCATCAGCAATGCGCGATTGTTCTACGAGGCACAGGAAAGCCTGGCTGCCCAACAGCGCGCCTATGGCGAGTTGACCGGCGAGGCCTGGCGTACGTTGCTGAGTGAACAGGGCGGGCTGGGTTTTGTCAAGCAAAAGGGCCTTGTGCTGCCGGCTGAGGGTGCGTGGAGTCAAGAGGCGGCTCAGGCAGCGAAAACTGGGCAGTTGATGCAGGGCGATCGCACCGAGGACACACGAGCGGCAACGCTTGCCGTGCCAATCAAGAGCGGCGACCGGGTCATTGCGGTTCTCGATGCGCAACTGCCCGCGGGGAACACCGCGTGGACGCCGGATCAGGTCGCGCTGCTGCAATCCTTGTCCGAGCAGGTCTCCCAGGCGATGGAACGGGCGCGGTTGTATCAAGATACCCAGCGCCGCGCGGCGCGTGAGCGCCTGACCCGTGAAATCACCGATGCGGTCCAGCGTGCGACAGACATAGAGTCGCTGATGCGCATTGCCACAGAAGAATTGGTTCGGGTGCTAGGTGGCGCGCAGGGCTATATGCGGTTGGGTATCGAGTCCCTGAAGCCAGACAGCGCTCACCGTGAGGAAGAACTGGAAGATGCCGAAGACTAAAAAGATAGGGGCGCATGCTGTGTTTTTGGGAGGTGACTTGCGGGGTCAGGCTGACTTTTGCCACTGGTATCCGTCTGGCCGGGCGGTGGTGGCCTTTGTGCGCGCCATGTCCATGGCCGACGTCAAACACCGGCCCGACCTGATCCTGTTGGACATTGGCCTCCCGCATGAGGATGTCTACCAGGTGTTGGCCGAGCTGCGCGCCGACCCGACGTTGAGAGGCACGCGCGTGGCGGTGGTCACGGCGAACACGTCTCAGCAAGAGATGAAGCGCGCCCGCGAGGCCGGTTTCGACGGATTCATTGGCAATCCGCGCCGAGCAATTCCGAATAAGCTCTAAACTCCAGAAGGAAATGTACCCATGGAAAACAACCAACGAACAGACAAATCGACCGGCGCCAGCTTGCGCAACCGGCGTCCGACCATTGGCTGTCTGACTCCCATGATAAGTGATGACAATGGTCAGGCTTTCTGGTTGGCCTTGACCGACGCAGCACGGAAGCGAGACGCGAATTCGATCTGCTTCCCGGGGAGTTATCTGTCCGATCCCAGAGGGTTCCAGGCACAAGCCAACGTGCTTTATGATC
>JAFGSL010000161.1 GCA_016934645.1 Anaerolineae bacterium
AAGCCCCGGGCGGATTACCAGATCCTTCAATTTGCGCGGGATCGCCAGGATACCGAAACCTTCAAGCAACATTACAAGAAACGTGCCGGGATTGAAGGTACCCTCTCCCAAGGCACCCGCGCGTTTGGCATGCGACGGTCACGCTATTTGGGCTTGGCCAAGACCCACCTGCAACATTTGGCTACTGCAGCTGCTATGAACTTGCCCCGCGCAGTTCAGTGGTTGGAGACATCGAGTAAACCCAGGACAACATCCCTCCCTCTCCCTTGGCTATCCTGGCCCCATCCTGAGAATGCCCAACAAAGTCTTCTAATTGTCGTTGAACACCTGTGGGCAATTTGTTAATCTAGCCTATACTATGCCCTAGAATCGCATTTTTTGAATTCCGCCGGTAAACGATACTATAGATGTTCAGATAATGATTTTGACACTTGCCTTAGATTTCACGCTTGATTTGACGTGATTCTGTCCAAAATTTTATCTGACTGTCCATAGTAACACTATTAATAGCAATGAAAGGAGGAGTAATATAACCACATATCAAAACTATTTACCCTACTCTGAAGTCAGTCAATACATTTAGTTTTAGTAAAGAAATATCTGGAGGAAAAAATGAAGGAGCGTAGAAAGAAACTCACACGCAGGGAATTCCTGCAAGCCGCGGCCATGGCCACAGCCGGGATGATTGTGGCGGGCTGCAGCACCCCCACGCCTCAAATCATCAGAGAAACGGTTGAAGTTGAAAAGGAAGTGATCAAAATCGTCGAGGGCACGCCGGTCGTCGAGAAAGTCATCGAGACTCAGGTTGTCGAAAGGGTCGTGACGGCTACGCCACAACCCGTGGTCAAAGAAGAAGTGCCTGCTGTGCTTGGCGCCTTCCCTAGAAGTGAGACGCTGATCGCCAGGCAACTCACCGGGCGTGTCGGTTCGCCCGACAACTTCAACCAATGGGTTGGTTGGAAATGGCAAGATCGTGGCATGCAGAACCTGGCTGATGAGCCACTCTGGTCGGTTGACTTTGCCACTGGCGATATTATCAACGGTGTAGCAGATGGAGACCCGACGTACAACACAGACTTCACTGAATGCACAGTTCCTCTCCGCAAGGGCGTCGCCTGGTCGGATGGCGAACCATTCACCGCCGCCGATGTGGTCTATACGGTCGAGTCGCTTATAGAGCATGAGGGCTTCAATGCCCACAGCTTCTTTGTGGATAACGTCGCCGCTGTGACTGCCCTGGATGATTACACCGTCAAATTTGAGCTAAAGCAGTCGAACTCCCGCTTCCACACCACCTTCCTCGACCGCTGGGGCTGCACCCGGTTCTTCCCCAAGCACATCTTCGAGAAGGAAGAAGACCCGGTTCAGTTCACCTTTAATCCGTATGTAGGCTGTGGGCCATACAAGCTGCACAGCTTTGATCCTCAAGGGAGCTGGACAGCCTGGGAAAAGCGTGAAGATTGGGACAAGAGCCCGACCGGCATCATGTATGGCGAGCCTCAGCCCAAGTATGTTATCTATCAGTATTTTGCCGATGAAGGCGCACAAATCTTGTCGCAATTGACGCATCAACTGGATGTGGCGGAACTCTCAGCCGATGGTCTCAAAGCGCTGTTAGCGCAGGCCACGACTTCCCGTGCCTACCAACCAACCTTCCCCTTCGTGGTCAACAACGACCCCTGCATCACTGGCATCCTCTTCAACACCGCCAGGCCACCCTTCGATAATGTCGATGTCCGCTGGGCATTGGTGCTGGCGATTGATATCATCGAGTACACGAGCATCGCCGTCGATTCCTCCGGTACTTTGAGCCCAGTGCACGTTCCGCACCTAGGCCCATACCCCAGAGACTACATCCGGCCGATGCAAGACTGGTTGAAGTCCTTCACTATCGATGTGGGTGATGGCGAAACTTTTGCGCCGTATGATCCCACTGCGCCGCAGCGCGTCGCAGACTACGCCAGGAGCCGTGGCTATGTCTTCTCGGATGCGCCGGAATTTATCGAACAGGCTTTCGGACTGGGGTGGTACAAGTATGCCCCGGATATCGCCGAGAAATTGCTCCTGAAGAACGGCTTCTCGAAGGACGCGGACGGCAAGTGGCTGCTGCCGGATGGAACGCCCTGGAAGATTTCATTTATGAGTGGCACTGTGCTTTCCAACCATGATGCGCGCAACTCCGCAGCTGCCGTGCAGCAATGGAAGAAGTTCGGCATCGATGCCGAGATGTATACAACGGAAAATGGCGATGGTTTGGGAGCTACCGGCGACTTTGATGTAAGCGGCGCTTGGCCTGCGCAGGAGCCTTGGGGCGCGGGACCCGACATGTATCGCGTGCTCGATAGATGGAATTCCGCCTATAAAAAGCCCGTTGGAGAACGCACCCAGGGTATATACTCGCGCTGGTCAAGCGATGAGATGGACGCCATCATCAAGAGTCTACGCGAGAGTGATCCCTTCGATGCAGAAACCGTCATCGCCGTGGGCATTGAGGGCCTTAAGGAAGCGGTCAAGAATATGCCCGGTGTCCCGACCTACGGATATCTCGGCTTTGTCGGCTGGGACGAGCACTACTGGACCAACTGGCCTGGCAGCGAAAATGCCTACAATGAGCCTTATACACACTGGCCCAACTTCAAGTACACAACTCCATTCCTGAAACCCACTGGCAAATAGGTTGGCCGGCGGTACAATTCCTGGACGGGCAAGACGCCCGTCCAGGATTCCTTTAGATAAGTGAGGTAGTTGCCGTGACATTTCTGAAACGATATCTTATCCCTCGCCTGATTCAATACTTTCTAGTCATCTGGCTGGGCATCACTGTTGTTTTCCTCATTCCTAGATTCACCCCGAATGACCCTATCATGAGAATGATCGGTGAAATGAGGGGACGCGGTTCAACATTGGAGCCAGGCGCGATGGACGGCATCATCGCTGATCTGACTGAGATGTATGGTCTAGAAGGCTCCTGGCTCGATCAATACTGGGCCTTTTGGGGCAGGCTATTCCATGGCGATTTCGGCGTTTCCTTCTTCCAATTCCCTACCCGCGTTAACAAGCTCATTGCCACCGCCATGCCCTGGCCTTTGGGGCTCCTGCTGACCGCGACTGCCATCACGACGATAGTAGGGAATATCATTGGTGGTTTAGCGGGCTATTATACGCGTAAAGGTTGGTCGCGGCTCTTGGATGCCGTCGCCATGGTGATACGCCCGCTGCCCTATTACATTTTCGCCTTTGCACTGCTCCTGATCTTTGCCTATGTCGTGCGCTGGTTCCCCATTACAGGCGGGTCGTCATTGGGAGCTATCCCCGCCTTCACCTGGGCCTTTATCAAAGATGTCCTCTGGCATTCGATCTTGCCTGCCGTTTCGTTAACCGTCCTGGGAGGAGCGGTCACGTTCCAAACGATGAAACTGATTGTGCAGAACGTCAATGCGGAAAATTTTGTCCAGTACGCCAAACTGGGCCGTGTTAAAGAAGGCCGCATCGTGGGCAAGTACGTCATCCGTAACGCTTTACTGCCGCAAATCACTGGCCTGGCGCTTTCGCTTGGGCAAATCTTCAGCGGAGCTTTGATTACAGAGATCGTTTATGGTTATCCTGGCCTGGGAATGTTGCTGTATAGAGCCATCATCAATGGGGATTACAACCTGATCATGGGAATCACTATCTTTTCTATCGTTGGTCTTACTACGGCAATCCTGGTTGTCGACTTGACCTATCCCTTGTTTGATCCGCGGGTGAGATACACGTAAGGAGGCCCGTTCCGTTAAAATTCTTAGAGACTTATTTCAAGATTATCGCTTCTGCTTCAGCTTTGGCGTACTTGTGATTATCCTGATCATGGCCTTCCTGTCCATCTTTTCGCCTTATGACCCTACGCTGTGGAATGTTGTCCCGAGACACAAAGCCATCGGTTGAACACTGGCTCGGCACCGATTCGAACGGGCAGGATATCTTTTGGCAGGCTACCTTTGCAGTGCGCAATTCCTTGATCATCTCGCTCATTGCCGGATTGATCTCACGGGTGATCGCCGTCCTGGTTGGTATGATCGCCGGATATATAAGGAGGCTCTGTCGACCGAGTATTGATGTTTGTCGGTGACAGGCTGCTGGTGATCCCGATCTTCCTGATTACCGTTATTTTTTCGAGACCATCCAGAGCTTCAAAATGGCGACAACTAAACGTGAAGCCATCGATTTGATCGACGAGACGTTACAGTTGGTGGGACTTACGTACGACGAATTCGCCGGAAAATATCCCAGCGAGTTCTCCGGCGGACAACTGCAACGCATCTCCATTGCCAGAGCTTTGTTGACTAAGCCAGGCTTGCTCATTGCCGATGAACCGGTTTCGATGGTGGATGCATCGTTGAGAATGTCGATCGTCAACCTGTTCAGGAGGCTCAAGGAAGAGACTGACCTGGGGTTGCTCTACATCACCCATGATCTGGCGACCGTTTACTACGTGAGCGAGCGCATCGCGATTATGTTCAGGGGCAATATCGTCGAAATGAGGCCAGTAGAAAAAGTCCTGAGGGAACCCAAACATCCCTACTCGCAACTACTGCAAGAGTCAATCCCCAAAGCAGATCCGACAAAGCGCTGGGATACACGGATCAAGCTATCTGAGACCGAGGAAGAGGAATATATGAGGGTGGGCTGCAAGTTCGCGGGACGCTGTCCCCACGTTATGGAGATATGCAAGGACCAAGCGCCCCAGGACATTGACGCCGACGGTGTGCTCGTCAAATGTCACCTGTATAACGGGAACTAGGAAGCTGGATAATGCCTCTCAATACCACCTGGTCGTGCGCGGTGGTTTGTGGATTGTGGGGCTGGCGCTGGGCGCTACTTATGTCTTGTGCCGTACCGTAAGTGCGCGTAATGCGGGGAAAATCGCAATGACTTGGTAGGCAGGAAACCTGAAAAACTGAGTTGTGGCAGTCAAACAAACCGGAAAGAGTATACTACTTGTACTTGTATATGAACTTACCAGTAGTACAGACGGAACCGACTATCCCAACCTACCAGGATAAAACATAATCGTGTGTTACACGTGGTCGAACGAATCCCGTCGCTCCCGTCCGAGTACAGAATGTACTCAATGTAAAAGCCCATCGCGATGTGATGGGCTTTTTGTTTGACCAAAAATACCGCGGGAGCGATGAGGTTGAGTTGATGCGGTTTTACCTTATAATGCGCCAGTCAGGTGCCTTGTTATCGTTGGGGACGCCTAAAGGAGTTAATTCCTTCCATTGACTGCCATCTGCACGTACCAAAACGATTTGCGATGTGCATGCGACTTCGTGGTTGAAGACAATGTACTGCCCGTCAGGAGACCAGGATGGGGAAATCTCGGCCAGAACGAAAGTTCTGATGTATCTACCCATCTTGCTACTCCTTTGTGCGATTACTTTGTTTACGGTGTACTCAATCTCTCACACAAAGTAGCTGGCGGCCAAAGCTATCAATAATTGCCCAGTGTAGTAGAATCCCAGACTGATTCGATGATACCTCCACGGTTTCCAAAAACGATTCGCTGCGAGAATAATGTCCGAGATGTAGGGTGCGTTCCAGTTTTAGGGCGAAGTATACAGCAACCGATACCCCCCCCTTTTTAGAGTGAAATTTCGTAACTGCTTAGGTGGAACGCACTTCTTACGCTTGCCAAGATCGTTGTCATCGCACAAACGCCGTTATTGACCAGACGCCCAAGTGC
>JAFGSL010000162.1 GCA_016934645.1 Anaerolineae bacterium
AACTCCACGGCCTATCGGAAACCAAAAAGTACGTTGTCACCCTGGAGAGCCGCCCCCCCAACATTGAAGGCGAGGGCGAGGTCAGCATCCGCGACCTGGTCATCAATGCGCTGCGGATGCGGCCCGACCGCATCATCGTGGGTGAAACGCGAGGCGCGGAGGCGCTCGATCTCATCCAGGCGATGAACACCGGGCACGATGGGTGTATGACAACGATACACGCCGTCGCACCGCCCGACGCCCTGCAACGCCTGGAGACAATGGTGACACAGCATCCTATCGCGCTTCCCGTTCTGGCAATCCGCAAAATGATCGCCAGCGCCATTGATGTGATTGTGCAGATAGACCGTATGCCCGATGGCAGCCGCAAAGTCGCCGCGGTGGCGGAGGTGTTGAAATTGGAGGGCAATACTATTGTGTTGCAAGACATCTTCCAGTTCAAGACCACGGGCCAGGAAGAAGGCCGTATCGTGGGCCGCTACCTGCCGACGGGGATCATCCCCCAGTGTCTGTCGCGCTTTCAAGCGTGTGGAGTCGAAGTGGCACTAAGCCTATTCACGCCAAAGCTATGATCACACTCAAACCCATTACCAAAGAAAACTGGCACGCCGCCATTCGTCTGGAGGTCGCGCCGGAGCAGCGCAAGTTCGTGGCCTCCAATGTCTACTCGATCGCCGAATCCCATTTCGAGCCGGGAGCTGTCCCAATGGGCATCTACAACGAAGTGGACACAATGATAGGCTTCCTGATGTACGGGCCATATCACGGCGAGATGTGGATCTGGCGGTTGATGGTGGACCAACGATACCAGCAGCGGGGCTATGGACGCGCGGCGATGCAGGCCATCGTCGCGGCGCTACGCGCAATGGGTCACACAGAGATTTTCTTGAGCCACGAGCCTGAAAACACCGTCGGGGCGGAGTTCTACACCAGCCTCGGCTTCGAGGATACCGGCCGCATCGACGGCGGCGAACTTGTTAGACGGCTGAGAAGTAAGGAGTAAGGAGTAAGGAGTACGAAGTAAGAAGAAGCCGGATACGGAATGTTGCGCCCGCATCCGGCTTCCCCTCTATTTCTTGTCTGCCTACTTCATAATCCATACTCCCTACCAGCATTTCACCGGCACCCCACCCTGCGCCGCCGACGCCTTGATCGCGTCGTAGAGACGCGCCATACGCAAGCCTACTTCCGGCGGGCTTGGATTGGGGAAGTCACCGTTACGCACGGCGAGGAACTGCTCCCACGCGCCCAACGATGGGGGAAGTTCGATCGGGACAAAGTCCGGTTCCCCATCGCGGTGGATTTCGAGCCAGCGGCCCCACGCACCGGTGCGTACGATGGCGTTATCGCAGAAAACGCGGATGTCGGATGTACACGTGCGGATGGTCTCGCCGCAGCCGTGCAGCGTGACCAGCGCGCCAGATGCCAGTCGCGCCATCACCGCCGCCAGCGTCTCCACCGGACGGCCGTAATTGTCGGTCCACGCCGCCACATCGACGAACTCCTCGCCGGCCAAATCCGCCACGGTGTTGAGCAGGTGCGCGCCTGTGTCGAACATAAAACCGCCGCCGGCAATCTCCGGAACCTGCCGCCACTTGCCTGCCGTGCCCGGTCCCCAGCGCTGCCAGATCGTCCCGCTAATGCTGAGCAGCTTGCCACACTCGCCGGAACGCAGCAACCGCACCGCCTCGCGGATTTCCGGCGAAAGGCTGCCGTTGAACGCGACCACGAGCAACTTGCCCGTGCGGTCGCGCGCCTCAATAAGGCTACGGGCTTCGTCGGCGTTCATCACCATCGGCTTTTCGAGCAGCACATCCACTCCAGCCTCCAGGCAAGCCTTAGCCTGATCGTGATGGTAGGCGTGCGGCGTGATGATGAAAACCGCGTCGAGATCGTAGGTCGCCAGCAGCTTGTCCAAATCCGGCTCGTTGGGCGGAACGGGCAGATCGTTGAGCGCGAAAATCTCCGCCGTCGCTGCCAGCGCCTCCGGCGACGGTTCGCAGAGCGCCACAATGTCTGTGATGTCGCTTTGCAGCAGGATGCTGCGCAGATGATGTCGCGCCATCCCGCCACAGCCGATCAGGGCCATACGTACTTTTTTCTTCATTGAAGACCTCCGTGAGCGAAAGAATGTAAGAATCAGCGAATACAAGAATCAAGAGAGCGATTAAAGTCGCGACTACACACGTACATCCACAAAATAGAGAGGATCACGGCGCAAAGCAGCAAGCGCCGCGTCCCACATCGCGGGAACGTCGATCAGGTAGACTTCGGCAGCGAGGACGCGCCCGCGGTGGAGCAGCGGTTCACCGAGGACATCGGCGACGCGGTCGTAGCGCTGTTCGTGATAACAAAAGTTGTGAGGACGGTAGGTCTTCGTCGTCGTGTGACCGTCGGCGTGGACCAGCCGGTAGGTGATGGGATCGGCGTAGAGATAAGGCGGCTCGACCAGTTCTTCGATAGCGTGCATCGACGTGTTGGCGTGCAGGCCGCAGCCGAGCATCAGCAGTTGCCCGCCCACGTCACGCAGCTTGTGGAACGGGGAATGTGGACCGCAGGGGGTATCGTCCAATGGGTGATCGTCCAGCAGTTCTGCCGTCCTTGGACCAACGGCGCACACGGAGTGCGTCGGATGGACACTGCGGCGCGTCCCCCGTCGCGTGCGGAAATACTCCGGGATCGCGCCAACGTTGGATGGCGTATGGCGCACATCGAAGGTGGGCGATCGACGGGTGACGTGGTCATAACTCAGCGCGGGCATCAGGAGTGTACCATCGGGTCCAAGTGCTGCGAGCAAGCCCCGGATCACGGTGTCAGGACCGCCATCGACGTGACCTAGCGCGCGCAAGGAACTATGAACGAGCAGCACGCCACCTTCGCGCAAACCGAGGTCGCGCAGATCA
>JAFGSL010000163.1 GCA_016934645.1 Anaerolineae bacterium
TCCAACCTCTTGGAAAGCGCAAGGAACGTCGCGGATGTGTTTTGTGTGCGGACGGGAGAACCCGGTGGGACTGCATCTGCACTTCTACGAGGACGCAGAGGCGCACCAGATTATTGTACCGTTGAACATCCCCGAACAATACCAGGGGTATCCGGGCGTCGTCCACGGCGGGATTCTTGCCACGATCCTCGACGAAACGACGGGCCGCGCTATCAACGTTGGGCGGGATGACGAGCAGTTCTGGGTCACAGCCAAGTTTGAGATACGCTATCGCCGGCCCACCCCCACGGAAACGCTGCTGACAGCCGTCGGGTGGGTCGTGAGCCTGCGCTCGCGGACGGCGGAAGTCGCCGGAGAGATCCGGCTTCCCGACGGTACCGTAACCGCCGAGGCGACCGCCGTCGTCGTCTGCCCGTCAGGGGAAACACTCAAGGCGTGGGAAGAAGAGCGCAAATTCTGGGGTTGAGGGTTGTGAGCTATAGGTTGTGAGTAGTTTACCCATTCGTTATTCGTAATTCGCCATTCATAATTCGCTACGGAGGTGTGTATGTTGCGAAATGTGAAGAGTTATAAACGCGCTAAGGATATAGACGATGCCGTCGCGCTGGTGCAATCGAATCCCAACGCCATCTACATCGGCGGTGGCGCGTGGACGGTGGCACAGGGGGATACGCAGTTGGAGATGGTCGTCGATTTGCAGGCGGCGGGACTGGATGTCCTTGAAGGCAACGTCGACGGTGTGCGGATAGGCGCGACCGTCACACTCCAGGCCATTATCGACCATCCTGACGCGGGCACGCTTGCTGACGGGATTCTGGCGCGGGCGGCGGGTTACACCCAATCGCGCAATCTACGCGAGCAGGGCACACTCGGTGGCACGCTGATCGTTGCCGGGCCGGAAGACCCACTCACAACAGCACTGCTCGTCCTCAACACCGACGTTCTCTACGCCGACCCGGTGGTGCACACCGCGCCGTTCACCAGCTTTGTGGCCTACCGCGACCGGCTGATCAAGACGCGCGTGCTCATCACCGAAGCGCGCGTCAGGCGTCCTCCGGCGCGCAGCGCCGCCACCTTCGAGGTGGTCGGGCGCTCGCCCAAGGACAAGCCCATCGTCTGCGCGGCAGCTTACGTGACCGTGGATGAGGGCCTGCCCATCGAGGTTCGAGTCGCAGTGGGTGGCGTGGACGCGAAACCCGCCCGGCTCTACAAGACCGAGCACCTGCTCAAGGGCCAACTCCTCACCCGTGAGAAGGTCACAGGCGCACTGCCGCCATCGCTAACCGAACTAAAGCCCGTGGGCGATTTCCGTGGCAGTGCTGAATACCGCATGGAAATGGCGCAAGTGCTGGTACAGCGCGCGATCCTGGGCGCATGGGAAAAGGCCCGGCGCGTTATATAGAACCGGCGTAGTAACGGCTTCAGCCGTTGGGGACAAAGAAAGCGACTGATGAAAATTGAGAAAATAAACCGGTAATTGAAATCGCCGGGAAAAACCGGCTGAAGCCGGCGCGTACACGTATACACCGGCCTTCAGCGGGTAAAAAGCCGGTACACGCATTACCGGACTAATTTTCAAAACTTCATCAGCCGTTGGGGATAAAGAAAGCGACTGAAGTCGCTACTACCTTGGGAATTAAGGAGAACTGATGTCAGAAGATACTGTGGGAACGACAAAACGTGAAACACTCGGCTGGTCTTACGGCGGACAAGCTCTCATCGAAGGCGTGATGATGCGCGGCAAATACAACGCCGCAATCGCCGTCCGACCGCCGGAGGGCGAGATCATCGTCAAACAAGAGCCGTTAGGTGCTTTCTACCGGGGCTTGTTCAGCAAAGTTCCGTTCCTGCGCGGCATACCGTTGTTGTGGGATTCGCTCGGATTGGGAATGAAGGCGCTGTTCTTCTCCGCCGAGGTCGTTGGGCAGGCTGAGGACCCGGAGTTCACGATGAGCGGCGGCATGGGCGTTGCCACCGGCGCAATTGGGTTGCTCGGCGGTGCGGCGCTCTTCATGGTACTGCCGTCGTTCCTGGCGGGGCTGCTTGTCCGGGAAGGGGCGCTGCTCTTCAACATCGTCGAGGGCCTCATCCGGCTGTGCCTGCTCATCGGCTACATCGCCGCCGTCGGGCAAATGGAGGACATCCGCCGCGTCTTCGCCTATCACGGAGCGGAGCACAAGACCATCAACGCGCACGAGGCTGGCGCGCCACTCACTGTTGAAAGTGTACGCACCTTTTCGACGACTCACGCGCGCTGTGGGACAGCCTTCCTACTCATCGTCGTCTTCATCTCGATCCTCGTGTTTGCGCCGTTGGGCCGGCCCGTGTTCCTGATCCGCATCGCATCGCGCTTACTGCTCCTGCCGGTCATCGCCGGGATTGCTTACGAAGTATTGCGTTTCACCGGCAAACACGCGAGCAATCCGATCATCCGGGCCATCATCACCCCGAACCTGGCACTACAACGCCTCACCACCCGCGAACCGGACGACAGCATGCTCGAAGTCGCCATCACCGCGCTGGAGACGGTGCTGGCTGGGGAAACGGCAGAAGTATAATGCCTGAACGCCATACGCTTGCGCGGGATTATTATCCCGCGCATTTTTATGTTGCTGATAGCTGACGGCTGAAAGCTATGCTTCCACCACCGAACGAAAGCCTTCCCCTAACACCTCGTGCGCCTCGGAAACCACGACGAAAGCCCGCGGATCCACCGAAGCGATGATGTGCTTTAGCTGCGTGACCTGGGTGCGGTAAACGACCACATACAACGCCGGGCGAGCTGTCTCTGTGTATCCGCCACGCGCCTCGAGTTGCGTCACGCCCCGCCCGAGTTTCTCCAAAATGGCCTGCCGTACGGCAGTATGCTGGTCGGAGATGATCACCGCCGAGCGCGCGTAGCCGACACCTTCCTGAACGAAGTCCACCACACGCCCTGAGACGAAATTGACGACCAAGGCGTAAAGCACCGGCACGATACCCACGACGACCACCGCCCCGAGCAGAATGGCTCCATTGATACCGATCAACACCTGCCCAAAAGACATTCCACGATGGCGGGCAAGCAATTGCGCGCCGACGTCCATCCCGCCGGTCGTTCCACGCCCGCGCAGTACCAGCCCAACGCCGATGCCGTCCAGCAGCCCACCGAAGAGCGTGTAGAGCAGTGGGTCGCCGCCGATTGGAGAGAGGTAACGGTTCAACACGTCGATGGAGACCGTCAGCACCATCACTGCGAAGATGGTACGGATGAAAAAGCGTAGTCCGCCGCCCCACCTGATGCCCGCCAACAGCAGCGGGATATTGAGCAACAGCGTCACCAGGCCGATGGGCCAGCCCCAGAGATAGTAAGCCAGCATGCCGATGCCGGTCACGCCGGTCGAAACCACGTGGTTCGGCTCCAAGAACAATGGCACGTTCGCCGCCACAATCACTGAACCGGTGAAAATAAGCGCATAGTCGTAGCAAATGCGCATACCGCTACCAAACTTGGGATGCTGTTTGAGTTTTTTCACGATGACCTCCGAATACAGGCACAAAAAAGGTGCAACGCACTTAGCAAGTGCGTTGCACCTCAAGATTTCATTACCGTCGACGCAAAAACGCGGCAGCACCCAAGAGGAGCGCCACACCTTGCAGGATGAACCCGGCGATCACAGGCCAGTTCGACGGCTTGGTTTCTGTTGTGGGTGGTTCCAGGTCAACGAGGGGTGTCCAAGTCGGCAAGGGTTCCATAAACTCTATGTCCACCGTGGGCACGGGGGTTACGATCTGCGGAGACGGTAATTCCGTTCCGCCTTCGGGTGATGGTTGAGGCGTACCCTCCGCTTCAAGGGATGGCGTTTCAGGAGACGGTAACGGCTCGGTGCCCAGTTCGGGCAACGCCGTGGGTGTGGGCGGCGCTTCACCAGGCTCAACGAGCTGAATGGTGGCTTCGGCGACGGCAGTGCGATTCGCACCGTCGCGGAACTGCACGTAGACGGCGTATTTGCCGGGTTCCGCCCCAGACAATGGCCAGGGCAACAGTGGCTCCCAGGGTTGCCAGGATGCACCGTTGAAGTCGGGAGTGTCGCTCAACTGTACTTCAATGGCCTTGCCGATCCACGCGCCCTCTCCCATCGGCACAGCCTCCTCGTTCGTCAAGCGCACGGCCACCACCGGCGAATCGGTCACTTCAGCCCCATCATTGATGAAAATGGGCAGCACGCCAGGCCGCGCGCCGAACGTAATCACAAAGTAGCGCACGCCCTGTCCATCCTCGGCGTACCCCACCCCAATTTCACGATAACGTGCGTCGGTGAAGATCGCCCACTCTTCGGCACGGTTGTGGAACCAGTTAAGCGCATCGACCGGTCCGCCCAGCCCGAGCCACACCACTTCGTTGACCAGCAAGCCATCGTTCCACGCACGGTAGCCCGCTTCACGGATACGTTGTTGATATGAGGAGCCATTCGCACCATCGTGCGACGCGACGCCAAGCGTGGCGATGTCCTCTGCATGACGTTGCGCGGCGTGTGTCAGCAACGTCGATAGCCCGAGGGGGACCAGACCATCGTTCAGTCGCGCACGGTTGATCGCATTGTAGAAATCGAAGGCAAAGTCGCTCTGCTGCGCCGCCGGGTGCGTCCATCCAGCGAGGAACGCCATCGCCACCAGCATAGCCAGGACAAATCGCAATCCACGCTGTTCTGCATAGCGGCTGTTAGTCACGTGATCGCTCATGGTTTGACACCCGTGTTACAGGCGGTTACGGCGGTGTCGATGTATGCACCTGGTGTCGTCACATCCTGCTGTCCGATCGAAAGCAGCCCGCGCAGTAGCGAAGCGCGGCATGCCATGTTGTCCGTAAAGCGCGGCCATGATACCCAGGTTCCTTGATCCGCCGCTCTTAACGTCATCTCCAACAAAGCCGTTTCGACAGCGATAAGGCCTTCGGTAGTTAAGCGGCTTTCGACGAGTGACCGGCGCACCGGCAAATAATCGGTATTGGCGCTCCATATTGCCTGCGCCTCTGTGGAATAGAACCACCCCAGCACGTCGAGCGACGCAACGCGTCGCTCACCTTCGGGCGCGACGATCAGCATTCCCGGCCCATACCACAGCGTCCGCCCCGGTCCATCCGGCCCGGGCAGCTCGCTCACACCGAGTTTGAAGTTACGCCCGGCGATAACGGCCTGACCGATGTCGGCGAGCCGCAGGCTGGACTCCACCAGCATCGCCATCGAACTGTGGCTCAGCCGGTCGATGCCATCGCCCAAGTTACTGTAGACGATACCGCATGCGCCGTTGAGAATTTGATTGAGAACAAGCGCGGTCTGCTGACCAGACTGATCGGCGAAGTTGTAGAATCCGTCAGCTCCGACGATCTCTGCACCACCAGAGGTCAACAGTGAGAGCAGGCTACTGGCGTGGGCAGGCAATCCCAGCCCCACCTGCCCACCAAGAGGATTCGTTGCAGCGCAAGCCGTCCGGCGGAAATCTTCCCAGGTTGCCGTCTCAGGCATATAGGCCAGATCGCTCAACCAATCGACGTTGTAGTACAGCATATACGTCGCCAGACCCAAAGGCAGCGCCAGCATCGTATCGTTGACCGAATACAGCGCCTCAGCCATCGGCAGCAGATCAGCGCCTTCGCGTCGCATCGCAGATGAGAGATCGGGCGTCGCACCGATCAGTCCAGCGGTGATGTAGGCTTGCAGGTCTTTGGGCCACAGAATCACCAAGTCGGGGCGATGTTCAGCGGTAGTCCCATTGATTTTGAAAAGGATGTCCTGCTGGTACTCGGTAAGCAGCACGATGTTAAAAGGATTGTCAGCATTGAACTGGTCCGTTAGAGTCTGCAGCGCTTGCGATTCCGCGCCGGTAAATGCGTGCCAGAGAACAATGATGTGCTCTTCCTCGGGTAAAGACTGCGTTTCTCCCGCGCAACCTGCCAACAGAAGGAGAACAAGCGCAAGGAGTACCCGTATTATCCGCGTTATGTGATTCATAATGTACTACGCCTCAGCAATGGGCGGACGGCGAAGAGCCTGACGCAGGAGCGTCAATTCCTCCACGTCCATAAAACGTAATGCGATGAGATAGGTCAAGCCGCCGGCAGCCCCCGCAGCCAATACACGGATCAAATAGCCAAGCGCCCCCTGAGGAACAACGTCCCTGAGCGCCACCAATATCAGCGCCACCGGCACCGACATAATGGCCGAAGCGCCGAGCGCCGCCAATGTCGTCCGCCCGATGCGATAGGAGCGCAGGCTGCCCACTTTGCGCGAGAAGAGATAGAGCATCAGCAACGCGTGGGCCATAAGCTTGAACGAGTTTGCCAGGATGAGCGCCCACAGTTGCGGCGAGCCGAACAACGTCGGAACGACGGCCAATACAACGTAAAGAGCGACCGTCCCCACACCGACGAGTGCGGGCGTCCACGTATCTTTGCGGGCATAGAAGGCGAAGACCAACGGTTGATCGAGCGCCGCGAAGACCAATCCCAGGATGGAAAAGCGCAGAGCCTCAACGGTGGCGACGGTATCGGCAGGCATGAACTCGCCGCGTTGGAAGATGAGGGCAACGACCGGCTCGCCCATAACGAGCAGGGCCATTGCCGCCGGAATCACGAGGATCAGTACCAGGCGCAGCCCTTGTGCCAACGTCGCCCGGAAAGCATCTTCGTCAGCATTGGTCGCATACCGTGAAAGTGTCGGCAAGATCGCAATCGAGATTGCTGTGACGACCAACCCAAGCGGTAATTGGATCAACGTGGCAGCATACTTCATCCACGCGATGCCGCTCGGTCCAGTCCGCGAGGCGATGTTGAAGCTCAATGCCACGGCAGCTTGATCGACCAACAGGCCTAATCCGATCGGTAGATAGAGCTGTCCCATCTTGACCAACGCCGGGTGCAGGGGGAAAGACAGGCGTAGCCGCAGCCGGGCGCCACGCAAACCAGGCCATTGGAAGAGCATCTGCGCGATGCTGGCGCAGAGCCATCCGACCGCCAACGCACGCGTGTCCAGCGTCTTGTGTCCGGCGAAAATCACCACAACGACCGTCGCGTTGAACACGGCGGCGGTGAAGGCAGGCAGCGTAAAACGTTGTAGTGCGTACAACACGCTGGAGAACAGCCCGGCCATGTTGAGGAAGAAGACCGCCGGCGCTGTAATGCGGATCATCGTCGCGGCGAGATCGAGATACTGAGGATCAAGGCCCTTGCCCAACACGCGAGCGATCCACGGGGCGGCAATTTCTACGAAGAGCACTACCACGCCGAGTACGAGTGTGATGAGGGAGAGGACAAATCCGAGCACCCGCCAGAGTTCAGTGCGGTCTTTATCGTGCGCATAATCGGAGAAGACCGGTACGAGCGCCGAGTTGAGCAACCCGCCGACAAACTGGTCGTAGAACATCGTGGGCACTTGTGCGGCAACGTCAAAGGCGCTGACGGCCCCGCCAGCGCCAAAGAAATACGATTTTGCCATATCCCGGACCAGCCCCAAAGCACGGCTAATGGTGTTCCCGATAAAAATCAAAACCGCCGCGCGTGTGACCTTTTGGGACTCCCCGGTGAATTCCCCACTTTTATATGTCACAGCAGCCTTCAATGCACAATGGCAGGATGGTGTTCCGACTTCACGCCCCTCAGTGTTCGGCAGACGCTTTCCGCCCTGGTTTGTGCGCTGCGTTATTCTACCACCAAGACAAGGCTTTGCAACAGATGATTCCTTTTGACGAAACTTGCAAACCTCTTATACTTGTGCCTATCGTAATGCACATCATCGAATGACCTATCCAAGGAAACACTTCTCAAAATTATGCCAGAATTCTCTATCGCTCAATGGGTTATACTCGCGCAGATTGTCCTAGGTGTTTCGATTTTCGCTGCGCTATGGTCGTACGTGTCCATCCCCTGGGGAGCGCCCTGGGTTCCTTCTTCGTTGAGCACGGTTCGGAAAATGCTGTCGATGGCAGAGCTTCAGCCAGGTCAGGTGCTCGTCGATTTAGGAGCGGGCGATGGCCGTATCGTGATGACCGCAGCCCGGCAATTCAAAGCGCGAGCCATCGGCATCGAGATAGATCCCCTCCGCTGCGCGATTGCTAATGGATTGATTCTTCTGACTGGCCTACGTGGAAAAGCACGTGTCATTTGCGGCAATCTGGTTTCATACGATTGTCATGATGCGGACGTGGTGCCCCTCTATCTATTGCAGAGCACTAATCAAAAGCTCAAAGAGCAATTGAGCCAACAACTTAAGTCGGGAGCCAAAATCGTATCCCGTACGTTCTCGATGGAAGGGTGGGTTCCCATCGTCATCGATGACGACAAAGGCATCTTTGTCTACGAAATGGGAAACACAGGACGGGGCGTTCGAACAATGTTCGTGTAGCAGCCCTTCGTATCATGCTCTGCCTATTGCGCCGAAAGGAGAGGAAGATGGCTATGCGGATCGGATTACACATCGGAAATTTCAACTGGCCTGGAAGCCCGGCTAATCTGAGTGAAAAACTCGTCGAAATTGCTCAGGTGGCGGATGCTTCAGGGCTTTACAGTCTGACGGTAATGGATCATCTTTTCCAACTGGGCACACAGTACGGAGAAATCCATGGTCCACTGGAAGATCCAATGCTAGAAGGATATAGCACAATCGCCTATCTAGCTGCCAAGACGCAGCAGATCAAACTAGGACTTCTTGTGACATGTGGTTTCTTTCGTCCACCGGGATTGCTGGTGAAAACCGTCTCGACCCTTGATGTGCTGTCCGGCGGGCGCGCCCTTCTCGGGATTGGCGCCGGATGGTTCGAAGAAGAGGCGCGTGGATTGGGAATTCCGCTTCCGGCCACATGGAGCGAGCGTTTCGGGCGATTGGAGGAGACACTGCAGATCGCTCATCACATGTGGAGTGGGAAGACAGCGCCCTTTGAAGGGAAATACTACCAACTGACAAATCCGATCAACGCGCCACGTCCGGTCAGCCGGCCGCATCCCCCCATCATTGTCGGCGGCAGCGGCGAGAAGAAAACGCTGCGCCTTGTAGCGCGCTATGCCGATGCCTGCAACCTGGTCGTGGGTTCGCCCTGCGCTGACGAAGCCTTTGGCGTGATGGCGCGCCAAGAGGCGAGCTATGCCGAGTGGTTGAACAACATCAGGCACTATACGCGACGAAAACTCGACGTGTTACAGCAGCACTGCGAAACCATGGGACGTCCTTTTGCAGAGATTGAGAAAAGCATCGTGACTTATCTCAACATTGGGTCAAAGGGGATGTCGGCAACGGAAGTCCTGCGGCTATGCCATGATTTTGCAGACTTGGGCTTCCAGTACGTGATCTTCGTCATCCCGAATTGTTATGAAATTGAACCCCTGGCAGTGTTGGGACGTGAAGTCATTCCAGCGCTATCTACGTGATGCCTTCAGGTATTGCGCGACCTTCCCGGCTTCTGTCTCGGCAGGCGGCGCGTCCGACATCGCTTCGGCAATGACGGCGAGACGCTCGCAAACCTCAATCGCTTTCGGGACGTCCAATGCGCGTGGTTGAGCCCCCGCTTTGTAGACAAAGTTATCACGGTAGATTTTCGTCAACACATCATCCGGCAAAGTCATCCCGCGGATGATGCCATCTGTTGGTGGACCGAGCAAGAAGTCCGACGTTTCGGGAACACGGAACGTATCGGTGCTTTCCAGCCAGCGGAAGACGATGCCAGCGCGGACGTGGCCTTCTTCCACGGTCAGGCCACTGGCGATGTCCGTGCCGAAGACGATGCGGTCGGCGTATTTGATGAAGAACTCGCGACTGGCGTCTGGCTCGCACGAGAGATTGTAGAGCATTTCAATACCCGGCGTGAGGTCGAGGCAAACCGTGGGATGTGCATCCAGGAAACGTCCAGCTCGTTCTAAATCCGCCGACAGGAAGTAGAAGTGAGCGAAGATGATCCTGAGATGCGGGTGTCTGTCGAGAATCTCATCGACCTCAGCGTAGAGCGTCTCCTTCTGCACATCGTCCGGCCCGTAGCCCCAATTGCGCTCCTTTGCCCAACCGGGTATGCGTTCGGGATCCCAGAACTCTTCTGGGTCATTGACGTGCCAGACAATCGGCAAGTCCGTCTCGGCAACGCGCGCCCAGTAATCGGCGAAGTAGGCGTCCGTCACCGGGATGTTCATCATCTGCCGGGACGTGGGCTTGCCTTCGATCATCTTGATCCCGTCGCATCCCATCGCGACAAAGTCATCCACCTGCGCGGCGAGACTGGGTGTTTTGACGCGCCCGCCGGTAAGTTGCGCAGCATGGTTGAGACTGGCGAAGACGTAGAACGTCTCCGGGTGGCGCGCCTTCATGTAGAGCGATTGCGCGAGTCCCGCTCCGGCTGCCGGATTTTGGATGGAGACCAGCGCCATTTTGTGGACACCTGTAGCCTCAAGAATCGCCAATAATCCCGCCTCTTGCGCGATGCTGCCCATATGGACGTGTCCATCAATAATACCGGTCATTTTGGAATCCCACTCGTTCATCGTTGCCTCCTCCTTCAATAGTGAATAGGGATTTGGAATTAGGAATAGCCCAATCCCCAGTCCCTAATTCCAAATCCCCATTAATTCCATCGTGGGCACTTCCCGCGCGCGATGACCACAGCGACGTCCTCTGCCTGTAAGCCAGCCGCGACTGCCGCACGGATGTCGTCACCACAGTCAATGTCCGCAATGCGCACGTCTTCGACCCCACACGCGCGCACCAATGCGGCCAGTTCCACAGCCCGTTGCGGTACGCGGCGCGCATCGACGCTGCTGGCCGGGTGTGGCTGTCCACCGGAGAGCGCGGTGGTGCCATTGTCGAGAATGATGACGGTCAGTGACGCACCGGTGTGTACCGCATCCACCAATCCGGCCAACCCGGAGTGCAAGAAGCCGGAATCCCCCGACAGCGCAATCACGCGCTTTCCCGTGCTGCTGCGTTGTTGGCTCACCGCCAGCCCTGCCGCGACGCCGATGCTCGATCCCAGGCTGTGTTTGACATCCAGCAGCGTGTAGGGTGGCAGTTGCGCGCGCACCATGCAACCCGGATCGCCGGTGACGATGAAAGCATCGCGCCCGCCATATTTCTCCATCGCCGCCAGGAGCGCCTCGACGGTGGGGATGTAGGGACAGCTCTCGCAAAGCATCTCGCGGCTGGGGCGCAGGCGCTCCGTCTCGCCGCTGGTGGATAAAGCCAGGTCAGGGAACCAGGCATTCAAAGCAGCGGCAATGTGCGGAGCAAACACCTCTCCGGCGGGTGGAATGTGTCCGGTGCGCCGTCCTGCAACAGGCACAACAATCCCTGCTCGCTGCGCAATGGCGCGTGTGGCGTCTTCGATCCACGGAGAAGTCTCTTCCAGCACCAACACCGTCTTGACCGTCCTCAGAAAATCGACGATGCGTCCTTCCGGGAGCGGGTGGAGCGTTCCCAATCGCAGAATGCGCAGGTCGCAAGAGATTTTCCCGTCCAGCGCCTCCACCAGCTTTTGATAAATACCACCAGCGGCAATGACACCGTACGGACCTGTACCTTCCACGGCGTTAAACGTCGAACCTTCGAACTGCGCGCGCACCACATCCAGTTTTTCCAATAATCGCCGGTGATAGGGTACGACGTTGACCGGCAGCACGACCCAACGCATGAATTCGCGTTGGTAATCCGGCAGCGGAGACGGGGCAGGCGCAGTCCGCGATGTGGCAACGGTACTCGAGGCCAGCGCACGGATGAAGCGTACGATCACGGGCAGGCTCAGATCTTCTGAAAGCCGGAATGCCTCGCGCATAACAGCCTGCGCTTCAGCCGCCGTCGTCGGTTCCAGCAAGGGCAGTTCCGCCAGCCAGGCAACGCCCCGGCTGTCTTGCTCGTTCTGCGATCCCCACCCGCCGGGATCGTCGCCCACGAGGATCACCAACCCGGCGTTGCAGCCACTCAGGTTGAACGCCATCAGCGGATCGAGCGCCACGTTCAGCCCCACGCTTTTGACGCACAGCAGGGCGCGCATCCCGCCCACCGCAGCGCCGAAAGCCATCTCGATGGCGACTTTCTCGTTGCTGTTCCACGTCACGTGGACGGTGTCGGCCGTGGTCAGGCGCAGGATGTGATCGACCACCGCCGTAACCGGCGCGCCGGGATACCCGGTCAACAGTGTCACGCCTGCGTCAATCGCGCCCTGGGCCAGCGCCTGCGCGCCGGAGATTGTGCTGTTCTGTTGTGTCATCATTTGTCCTTTGAAGTTGAAGTAGTAGCTTGCATTGCGTCTTCCAAGTCGGGCGATACAAAACGAGTGTACTGTGATCGCATGAAATTTCAAATTGCTCGCCGCGTTTGCCTAATGACGAGTTTTATGTGATAATCACCTCCAATAGCGTTGCTGAAAGGGCTACCCCTACCGGTTGCCCTTTTTCATTGTAAAGGACAGGATAAGGATGAATGATAAAGTTGAACGGGTGAAACAGATTTTACTGGATATGGAAAGCGTGCTCGTGGCCTACTCCGGTGGCGTCGATAGCACGCTGCTGCTCAAACTCGCCCACGAGGTCTTAGACGAGCGCGCGCTGGCGGTGACGGCGGTCTCGCCGACGCTGCCGGATTACGAATTGGCCGAGGCGGAAGCTATCGCGCGGAAAATCGGCGCGCGCTACGTCGTCTTTGATAAGCACGAGATGGAGGACGAACGTTTCTTGGCGAACACGCCCGACCGCTGTTACTTCTGCAAGGCCTCGGTGTGCCAGCAGTTGGTCGAATACGCGCAGCAAGAGGGCTACAACTACGTCATCGATGGCTCCAACGCCGACGACACTGGCGACTACCGGCCCGGCGCGCGCGCGGCCCGCGAGTACGGGATGCGCAGCCCGCTGCAAGAGGCCGGGTTCACCAAGGCCGACATCCGCGCGCTGGCCCGCGAACTGGGATTGCCCAACTGGGACAAGCCTTCTTCGGCGTGCCTGGCGTCGCGCATCCCCTACGGCGATCCCATCACTGCGGCGAAACTCACGCGGATAGGCCAGGCCGAGGGTGTGCTGCGCGACCTGGGCCTGCGGCAGTATCGCGTGCGCCATCACGGGGATGTGGCGCGCATCGAAGTGGCGCAGGCTGACTTCGACGTGATTCTGACCCATCGCGAGTCCATCGTCGCGGCACTCAAGGTGCTCGGTTACGCCTACGTCGCGCTGGATTTGGTGGGATTTCGCTCCGGGAGCATGAATGAGGTGATTGGAAAAGATGGACGGGAATAGAATACGAGAATTATTGTTGGACGTACAATCTGGACAAATCGATATCGATGGTGCGGTGGAGCGCCTGCGCGCGCTGCCCTATGACGACCTGGGCAACTTCGCACGGCTGGACGTGCATCGCGGGTTGCGCCAAGGTATGCCGGAGACGGTCTTCTGCGAGAGCAAGACGCCGGAACAGTCGGCGGCGATCCTGGCGCGGCTGTGGGAGCACCACGACCGGGTGTTGGGCACGCGCGTGCCGCCGGAGATGGCAGCCTTCATCCAGACACAATTGCCCGAAGCGCATTACGATCCAACCTCACGGTTGATCACGCTGGAACGAGCGCCGCGCGCGCCTTTGCCGGACGACGCACCTTACGCGATGGTCGTCTGCGGCGGGACGTCGGACTTGCCGGTCTCAGAAGAAGCCGCGCAGACGTTGGAGTTCCTCGGCCACCGCGTGGAGCGCGCCTACGACGTGGGCGTCGCGGGGCTGCACCGCTTGCTCGGCGAACTCGACCGGCTGTTGGCGGCGGATGTCGTCATCGCCGTGGCGGGAATGGAGGGCGCGCTGGCCAGCGTCGTTGCCGGGCTGGTCTCTTGTCCGGTCGTCGCCGTGCCGACCAGCGTGGGATACGGGGCCAACTTCCACGGCCTCGCGCCGCTGCTGACGATGCTCAACTCGTGCGCGTCGGGCGTCGCCGTCGTCAACATCGACAATGGCTACGGCGCGGCGGTCTTCGCGCACTTCGTCTTGCGGCGTGGGTGAAGGTTTCATACCCTTGCGAACGTTTCCTAACGTTCGCAAGGGTGTCTAAATAGGAGGGCAACAGTATGAAAATCGCATACTTTGACTGCATCGCCGGAGCAAGCGGCGATATGATTTTGGGAGCGTTGGTGGACGCAGGACTACCGTTGGAGACATTGCGCGAGCGCTTGAGCGCATTGCATCTGGCCGATTTTGAACTGCACGCGCGTCGCGTCGCCAAAAACGCTTTCGCCGCGACGAAAGTAGATGTGATTGTCGCCGATGACGTACCGGAGCGCCACCTGGCGGACATCGAAGCCATCGTGCTGAACAGCGACCTCGCGTCTGAAATCAAAGAGCGCGCCGTCACCATCTTCCGCAGGATGGGCGAGGCTGAGGCGAACATCCACGGGACGACGATGGAACACGTCCACCTGCACGAATTGGGCGGGGTGGATACCATCGTGGATGTCGTCGGCGCGCTGGTGGGACTGGACGAACTCGGTGTGGAGCAGGTGGTGGTATCGCCCATCCCGCTCGGACGGGGCTTCATCCGGGGCGCGCACGGGCAGATTCCGCTGCCTGCCCCCGCGACCGTCGCGCTGCTCAAGGGCGCGCCTATCGTCGGCTCGCCGCTGGAAATGGAGACCGTCACGCCGACCGGGGCCGCGCTGCTCACGTCGCTGGCATCGTCGTTCGGCCCCATCCCGGCGATGACGTTGGAGGCACTCGGCTACGGCGCGGGTTCGCGCGATCTGCCGATCCCCAACGTCATCCGGCTGCTCATCGGCGAAGCCACCCCCGCTCAGAAGCCCAAAGCGCCCCACCACCATCATCCACATCCACATATTCACGACCACGAGCACCCGCACGACCATGAGCATCCTCATGTTCACGAGCACAACCATGATGAGGCTCACACCCATGAACACCCACATTCCCACTATCACGACCATGGGCATGATCATAACCACGAGCCCCCTCACTTCCCCAATCTCCCAATCTCCGATCCCGCAATCTCCAATCCTTCCTGTCAGGACACCTCCACCCTCTCCATCCTGGAGACAAACATCGACGACCTCAACCCGGAGATTTACGAATACGTGATGGAGAAATTGTTTGAGGCCGGCGCGCTGGACGTCTACCTCGCGCCCATCCAGATGAAGAAGAACCGCCTCGCCACACTGCTGCGCGTCCTCTGCCGTCCCGACGATGTGCAGGCGATGACCGCCATCCTCTTTACGGAAACCACCACGTTGGGCGTCCGCGAGCAGACCGTGGCCCGGCACGCCCTGCCGCGCGTCATCGAGCACGTGGATACGCCTTACGGCCCGGTTCACGTCAAAGTGGCGGAGTTACCAGACGGCACGACCAAGCGCGCGCCGGAGTACGAGGATTGCCGTCGTCTGGCTGAAAAGCACGGTGTGCCGTTGCGTGAGGTGTATCGGGCAGCGAGTGCGTAATCGTCATAGGTTTCCGCTTGACACAGTACTAAATCGCAGTACTATACGTATATGAAACGCAAACATCAAAAGACACTGGAATTGATGTTTGCGCGGCCAACCAGCGGCAATATCAACTGGGCCGATATTGAGTCGTTGTTCATCGAACTTGGCGCTGAGTTGAGCCAACGAGAAGGTTCGCGCATCGGTGTCCGCCTTTTTGGGGAAAGACGTGTTTTTCACAGACCGCATCCTTCACCCAGCACAGACAAAGGAGCGATTGCCAGCATCAGGAAATGGTTGAAAGATAATGGGGTGGAACCATGATGAATACTATGGAAATCAACGGCTATCGAGCCGTCATCCAATATGACCCAGACATCGATATGTTCAGGGGAGAATTTGTCGGCCTCAATGGCGGCGCTGACTTTTACGCCAAGGATATCGACAGTCTACGCAAGGAAGGTGAAATCTCGTTGAAGGTTTTCCTCGACATGTGCCGTGAGGACGGTGTAGAACCACGAAAGACATATTCGGGGAAGTTCAACCTGCGCGTTTCACCGCAGTTACATGCCGAAATTGCGACCAGGGCAGCGGCGGCAGGCAAAAGCCTCAATCAATGGGTCGCCGACGTCTTGAACGAGTCTCTGTCAGCATCTCCGTCAAACGGTTAGCATCCAGCACACCGTTTGGTTCACGCCAAAGTAGCAGGACTGCCCGACCACACGACAAAACGCGCACCCAAGTATGAGGACTGCCGTCGTCTGGCGGAGGAACACGGTGTGCCATTGCGTGAGGTGTACCGAGCAGCGAGTAAGATTTTTGCTGCACAATAACTGTTGGGCGCGCCAGAGGTGTCAATGTCTGACAACTATCTGAGACTGATACCAAAAGTGCCTGAGTTCGTGCCAAATCCAAAGGCATCAGCACAGGCAGTCTCAACTCTTCAAAACCTTGCGCCACTTGCGGAGGAGGTAAAGGCAAGTGTCACTGAGACAATCAACTTTATCGACCAGGGCAGCAACTTTGAGAGAGTTCTCTGTCCAAAATGCGGGGCGGAACTGAACGAATGGTGGATCGAAGAGATGGACAAAGCTTGGAAAAACCACTTTGCCAATCTCCTAACGAATACTCCGTGCTGCGGGACGACACTCTCGCTAAACGACCTAGAATATCAATGGCCTGCGGGATTCTCTCGGTATGTTCTTGAGGCACGCAATCCTTCGCTAGAAAGAGGCTTGGAGCCTGCTCAAGTCGCTCAGTTGGAGAGCATCTTGGGATGTAGGTTGCGTCAAGTATTGGTGCATTACTAATCTGTTGTAGCGCGCCCAACACTCGCTGGAACCAACAACGCCTGTCGGCGCTTGTTGTATCGCGGTCTTTTGGTTTGCTGGCATACTTGCCCAGAATGGTGGTTCCGCCCATCCGGCGCTGCAGTTCAAGCTTTTTCGTTAACTGTGCTGTCTGCAGTAGTGGGAAACTCAGCAGTAGCAGCCCAACCAATGCTGCAACCGACACATGCTGAACACGGAATCGTGGATCTGGCGATTCCCTTGAAGCTGTAAACCAGGGCGGGATTTATACCGTGCTACACCAGCACCAAGTATCGAGCTTCTAGCTTCCAGCTTCCAGCCCTGCCAGTGCATCTCCCACAGTGAGCCAATCGCTATCGGGAAATAGTTGCGCGATCTGCGGCGTGAACGTGGGCGACGCGCGCAGCACCTCGGCGGGATTTCCATGAGCCACGATTTCCCCCTGATCCATTACCACCACGCGGTCGGCAGCCTCCGCGACCAGTTCCACATCGTGTGTGACGAGCAGGATCGCCAGCCCCGCCGCGCGCCAGTCGCGCAGGAGATCGAGCAATTGCGCTTTGGCCTGATAGTCCAGTCCGCGCGTGGGTTCGTCCAACAGGAGCGCACCCGGTTGCGTGACCATAATCGCGCCCAACGCGACGCGCTGCCGCTCGCCTACACTCAGGTCGCGGGGATAGCGCGGCGCTTTGTCCGCCAATCCCAGGCGTTCGAGCAACGTCTCAGGCGCGATAGGCGCATTTTCCGGCGCGATGCCGTGGTTGCGCAGCGTGATGTGCAGTTCGTCCAGGACCGTGTCGGCGAAGAGCAGCGCGTTGGGATCCTGGGGCAAATATCCCACCCGGCGGCACACGTCGGCGACGTCGCTTTTGGCAATGCTGCGCCCTTCCACGAGCACGTTCCCGCGACGCAGGCGCAACAGCCCGACGAGGCTCTTGAGCAGCGTCGTCTTTCCCGCGCCGTTGCGTCCCAGCAACGCGACGATTTCTCCCGGATACAGCGCCACGTCCAGCCCGTGCAACACCGCCGTCGGCCCGTAGGCTACTTCCACTCCACGTACTTCGATAACAGGATGAATTGCTGGCGCATCAGCCCTCGCTGCAATCATCGCCGAAGGCTGGTGGCTGATGGCTGACAGCTGACGGCTAAACGCCAATCCCTCTTCGATCGTCAGTGGCAGTGGCGACCAACCAAGCGCCTGTGCCAGGGCCTGCAAGGGCGGCAGCAATGGCACGTGGGGCAAGATATCGCGAGGCGGGCCGGCGATCACGGGCGTATCGTCATCGGGCAAATAGATCACCTGATCCACGAAGGGCAGGATGCGCTCCAGGCGATGTTCCACCAGCACGACCGTCAACCCATGGCTCTTGTTCAGCCGGACGAGCGCATCCAGCAATTCCGCCGCCGACTGCGGATCTAGTTGCGAAGTGGGTTCGTCAAGCGCCAGAATGCGGGGCTGTAGCGCCAATGCGGAAGCAAGGGCGACGCGCTGTTTTTCGCCACCGGAGAGCGTGTCCAGCTTGCGCTGGCGCAGCGACGTCAAGGTCAGCAACTCAAGAACGTCGGCAACGTGCGCGTGCATCTCTTCCGGCGGGATGGCGGCGTTTTCCATGGCGAAGGCGATTTCGTCTTCCACACGATCCATGACGAACTGCGTTTCCGGATCCTGGAAGACAAAGCCGACGACCTGGCTCAACGTCCGAGGCCCGGCGGCGACGGGATCAAATCCGGCGACGTTGACATGCCCGCGCAGCACCCCGCCGCTGAAATGGGGAACCAGTCCATTGAGACAGCGCAGCAGCGTGGACTTGCCCGCGCCGGAACTCCCCATCACCAGGACAAACGCGCCGTCGGGGATGGATAGACTCACGTCGCGCAGTGCGGGACGCGTGGCGTCCGGGTAGGTGTATGTCACATGCTCAAAATGGATCATCGGTCCTCACTGGTCGTGGCGCAGGCGAGACGCCCGCGCTACTTCAAAGCGGGTCATCACGACCCCCGATCACCAGCGCCGGGAGCAGAAAGCCGAGTAAGGCCGTTCCTGTCAGTGTGTCGAAGGCAGGCCAGGTCAAGGCAGGATAGGGGTTGTAGGTCCGCGTCGCTCCTCCCCAAAACAAAAATGCTGCCACGGCAACGAGCGCACCGCCGGTCACGAGCCATTCCCGGTAGCCCCAGGGCGCACACCGGTACGTCGTGTGCGGGATACTGCGCCCGGTCAGCCAGAGCGTCCCCACAATCGCGATGCTGCCGGTGACGATGAGCAAAAATCCCCAGAACACCTGCTGCCACGCAGTCAGCAGTCCGCCGCTCAGGATGGCGAGTAATCCTACGACAGAGACAACTTGCGTACGACCCGTATGCGTCGTCTCGCCCTCATCGGCGAAGCCACGTGACGCCATGGCCTCGGCCAGCTGCAGCGCGCGCTCTAATCCCCCGGTGAGCAGCGGCATAAATAGCGGCAGCCAGTCGCGCAGACGCCGCATCCGGTGCCCGCGGATAGCCTGTGCCTCGCGAATCTGCTGCATCTGGCGCAACGTAGCCGGCGCGAAGGTCACGGCGATGGAGGCAACGACTGCCACCGGGTAAAGCGCGCGCGGGATGAAGCGGATCAAGTCGCGCACGGGCACGGCAAGATTGAGCACAGTGAACGCGGTGAAAAGCGCCGTCAACACC
The DNA here is from genome assembly GCA_016934645.1 of Anaerolineae bacterium. The sequence continues at coordinate 19,390 of JAFGSL010000163.1, forward strand.
AGGCCGTTGAGCGCACCATAGACGAGCGCTTCGGCGGTGATGGGCCCGCCGATCAAGGGCCACGTCGTAGGGATGGCGAGTAGAACGGTGTCTCCCACGCGCGAGAGCAGCGCGTTGAGGAGCGCCGCAAGCGGGATCACGTAGAGTGCAAAGCGTCCCGGGGCGAGAGGCGTGGCGGACGTCTCGCCGGGGTGGCGGATGGCGCGTGCAGTCATTATGAACGCCGCCAGCGCGAGCGTGAGATACAGCGGATTGCGCGTCGTCGAGACAGCGACCAGCGCGGCGCTGAGCCAGGCAAACCAGGCGGCGGCGTGGAGCATCTTTCTCACACCGCCTGGGGCCGGTACGTGAAGCTGAAGCGTTTGTGGAACCGGCGCAGCACGTGCAGTGTCGGCGCGCCGAACGCCAGGGTCAGCGCGACGTTACCGAATCCGCGCGCCATGTCCCACACCAGGGACGTCGTCACGTAAAAAACGCTGTACTGGCGGAGGGTCTCCCGGAACATCGCCGGCATCAGCGCGCCGGGTCCGACGATGAAGGCCCAGGAGGACAAATTCAGCAGCGCGCCGTAGAGCAGTCCCCAACCCAATCCAAACAACGCCAGCAGCGCGATCTCAGACCAGCGCCCTTCGACGCGCAACCAACGGGTCAACGGGCGCAGCAGCGGCGACGAAAGCCCCACCCATCCGGCGGTGAGCATCTGGTAGGGCAGCCACGGCCCCACACCGCCGGTGATCAGCGCCGAAACGAGCAGTGTCAGCGCGCCGAGCAGAAAACCGAAGCGCCCGCCGTACACGTAGCCGGTCACGATGATGAGGAAGAAGATGGGACTGAAGCCGCCCGGTCCGGGGATGGCGACCTCGGCGAAACGCAGCGCGGCATTCATCGCCGTGAGAATACCCAACAGCGCGACGAACTTGGCATTCACCGCATCGCCCTGCACTTCGAGCAACAAAGCGACGAAACTCAGGCCCACTACGAAAGCGAGCAGCAAGGGCGTGCTCGCCGCCTGGCCAGATGTCACAACAGGATACAGGAAGGCCAGCAACCCGATGGCAGCGGTCAACGCGTAGATGAGCGCACGCAGGAGACGGCGTACCGCCTTCAAGAAACGGCGCATCCCATTACCGCTTTCGTTTGAGTAACGCAAGCCCGACAATGGAAACCAGGAGCAGAGCGTAGGGAATGTATTGGAGAAGCGGGCTTGGCGCACGACGAACAGCAGACGCTGGCGAGGCAGCGATGGGGAAGGCGAGGGAGTAAGTGGAGGGGGTAGATGAGGGGGTGAGGGAGAGAGAGGACGACAAGGCGGTTGCCGTAGGCATAGGCGTGTCGGAAGCTGTGGCCGTTGGCGTGGAGGATGCAATCGCTGTCGACGTAGCAGTGGATGTTGCGGGGGCTGGTGTAGGCGATGCCGGCGGCGCTGTTGGCGTGGGAATCGGTGTCTCAGGCGGAAGTGGCGTGGCGGTCGGCGCAGTGGTGGGTGGCACCTCTGGCACAACGGATGCGGATTCTGCGCTGCAGATCGCATCGAAGGTGAGGGCGGGCGGGGGAGCGGAACCGTCTCCCCATACCCAGCCATCGATATCGCCGTTCCCTACCGTCCACGTGGCGGCGCCCATACCGGAGTAAGCCCACGAGCCGTCCGTATTGCGGTGGAAGTAATTCCAGTAGGTGCAGGGCGTGTTCTTACACTGGCAGAAGCAGTCGTTGGCGGAACAGCCTTCGCTGTTGATCGTGCAGACTGCCGATCCCATGGGGCCGGTATTGGCGTCCACCGACAGACCGGAGCGTTGCAGCAAAGCCACGCCGGAGATGCGATCCTCGGTGAATGTCACACAGCGCGTCAGCACGCGCCCATCACCGTGGACGACGATCAACCCCGCGCGATTTGTTCCACCTTCCTGTGCGCCTGCACTTCGCGGCATCACCAAGAGAAGGAGACACAGGAACAAAATGCCAACTACTGATCGCGTATTGGCCTTTCCTCTACTTTGTTTCTTACCCCTTGCTTCCCGCATCTTTTCTCCCTGTCTACCGTTTACCGTCTGCCGTCTACCGCTTTTTCAACACCAATCCTGCGCCCATCATCAGCAAGCCCGTGAAAATCAGCGCGCTGCCCGGCACCACAAATCCGCCCGTCGCCGGGAGCAACGGAACATCGGAGGGCACAACAGCCGCAATCGCCTGCGGCGCGCGTGCCGCGCCAACGACTGCGAGGCTAACCAGGTTCATGCCCTCGGCAGCCTGGACAGCCTGCGCGGAGGCCGCAATGTTTGCGAAAGGCACAGCGGCCTGCCAGTAGTAACCGCCGCTGGAAGCATCCCACAACGCCAGGAGCGCGCCTAACGGGTCTGTACCGGAGGCAGCCCAGTTGCCCAGCGGCTCGCCAAGCGCGTAAAGCGCCTGCACCACAACCGCCGTAGAGTTCGCATCGGTATCTGTGCCCCACGCCGAGGGCTTCTGATACGGGAAACCGCCGTCGGCGTTCTGCATCCGCTGGAGATAGGCGAGCGCGCTGTAGGCAGTATTTGGCTCCCCCACGGCGACCAATGCCTGGATCGCCAGCGCAGTGGTGTTCGTATCGGCCAAACCGGGTGTTGGCCCACCAAACAACGACCAAGCACCATCATCGGCGATCTGCGTCTTGAGCAAATCAATGGCGCTCTGAGGGACGGGTTCCCCGGCATTGTGGAGGGCCAGCATCGCATAGGCGTGGGCATACAGTGAATCCCCGAAACGGTTGGTGGTCTTGTCCTGGGCCGCCAGCAACGCCTGCACCAGATTCTTGCCGCCGAAGGTGCGCGGGTCCTGGCCTGTCGCTACGGCGGCGAGCACTGTCCGGCTCAGTCCGGCGGCATCCGTCACGGCACCTTGCTTTACCTGTGTCACCAGATAATCCAACGGTGAATTTCCCGCCGGCGAAAGCCATGTACTACAATCCTGCCCGGCTGATGCGGCGGCTAACACTACCTCGGTCGTCGCACCCAGATCTGAACCGTCAACATAGCCGTTCGTGAAGCCGCCATCCGCCTGTTGAAAACCCCGCAACCAGGTCAATGCAGCCTCATCTTGCGCGTATCTGGCTGCCATTACCGGCACAGCCCAGGTCAACACCAAGCCGATCACCAATAGTCCCAATCCCAACCTTTTCATCATAACCTCCGCGTCTGTGTGATGTGCTACCAACAAAAAATCCCTTGCCTCATGAGCAAGGGATAGAGATTCTCCGGTCGCACACTGTACTACGCCGGTCTCACCCCTTGTCGCGAGGGTGTAGCCAAACAAGCTGAGCAGGCGACCTGGCTTGTGGGCGGCCTGTTAAGGCCCTACCACTTACAGTTGCGCGTCAGCGCCGGACTCCGCGTAAAACACGCGCCACCGGCTTCGCTCTTAGCCCGTCCCATCCGGGGGTACGGACACTCAGCTCGGAACTATTCAATTTGAAATATTGTACTGGGTTTGATAAGGGTGTCAAGCTCGTCTAAACTTTTAGAATCTGACCTACTCCTTGGTTTCGGCCATACCCATACGTTCAGCCATCATACGGAGCTGGATGAAGCTGGTCGGCTTGAGCAGGACGAGATCGGCCTCCTGATCGAGCATATCCGCCATACCTGCATCAGCCGTGGTGACCAGGACGCGCGTTTTCTTGAGTCGCTCATCAGCGCGGATTTGGTTCAGAAGCTGATTGCCATCAACGTGTGGGAGGTTAAGGTCCAAGACAACCACATCGGGACAGACTTCTGTAAGGCGCTGCTGGGCGATGAACCCATCGTAGATGATTTCAGTTTGAAAGCCGCCCGCCTTGAGTGCCTCAGAGTAAATCGTCGCTAAGTCTTCTTCATCTTCAATAATAAAAGCAAATTTCTCGCTCATGCAGTACCTCCTGCCTTATGCTGATTAGTCGTGCTTTCCGGCTGGATAATCGGAATTTTAACCGTGAACGTGCTGCCAAACCCGACCTCACTGACGACGTTCACGCTTCCTCCCATAAGTGTAGTCAATTGTTTCACTATGGAAAGTCCCAATCCGAAACCTTTGTGCTCCCGCGTTGCCGAACTATCGGCCTGGCGGAAAGGCTCGAAGATTACGCCTTGGATTTCTTGCTCAATGCCCGGTCCGGTATCCGCAACGTCGATGGCCCAATGTTCTTCATCAGGACGATAAAAGTGAACGCTGATACCACCTTTCTGGGTGAATTTCAACGCGTTGTTGATAAGATTGATAAGAATCTGGTGTAACCGTTTGCAATCCCCCTCAAGCGTAGCGGGGACTGCGGGAGAAACGTGGACCTTGAGATACAGCTTCTTCGATTCCACCAGCACGCGCATTGTGGATTCCATATCGTCAACCAGGTCTTGCAGTGCGAAAGATTCAATGACTAGGGAAAGCTGTCCTGCTTCCATACGCGCCTGGTCGAGTAAGTCATTGACTAAGTTTAACAGGCGTTCATCATTGGCGATAATACGCTCGAGCGCACCACGTTGCTTTTGGGAGAGCGGGCCATAGACCTCCGCCTGGAGCATTTCAGCAAATCCCTGGATGGAGCTAAGGGGCGTGCGCAGTTCGTGCGAAACAATAGAAAGAAAGCGTGACTTGAGCCGGTCCAGTTCCTGGAGCTTTTCGTAGGCGACGGTCAGTTGTTCGTTGGCTTGCTGCAGTTCATGGGTGCGCAAGCGCACGCGGTCTTCTAGTTCCAGGTTAAGAGCGCGCAGGTCAAGTAGGGCATTTTCCAGGCTGCGAGCAGAGAGCCAGGCGACGAAGGCTACGGTAAAGAAACCGAGGACAGTGGGAATGCCTGGAAAATTGTGTAATACATATACATCCATATAAACTATAATTGAACTACACACTCCTGCTGCCACAAAACTGGCCCAGGGCCTGAGAATTACACTGGACATCAGAATAGGGATGGTGAAAAGGAAAAGCGAACGACCTCCTACAACTTGACTAGGTTCGTCTGCGAAAGTGAAAAGGACAATCCACGATAAAACAAACAGTGTAGCCGCTATCTCGCCTCTTATATAACGGTTAATCAAATATATCGTTGTGAGTCCCAGCAAAAAAGCGATAACTGCGGGGAACAGCCTATAAAGTGTGTCATCAGAGGATATACCGAGAATATATATCGCTAATAACGCCAACAAAGCCAACAATGTTATTGCACAAGTACCCACCAGAAGAATGTTTAAAAGCTTACGCCGTCGCGCATCTTCAGGATCTTGTGAGGATACTTCTAGCAAACGTTGACTTATTACTCGTAGATTCATGCTAATCTTGCTCAAGAAGTATTAACGCGCTCAAAATGGCTGCTCGGACTACTAATTCGGGACAATACAAACATTTGCCGATCCATAGAGGAGGATAAGGAGGATCCATATGATCCTGCAGCCAATTGCTTGCGTGGTGAAAAACCTGATCCGGCACTTTATAACCTTGCCGCTTGCAAAATGCCAATGCCTGCAAAGAATAAGCCGTTTCTTCAGCAGTAGGTAGATAATACCCCCATGAGCCATCAGTATTTTGTGTTTCCAGAATCCACTCAAATGCTGACTCGATAATCATATCTTGATATCCTGCACAAGCAATGGCGGCATGAGCTGTCGCATAATAGGGAGAAACATGCCATTTGTCAACCCAAAAAGCTTGTGCAACCCTTGACTCCCAAAGAAAACGAACGATTTTCTGAACTGCCGGATGATCGACTTCAAGCCCTGCCACCCGCAATGCATCTAGAATGTGAATATTGGCACTGATAGATGGGTTAGATTCAAGGTCATAACAACGGAAGTAATAAGCGCTTTCATAGCGTAATACAGCATCTAGATCAACTTGTCGTCCAAAAGATGTTAAAACCTTGTAGACTAAACCTGTATCATCCCCATCTTTAGGCGTATACTCTGATGAAAACCCCACTCCTTTTTGAGGAACCCAGGTTCTCTCAAGATGATCCAGATGAGGTTGGCATAAATTTAACGATTGCGAATCCAGGTTAGTTAAGATCAAATGCCATAACGCCCAAGCAGGTTCAAAAACATCGAAAGGTGCTACATTGGGAGCTTTGCCCTGAATTGTGACTTTGCGCAGATACTCAAGTGCTGCAGGATCGCGACGATTGACATAAAGAGCAAAGTAAGCAGTAGCGGCAGGACTTGTTCCTACTGAACCATTCAACTCCTGTAAGTTATCAACATCGAGTAGATTTCTATTGTCAACGCCAGCCATCTCGGCAGAAAATGCAACCGTTACAAAGCGGTTGATCATATGTTGTGGCAAAATTGCCAATTTCGCAGAGCGTTGAGGAACAAGCTCTGTCAGGAGGTGATTCTCATTACGATGGATTGCCCCAAGAGCACTTACTTCCTGCATAAGAGTAGGTGCAAGTAGTTCGAATCCTACTGTATCACCAGCCAGATCACGCTTCAGTGTTTTTATTGCAGGTTCTAAAGCGTCTTCTGCACGTTGCAAATGAGAGCGGTCTTGAGATCGGCTACGTCTGGCAAGCGCATTCATCGCTGCTAAAGTTGAAATGACTCGATCGTGACCGTAATATAACTGACTAGCACCCCAACTCCCGTCTGGTAATTGGTTTTTTCGGAGCCATTCGAGAGCCAAGTCAGACATAGGTTCACCGATTTCGGTCAAGCGGGCAATCCAGGCTGTATCATATACCGTGGGAGACATGCGACCAGGCCCAATTTGACGTATCAAGTTGTGCAGATTTGTAGACAAATTCATGTGTATGTACTCTTGATTGTGTTCGTTTTACCCAAAATCACAAGGAAATTTCACTTGAGATAAAGGGTACCATATACTAGAATTGAACTGAGCACCAACACCCAAAGTTTGTTCACGATTTAGGTGATAAAAATCGCGCATCGCCGCCCAATCGACTTCTGTCATCTCCGTATAAGTGCTCTCGCCTTTGGGCCGGGCGTAGATGTGGTCAAACAAAATGGCGCGCAATTGCCGGGCATGCAAATAGGGAGATGGCGCAACGGTGAAGTACAAATCCTCATTGCCAGTCGCCACCAGGGGCATATCGAAGGCGGCGAATTTATCGAAACCAATGAAGACGTCTACCGGCGCGACGTATTCTCCATAGTACGTCTCGACAATTTCACGTTTGTTGGGCAAACGGCCGTATGTCTGGTGAAAATGTACACTGATTTCAGCGATGGTTTCCGCGGCATCGTGCGCGCACACGCCAAAGAAGAGCCGGTGCCGGGAGTGCGAAGCTGTACGCTGTTCCACGGCTTCGAAGTGATCGAGGACCTCAGCGTAAGGCGTTGGTTCCAGATAGCGCCGGTAGTCGCCATACACACGCACCCGTACATCGTAGGCCTCATAGAAGTCCAGGAAATCCTGCCCCCGCGCAAACCAGGATAACCCATCGCGGATCAGGTCACTGTACCCCTCACCGCGCGCCAGGATATCCGGGCCAAAGACGGGGGTGAGCAAGGTGTCAACGCCATGATCGAAGAATAATTGATAAAGTTCCACGTGACGACGTCCGGCGATGTCCAGATACGCTTCAACAAAATCCTCCGCCACAGCTTCGGGATGTTCCAATATCAGCCACCGGCGCGTCCCGTTGATTGGAAACACACATACCTTCGGGCCGGCCTCCCGCACAATGTGTGCAACTTCCTCGGTGGGTAAATCCAAAAAAGTCTCAAGCTCCATTATTCACGCCTCTTTGTAAGTCACTATATTGGGCATCGCTTTCCACAACCGTGGCATGACGATACCATAGAAAACTATAGTGACAATCATAATCCAGGGAACATAAATCAGAGGATCCGTCGACACGTATAGCCCCGGCAAAATAACATCGCTGCCCCATAAAGCAAATGTAACTAATCGCCACACGTCTACAAGGGCATAAGGCAAAAATACTAGCCAAACCAACCAATTTGTTCTTCGTTGCCCAGAAATAGCAACAAGATAACTAAACACAACAATCCCTAGGGATAATTCCCACACAACATTCATCCAGATATAAACACCCAGATATAATGCAAAAGCCAGATCAAGGGCAAAAATGGGAACCTCATATCCAGGACGCTTGGCAGGTTTTGTTATGCAGTAAAAACCTAAAAACCCTAAAGGCAGCAATAGTGCTAAGCGAATGATCAATGAAAAGAAAAACGCTTGTGGGGTTGGCCCTAGAAGATAGGCCAAAATCTGAGTAATAGAGTGATTGTATCCTAAGAACGGGTCTCCAGGTCCTCGCCAAGGATAGGCATTGCCATTAATGCTGGATAAAAGCTTAGAATAGGAGATGTGCTGTTGCCAGCCATAGGGGATACCAGCAATTAGAGTCACGCCACCTGCGATAATGCAATATGAGATAACGACCAGAACTAATAGTCTAGCAAAGAAACGATAGCGTCCGAGAAACAAAGGAACTGCAATGGCAAAAACCCATTGCGGCTTGATTTGCAAAATGATCGAAGCCCAGAGAACGGACCAACCCAACCGCTCACAAAGAATAGCATCTATAAACAAGGTGGCCAGTAAGGCCATAAAGACATACACATTGAGATAGGCTAGATCATTCCAGAATGTGGTAAAAAGCACCCATATCGGCAAGGTCCATGCCAAGCTGTGTATAGCTTGCGTCATATTGTGTCGCTGGAAGATTTTTCCCCATAAGAGGTAAAGCCCGACATAAATTAAGCAGTGTAGCAATGTGTGAACTACAGTCACAGCTAGAGGAGATAAGCCAAGAAAAACGGTGAAGACAAATGCATAAGATGGCGCATATTGGTAGAACTCCATTTTATCTACAGGTGGTTGTGGATACAGGTCCTGGCGAAGTTGGAAACGTTTTGCTGCATCTAGATAGATTCTGAGATCATCGGGGATCACTACCCCTTCCGCACCAACCCATCCTGGCACCCCTCCGAGAATTCCTGCTTCAGGGAACAACATCACTGCTAAAACTAACCCTTGCACCACCAACCGCAACACGGTGTATACCACCGTCGCTATCAACAGCGCACGGTAGATCTTGGAGTTCTGCCAGAGTTGCTTGATCTCGGATCCCATAGCTACGCGAGCAAAAACAGATAACTATAGTCAATAGCGCTGATGACCAGTGTCATAAACAGGGCAAACCAAGTGGCGTTCACCAGCGCGGTCTTCAACGGCTTATCCTTCTGCTGCCGCAACCCGCCCATAAGCAATGTGCCAATAAGACCCAACGCCAGACCATGTAGGACGATACCTATCCAGGGAGAGCCATCCGAAGCAATGCCCTGAGCCAATGCAAGTCCTACACCTGCCAACCCGCCGAATAGCGCATCGGTCTTCCAGCTGCTCCAGCGGCTTTCCGTCCCTAGATAAGCGGCAAAGAGCACCTGCAATCCTCCAAAAGCGACGATATTGACCAACGTGATCGACCACGGCTCATAATATCCACTGATGAGTGGCTCGGTAAAGCGAATGAGCAGTGATCCCACCACGGCACTGATTGCACTGCACACAATCGCATCACGGCGGCGACCTTTGGCCCACAACCACACTGTCGCCATGAAAAGAATTAATACAGGCGCGTTTTGTATGAATTCCCAGAAGATTGCGTTGATGAACGGCATCTCACTCACCGCGCAAAACGTCGACGATGGATACCCGCGCCGCCCGTTTCCCTGGTAGATAGCTCCCTGCAATGCTGACCCCGGTCATCAACAGGGGGAGTGCTAAGACGTATAACCCGTTTATCGGCATCTCCACCGCACCAAAGCCGTACGTCTTGGCCAACAACGACAGTATACTTTTCGTAAAGAACCAGCCTAGTGGAAGCCCAAGTATAGCCGCCAAAAGACCCAGAAATCCGGCGGTGGTATTCACCATCATAACGACTTGCGAGGGGGTAAAACCCACTGTCTTCAGCACTCCGATGATGCGTAGCTTCTCTTGTACCGCCAGCAATGAAGTGTTAAACACACTAACCAAAGCTATACCGATTAGGATACCGGATAATACGAAAAGTGCAAGTTGTAGGTAGATAACCACTCCGGGAATGGCCTGTCCCGCCAGGGTCATGTTCAAGTCGGACTCAGGTCTTGGTTCGAGATAACGTTTCAGCATATCCGTATCTGCACCCGGCGCGAGTTTCAGGTAGTAGATCGAAGGGCTTTCACCTGGCAGCAGCCGTGCCAGCGTGGAGAAGTTCGCTATCGCCATCTGACCTGTATTGACCGGCTCGGTGTAAGCACCGACGATGCGCCAGGTGACAGGCCGGTGACGCCAGCCGTCCAAAACAACCGTCAGTTCATCCCCCACGCTCAGTCCCAACCAATCCAACAATCCCTGTCCAGCCATCGCTTCGTTAGTCCCGGAATGTATCATCCGTCCCGCAAGGATTCTGAACGGGAAATTCTCGACATCCCCAGCCACTGCCCGCACCTGGAAGGTTTCGCCCGTTAGCGTTTCGACGTCGACGTGATACTCGCCATAGAAAGCTTCCACGCCAGGCGCGTGCGCCAGCAGATACTGGACCCGGCTATCGCTGGTGACGCCGCGCGTGACCACCGCATCGTAAGCAACGCCTAAGAGGGATGGATTTGCCTTATAGGTTTCGAGTGTTTCATTCAGCGCCAGCCCAAAGACAATGCCGATGACCCCGAGCAGCAGGTTCAGGCCTGTGGTCAACGAGCGGAATGGTCTAGCGAAGATGTCGCCCAATCCCAGGGTAAAAGGAATCGGGAAGCCCAGGCGTGCCGCCAACCGCGGCAGCCAGAACTCCTTTTTGGCGGGCGCTTCTGCGCCAGTCGCAATCGCCTTGACAATGTTCGCCTTGGCCGCACGCTGCGCCACACGCCATGTCGCCATCACGATAATCGCAGGCACGCTGCCTAAGACGACCACGATAATCCAAGGGTTCAGTGGCGGTTGGAACGTTGTGCTCAATGATGAGGCAATGTTCTTCAGCGGTAATGGGGAAAGGAGGATGCCCAAGAGCAGCCCTAGCGGACAGCCGATCCAGCCTAAAACCAGGTATTGCCCAATGTAGAGCCACAAAATCTGCGCTTTAGTGAAGCCGATAGCTTTGAGGATCCCCACCTGCCGGAACTGTGACAGCACGAACGCGCTGATGCTACTGACAATCACCAGCACCGTCGCCAGAATCGCAAAGAGGCTGAATGCACCCAACATGATGAAATTGAGCCGCGCGCCGAAGTTCGCCGACCGCTTAACGTCCCGCCAATCCGTGTGGATGCGCACCGCGTCCGGCTGCAGCAATGCCTCGATCTGTGTCAGGGCCTCATCCACGGCCTCCGGGTCCGCCAACCGCACGCCGAGGGACCACTCCCAGGCCGTTTCGTCGGAATACAGTTCTTGAAAGAGGTCCTCGCTGACGTAGAGATAAGGGGGCTGGGTATTGCGGTAGGTATCCCAGATGGGATTGTACGCTAATCCGATGACCGGCAGCGCCACTTTCTTCCCATCCTGCCGGGTGACGCCCACAGTGTCCCCGACAGCGAGATCGTACAAATCGGATAGGTCGCGGCTTGCCAAAACCTCAGTTTGATGGGAAAGCAGATACCTTCCCTCTTGAACCAGCAGGCGATTCACCTGCGGCTGCCGGGCTGGCGTGCTTCTGATGCTCACCCAGACTCGCGTGTCATCAATTTGAATCCGGTTCGTAACACTGTAGCGAAGGCCGGTGCTCTCCGTTACTTCTGGTAGCGCTTCGATTTGCTCTACATCGCGACGCCTGATTCTGTCGCGATCGAAATAGAGCCACAGATGCGCGCCGTTCAATTCGGTGAAGGAGCGATCGTAAGGAGCACTGAGGTTGAGCAGCGTCGCCAGCGCCAGGGTCAGCAGCGTCGTTGCCGAGACAATGGTGACCAGCGTCAAAAGGGAGATGAAGGGCCTCCCGAAAACGTCTGCTTTGATTTTCTGCCACACTGCTAACATCGTACATCCTAAAAAACCACCAATCTACACGAATTCTCACGAATGGAAAAATTTAGTGTGGATTCGTGAAAATTAGTGGTGAAATTCTCAGAAACGCGCGTGAAATCAAGTCCCTGTCAACGCGGCCATGGACTGCGCGATCTGTCGCACATCACTGCCCTGCAACTCCTCGACCAGACGGCCATCGCGGATGAAGATAACGTGCTTGGCCTGCGCAGCGGCGGCCGCATCGTGTGTCACCATCAAAATCGTCTGACCCTGCGCGTTGAATTCCTGCAGGATGCGCAACACGTCCTGCCCACTTGCGCTGTCCAAATTGCCCGTCGGCTCGTCCGCCAGCAGCAATGTGGGATGGTTGATCAACGCGCGCGCGATGGCAACGCGCTGCTGTTGTCCACCCGACAATTCCCACGGATGCTTGCTCGCCTGATCCAGAATGCCCAGGCGCTCCAGTAGAGCGTCGGCTCGGTGGCGCACGGTCTTGCGATCCCGCCCGCTCTGCAACAGAGCGGGCAATTCGACGTTTGCCTGAATCGTCAAATTGTCGATCAGATTGAAGAACTGAAAGATGAAGCCGATATGTGCGCGGCGAAATTTCGCCAACGCCGTCTCACCCATCTGACTCAGCGCAACCCCCTTGACCTCGACCATCCCGGCTGTAGGACGATCCAGGCCGCCCATCAAGTGCAACAACGTGGACTTGCCGCTGCCCGATGGCCCCATCACCGCCACGAAGTCGCCGTCGGCAATGTCCAGGGAGACACCCCGCAGCGCCGCAAAGGTGACGGCGCCGGTCTTGTAGACCTTCTCCACATCCACAATTTTGACCAGTGGGGTCATGCCGATGTATAACACGTCCGGATGAAATAGGTCTTCAGCCCGCTAATACGCAGAAATCGCTCTAATATTCCGCCAGCCATCGTCTGTATCAAGGCGCGTTTGCAGCCCCAGGCGTATGCGTCAGCGTACGCTGTGGCCGTCAAGCCGCTAAATACGCGCAACCCGCGCAGTGCTCCAACGACGCCCATACTGCCGACGATGGCCAGGTCTTCGTGACAGATCAACGTGCAGACTCCCAACGATTGGCCGTCAAACGTTGCCACGTAGTGAAACATCCCCGGCAAACCAATCGAAGGTGCCAACACCTCCGCCATGGGGGCCGCATACTCCTCCGGCATCCCGAAGGCTTTCAAAAAGACGGAAGCAAAGGTCATAGCTTCGCTTTTGTCGATGCTATGGACTTCTACCCTGGCGGAAGGGGTCGAATGTACTAAATCTTCAGCCTTTTCCAGGGCCATCCACGCCTCCCGTTCCTTTTGATGGACGAAGCCCTGGGCAACCAGCAAGTCCGGCAAATCCTCCGGCGTGCAGGCCGGGGAAACAAAGATCGTCGGTGATAGTTCCCGCGACGTGAAATGCGCCACCACTTCCGCGATCAGAGCCGGAGCAGTCTCCCGCGTAGCCCGTAGCAAGCACGCGTGATTCGCATCTGGCGTAGGGAAAATTTGGCTGCTGGTGATGATCACATCATCCCGCAGGATCAATTCGACGCCCGGCGTCACCGCGACCATCGGCTGCATTGCCGCGTAGTTTTGCCGTTCGAGGGCAGCAATGTTTTCAAGCCCCACTTTCATCCTCGTCCTCCTTTTTCAAAAGTAACCAGCGATACGCGCTAGCAGCCAACGCGATGACCGCGCAGACCAGTAGCATCGCATCCACAGCGGAGCGGACAACCCAATCTATCACGAGTATCCCCATTGTAAGAAAAGCGGCAAGGGAAGGGATCTGCACAAATATAGTACTTGAAGGGGCAGCACGTGAGCGCATCGACGCAGGTGCAGATCGACCGGTGGCGGATAACGCCGCTACTCCTGTCCCCACATCTGCCAATAGCCAGAACAATCCTGCCACAAGAGAGGATACATTCAACGAAACAGAACGCGCTCCAAAGTTGATCCAATTTGCCACGCCATAAGCCGCCATCGCTAACACCAGCCACAGCAGGACAGTGCGCATCTTTTCCTCAGCGCTGTATGTCCAGGCCATCAACGCTGCATATACGAGCACAACATCCATAATGGGGTAAAGTGCGCCGCCAAAGAAATAGAGCAACGGTTGCGTTACTGTCGCCATCACCGGACGAAAGAGCGCTACCCAGATCAACGCCGTTGCCGCAGCAAGAAGCATGACGTAAAATGCCCATCGCGCGCACGTTGTACGATGGGGATAACGCCAGAATGCCCAGAACACCAGTCCATAACGGGCGATGTAAAATCCGTCGATCCAGCTTAGGATGGCCAGACTTTCCCCAACGACGAAATCATGGGCAGCCCAAGCCAAATTGCCGGCGATATTCAACACCCAGCCCCACGCCAACCAACGCCAGAATGATCTGGCCTCGCTCTCGGATTGACGCGATGCCCACCACAAAGCGCCGGTCACAACAAAGTTGAAGAGAAAGGATGCAGCAAAGTCTAGCATCATTCCACGCAGAACCGGCACCGCAGTAGCGATACCCCAGACGATCAAGAGCACGCCGCCAATGGTGGACAAAATGGGGGGCATATGCTTACGAGTATGCTTGTCTACTGCCATACGTCAGTCTTCCTGTTTATGGCGGAAAGGATAACGCAGAAAGATGAAAAACGCGATCAACATCGACAGCCCACCCACGACACCGATCAACCGTACACCGAGTGGGCCGTGTGGATCGCTGTGACTGCGTCCCAACAACAGTAACAGCGGCAAAAGCGCCGCAATTACACCGTTGGCAACCTGATCCAGCAGACCCCACGTGGCGTAATACAGCCCCTCGCGTCTCTGTCCGGTCAACACCGCGTCGTGATCGGCGATTTCCGCGCCAAAGGCCATCGGCAGCATCGTGACGCCGGACAGCGCCACTGACTGGAGTGAGACCCACACAATGCCCTGGGTCATCAGCGGAAGCGGTAGCCAGTCCCCAATCAGCATCAATCCCGGCATCACCAGGGCCGAGGCGAACAGAGAATCGGCGAACACCGTCCACTTCCCCACGCGGCCCGCTAACCATGTGACCAAAGGATAGCACACCAGTGAGCCGACAATCGCGGGGACGTAGAACCACAGTGTATCTCCCGGCTCCGCCAGACAAATCTCGGTGGCGATGTAGGGAATGGCCGATTGCACCAACGTCGTCAGACCCCAGTAGAATATTCCGGCCGCGGTCATGACGACGAAAGCGCGGTTCTGTAACATCGATCCTACTACCACACGCAAGTTGCGACGCGGCAGCCCCCCTTCTGCTGGCGTCGTCTGGCGGTCGGGACGTTCACGCAAAACCAGGAAGGGCAGGTAAAACATCGGCAGCGCCAAAAGCGCGTAGATGAGCGCGGCGACAGCATATCCGAACCGTTCGATAAGCATCCCTGCCGCGCTGCTCACGATCATCCCCACCAGCAGAAAGCTCGACGCCCAGGCCGACATCCGCACGCGATGTTTGTCCGTCAACGCAAGTTCGGGCAGCAATGCCGTGTAGGGGATTTGGTTCATCGTGTACGCCAGGTTATACAACACCAACATCCCACCCAGGTACGCCAGGTTCCACATCGATTCCGTTTGCAGCGGTGGTGTCCACAATAACACGAAGAAAGCCAGCAACGGCGCTCCAGAGACAAACATCAGCGGCAAACGGCGTCCCCACCGGCTGCGCAGGTTATCCGAGAAATGTCCAATAAATGGCGCCATGCCGGCGTTGAGCGCGCGAGTTCCGAAAATGACCACGCTGTACCACGCCGCTGGCGCGAGAACAGCCCCTTCGCCCTCCGGCGGCAGGTAGAAGTACAACAGCCAACCGCTGAGGATGGCCCATACGATCGAACTGCCGAGCGTGATCAGGGCATATGCCACATCCGTCTTCAGGGTTGAGCGTGGTGAGTCGGCAACTGAGACTGTTTGCATTGTCGAGTTACACTCCCTCTTGCATCACCGGATACCTGCAAACTCAATTATAACCCTAACCTGGATAAAACGTAAGGAGGAGGCGTCCCGCAGTTAGGCTACTGCATTTGCAAAGACTACAAAAGTCTTCCCTCAAGTCTGCATTTTGCGATTGCGTTTGTCCAACGAGCGCTCAGTTGACCAAGTATCTTCTGAGACTTTTGTAGTCTCGCTCCCCAAAACAAAAGGCCAGCGCTTATGCTGGCCTTTGCAAAATGTCATTATGGCTAACCGCGAACGTCAAATGCCGAGAATATCGCGCGCCTCTTGCTCCATCATATCCGGGCGCCACATCTCCTTGCCCAAAACCACTTCCACACTTTTCTGCGTAAGCTCAGAAGCGCGTTCATGGACCTGATTCATCATAAACGACGCCATCGGGCACATTGGCGAGGTCAAAATCATCGTGATTTTCACGTCGTCTTCGGCCACCGCAATATTGCGGATCAAGCCCAAGGCCACCACATCCAGCCCAATCTCAAAATCGATCACATCGCGCAGTCCATCGCGGATCGCTTGCTCTTCACCTTGCATCGCAACCTCCTAAGGTAGTCTGTTAGTCATCAGTCTTTAGCCTGGTAGTCAGAGCGGCTGACTACCGCATGCAGACTGCCACACCTCAGTAATACAGTTTCATTATAGCACTGAATGATGATTTGGCAATATGGAATATATGTATCTAATAAATATATTTAAACTACTAACAAAACAATCCATAGGGATTTTAGCGCGCCATGTCGAGGATACCCTCGGGGGTGATGGGAACAGTGTGACCGTTCTCGCAGCGGAAGGCAGCATCCCCGCGCTGCAATGGCTGCTGGCAATGTGGACAGCGCAGAATATCCTCAAGCCGTCGTGGAGCGGCTGGCTCGCGCGCCCCCACTTTGACTGCCGAAACCAGATCGTAGTCTTCCTGCCACAGCTTGGTGTGCACCATCTCCAGCGGCAGCGCATGCAGTTTCGCCTCGAACGCCTCCGATTTGTACGTACGCCCCGGCAGCCAGCGCGCGTCCTTGCCAATGCGGTTGGTGATCAGGAAAACCCCACCAGGTCGTAGCACACGCACCATCTCATGTAGCACCTGATCGGGGTCGGGCATAAATTCCAACGCTTCCAGACACACAACAGCGTCGAAGGTCGCCTCGGGGAAGGGCAGTTGGCTGGCATCCTGGTGGATGAAGTTGATACGATGGGTCCACATCTCAGTCAACAGCACTGCTTGCTGCAACATCTTGCGCGAAAGATCGAGGCCGATAAGCCGCCCACGAAAGCCGCTCTGTTGGAAGAGTGTGCGCGCCAGCCGCGCCGTGCCGGTTGCCACATCAAGGATCAAGGGATTGGGATGATCGGCGAGAGCCCGGCTTAACGGCAGGCCCAGGAACCACTGTTCGTAGCCGGGATTGTACCCCTTGATGCGGTCGTAGACGCGGGCAGATAAATCATAGAGCAGGACCACTATCCGGCGGCCGAAGTACGCCCCTTCGGCCAAAATGAGTTGCCAATATAAGAACGCGATCAACGCTAGCGCCACGACGACGCCCACGGCCCAACCCATCTTACAATACCCCAGCCATCAAGAGGATGACCGCTAGGAGCCACGGCGCGAGAGCGCGGCGGTACATCGCTGTTGGCGGACGCTGAAGGAGCAACAACAGTCCCGGCAAAGCCAGCAACAGCACCCCTCCGGCGGCGAGGAACTGTCCTTGCCAGACGAGAAATCCACCGCCAAATAACGGCCCAAGCGCTGCCGAGGGCCCAGGATATGCATAAAACGCCACCAACAGGGTGAGTGCCAGCGCGGAAAGCACGGGCTGCAGCGTCGCTGTAGTGTCGGCTGACGGACTCAAGGACGCGCCGAGCAGCCAGGGCAATCCCACCAAAGCACCTGCTGCCCATGCTGCACCTACATCGCCACGGCCCTCGTGCCAGAGCACAGCGATTTCGGTCCAGGCTACCATCGCCAGTGTGAGTATCAGGGCGTCGCGCCCCAGGACCAACGCCGTTAGCACGCTGACGCTGAGTGCAAGCACCGCCATACACAACGGTGCAGCCAGCGCTGCCCGCCCCACCTCGCTCCACCACGCGCGCGCCTGCCGCAAAGCACGGTGCAGGGCGGCTCCCGGTGTTCCCGGCTGGAGGTAAGGCCAGAGAGGCAAAGGGACTTCCCGTTCCCAGGTGCGCCACAACGCAAAGGTTTCTGTCCAGGGAGTGCGCGTCACTGCGCGCCAGGAAGGCAGCCAGCCTGCCAGCGCCAGCACCAAAGCCGTGAGAGTGGCAATCAAAACATCCCCTTTGAGCGGAGCGGCAAAAGCCCACGCGCCACCCAGGACGGCGGCTACAGGCAGGAAACCCCAACCATACAGTGTAGGCCAGGCGGGAAATGTCGGCGTATGCGTATCTACAGCAGATTCAGTCTCCACAAACGTCATTATACCTGACTTTCCGGCGAGACCAAGACTCAGTCTGCTGAGACTACAAAAGTCTCAGCAAATGTTCTTATAGATTGCTGGTCTCTTTCTGGTATGAAGATTTGCTCAACAAGGTAGCTCCTGAGACTTTTGTAGTCTGTCATCTCGATCGTCTTGATACGGTTCTACATGAACATAGACACGATCTACCTCAGGCAGCGTTTCCAATTGGGCACGAACATCGTCAGAGATACGATGCGCCTCGAAAAGCGGAGTACTCCCATCCACATCGATGTGCAAATCGGCCACCAGACGCGGGCCTACGTACTCGGTGATCACTTGATGCACACCAAGAACCCCAGGCACCCATGCGGCAACAGCGGCAATTTCCTCACGGATTTCGCGTGAAGCGCCCGCGCCAGTCAAATAGCGAAGATTTTCCTTCCAGGCCGCCAGTGCTGCGCGGAAGATCCACAGCGCGACGAGCACACCTGCGATAGGATCGGCTAACGGGTGGAGAAAGTGAGATCCGAGGACACCAATGAAAGCTGCCCCTGACGTGAGCATATCGGAGAGATTGTCTTGCGCGACAACCTTCAGTGTGGGGCTGGCAACCCGGGAAGCAATACGCCGGATCACGCCGTACATTGCCGCTTTGACAGCTGCACTGATCAGCAACGCCAGAATGGGCCATCCCAGTTCCAGCGCCAGCCCCCCGCCCAGAAATCGCTCTATGGAAGTACGTCCGGCTTCGTACCCGGCAAACGTCATCGCGGTGGCGACCAATAGCCCGACGATAGGCTCAAACCGGGCATGGCCCTGCGGGTGTCCGATGTCTGGTGGCTGTTGCGCCATCCACAGCCCAAGGACCATCAACAGCGAGTACAAAACATCCGAGACGGAATTGGCGGCGTCAGCATACAACGCAACGCTGCCCGAAAGGTAGGCCGCCGCGCCCTTACCTACAGCCAGAAGGATATTGCCTCCCAGGGTAATGACGAGCGCCCGGCGAAACAACCGGGCTGCCTCGGGATCAGGTTTGTAATCACGAATCCATTGCATTGTACATTCCACCAAAAACGAGCAGGGTGTGTGCCCCTGCTCGTCGTCATTCCTTTGCCTCCGGCCCTGGGTTACCGCCGCCGGAATAAACCTATTATACCATATCAGCAGACCGGATCGCGAAAGTTGTAGATATGGCCTTCGCGCTGCCAGACCTTGCCGCAAGCACAGTGGAATGCATCCCGCGGCGGAGTGCCCAACGGCGCGCCACACGCCGGGCAACGGAAGAACGTACCAGCAGGAGCGGTATTCTTCCCCACACCCGCCCGTGCACGTGTGAAGACGCTAGGGCTGAGCTGCCAAAGCGCGCCCGTCGGCTGCGCCAACGCGTCCAAAGCAGCCAGGAGACGTGTAGGCACAAGGCGCTTCAAAACGTCGATGCGGAAGTGGGAAACGGTGCGCGTGGCCTCGCGGCGCAATCCTGCGTATTCCAACTGCGTCCACATCCAGCAGGGATGAAAATCGAAGTTGAGGGCCACGAATTCGACCGGTTCAGGATCGAAAGGCGACCACGATTGGCGGCGCAGGATGTAGCGTGCGATTGCCTTAAGGTTCAGCTTGTTAGCGAATTCCAGGACGAATTCCCCCCCTGGCCCCAAGATATCGGAGATACCACGTAGTACGGCGGGCGCGTCAGCAGCGTGGTGCAATGTACGCACCATCGTCACCGTGTCGAAAAGACCAGCAACGAACGGCAAATGGTAAAAATCACCCTGCACGAAGAGGTAATGGGGTTCTCCCTCCGTGCGGACTTTACCGAGATGTTCAATGGCTTGCTCCAACTGCGTGCGCGCGTAATCGAAGAGCACGACCGTCTCGTAACCCGCATAGAGATCGGCCATCCGTCCAAACCCTGCGCCGATTTCGATAAGCGTGCGCCCTTGCGGCGGCAACAATGCCCGCATCGCGATACGCTCAGCGGTATCCTCGTAGGCGCGCGTGGTGTCCCAGAACTCCGTGCGGTAGCAGGAGCCCTCGTAATTACAGATGGGCCGTTGATCCATTTATGGAGCGCCTTCGACTGCCTGCTGCAGAAGCTCCTCGGTCGAATTGGGCAAACCTTGCAGTGCGCCAGTAAGCGGCGAGAAGACCGCTCGCAGTTGTTCAATGGCCGGGGCCATACCGGCTTCCGCCAGAGGAATTTCGACGGGCACTTTCATGACGACTGGCACGGTTGTGCTGACGGGCACCATCAGATTGAGGGATACGGGCAGCGGCAAGCCCTCTGGCAGGACAAGTTGCACAGTACCATGAATCGCGCCTCCACCTGCTGGCCAGACAAACGTCGCTGGTGCCTGGATAGGCACAGGCTCCACCAGCACAACCTGTGTATGCTGGGCCAGTGGCAAATCGAACACTACCGGCATTGTATCGGTGATGTAGACGGTGGACTCAATGCGCGTCTCTCCCAAGGCGGCGAAGGCGCTGTCCAGGTCCACCAACAGCGGTTCGGCTACCTGGCTCTTTGCCATGAACACAGGTTCGGGCGCTAATAGCAAAACGACCACCAGGATGATGTTGACGATAAACGAGAAGATGATAGCAATCGTCTTGAACGCATTCCACAATGGACCGAACCCACTCCTTTTGCTCGAGGCATTCTTTGCGGGCTGGTCGACTGTCACCAGTTCACTGTCTGATGTTGTCATACTGACCTCCTGCGTAAACTATAAAAATATGTTACCATAATTATTGACAAAATGCAAAGGAAGTCGGTGCTTTTTTCGCAAGCTACCCTGACTTCACCACCATCGGCAAATAGATGTGGAACATATTGAGCTTGAGTGTGACGCTGCGCGTGATGGTCTGGTATCCCGGTACGGCGATGTTGGCCTGGTTAATGACGATAGACGGAAGGATGATCGTGCTGACAGGGACGGGAGGTGTAACAACAGCAGCGTAGGTGAGGGTGATGTCGGGTGTGGGCGAGAGGACGCCCGTCCATTGCAACAGCGGGGCTTGCATTTCATCAACTTCGCCAGACGTGGCAGTGAATGTGCCAGGGATGTAGGCCAAGCCCGGGCGGATCACATCACTCATAACAGCGGTGAGGGAGAGTGGCCCGGTGGCGTTGCGGATGCCCACTGTGTATGTCACACGATCACCGTTATAGGCCATTGGCGTAGAGACGGTCTTGAACGATGGTGTGAGGTCGGGATAGTCGGCGGGACGTACGATTTGCACGGTAGCCGTGCGCGTGAGCGGTTCTTGCCCCTCGGTGACAATGACAACCGTATTGGTGATGCTGCGCCATTCGGTGGTGGCAACGGTGACAGCGTAAGTCACGGTGACAGCGGGGGTTGGCGTGAGCAGGCCCGTCCAGGTGAGATCGGGCGCAGCGACATCATCCACAGCGCCGGAGGTAGCCGTGAGAGTGCCTGGGATGTAGGCCAGCCCGGCAGGAACCGTGTCGTTGAGCGTCACAGTCCCGGTCGGCGGTGTCCTGCTGGCCTGGATAGCAACGGTATAGGTGATCGTCTCGCCAGGCGTCGCCTCGGCCTGCGAGACGGCTTTGCTGGCTTCCAGCGCACTGATCCCGCCATCCCATCCGGCGAGGCGCGCCCACAGCGTCCACACAGCATACGCCTTCTGGTTACAATTGAGCGATTGGCTGTGCGCGCAAGAGCAACTATACCAGTCTTCGTTGACGGTATGCGTGGCCTGCCAATCCAGGGCCCAATTTGTGTCATCATCCCATGGATCGCCATTCCCATTGCCATCATACTGACAACTATCAAGAACGTATCTATCGCCATAGTAAACGCCGTCCGGATCGTACAGCTCGATGTCATAGAAATCGTACAGTACCTTGTTATTGCTGATACAGTAATCGCGGATCTGCTGGTTACGCAGGTGCAGGTCGCCTTCTTCTCCGGTCCCGTCCGAGTGACCGGTCATGTAGACGAAGGTGATGCCAGGATAATCTAGTTCCAGTTGCGTCATCGGCGCGAGATACCAATTGGTGATATTTTCCTCAGTGTACCAGGATGCCTGCCCGCACCATGACCACATGATGACGTTGACATTAGGGTGATTCTGCCCGCGCCCGGTAACAGGATCAGGGGTACCCAGATAGCTGATGGTGTTGTTGACCCAATCCGGGTAATATCCCACATCACCGCCCATCGCATAATCGTCCAGGTCAAGTGCGCCATCTGTCCCGCCCTCGTTCCAGTCAAAAATATCGTCGGGAAGTACAAGTCCCAGTCCGCCGCCATTGGCAAAACCGACCAATCCGCTCATCCCATCGGTGAGTTGACTGCCGTGAGAGGTATGCCCATATGCGATATGCAAACCGCGCTTGGCCTCCTCAATCCATTCTTGAGGAACAGCGGTGATGTCTACAGAAGTGTGGTCGATGATGAGCGGTGTCGTACGCGCCTGTGGAGTGTCCGGCGCGGTGACCCCAGCGGCGACAGTAGGTCCCGTGCCGCAGAACAGCGGCAAAAGCATTAGCAGAACAAAGCTATTGATCCATCTCACCGTTTTCATTCGATCCCCTTCCTGGCGGACTGTTTTGGCTCATCTTGCCAGACCTAATTTCAACTATACAATTAAGATATAGTAAGTCAATCTGTCATTCGTATATTTGTGATCCCGATATGTGTAGTGTCCGCGCTTTGTACCCTAAAACTGTCGCAGAGTCAACGGCAGGAAGACCTTGTACCGGCCCAGCCCGCACCAGAAGCCGGAGCATAGGTCGTAAGGGGTATTGCTCGCCGTTCCAACGACGGCCTGGCCGAAAGTACTATCCAAAACAAAGTCGCCCACTTCGCTGTGTCCA
>JAFGSL010000164.1 GCA_016934645.1 Anaerolineae bacterium
ATTCGCCGCTCGTCTGCCAGGAGCGCTCACGACAATGCATTGGCTTGAATCAGCCGATAACCCATTCTACAAAGTGCGGAATACAAGATTAAAGGAGTTTTGGATGACGAAATAGGTGTGTTTTTCAGTTTTGTTCGTCACCTTCGTAAGGATGGGTGAAATAGCGTTGACATCCCTTTGATTGATGTTATCATTGCTTCGTTGCGTTGCTAAAGGTTTGGTGATGGAAAAGTTACGTAAACAGAAACCCATCTATACCGTGTTAATTGCCATCATCGTGGCGACTGTGCCCTGCTATTGTCTAGGATTTGTGGCGCTGGCCGTGCGACCTACACCACCGACATCCGTGCCAACCTTGACGCCAACGATGACGCTCGAGCCTGGCGCGACGCAGACCCCTTACCTCGTCGGTCCTACCAATGATCCCGATAACCGGACCTTGCCGCCTACGCCGACCCAGTGGTTTCCACCTACGCGTACTTCGACGCCTCTCCCTTCGGAGACGCCGACCGAGACATTGACACCGACCAATGTGCCTACTGGCACGCCACCGCCTACTTCTACACCATCACCGACCTATACGGCTACACCGACCCAAACGCCGACGCCTACCGTGAGTCCGACGCTTACGCCCACCCCCATACCTACACTCAAGCCGCCGACTGAAACGCCAACACCTACCGTGAGTCCGACGGTTACGCCCATCCCAATACCTACACTTAAGCCGCCAACTGAAACGCCGACGTCTACGCCTACCCAAGAAGTAGTATCACCCAGTGAGACGCCTACCGAGACACCTATGCCTACACCTTCACCGACTGGATCGTCCGCTGGGCTCTGAAAGGATACCTGTGGAATCAACTTTTGAACTGCTCAAAGCATTTACTGAAGTGCCTGGACCTTCCGGGCGCGAGAATGTTATCTGCAATAGCATCGCTGCGCGTTGGACGCCCCTGGCTGACGAGATCCGTGTGGATGCGATGGGGAGTCTGATCGCGTTGCAACGCGGCGATGGCCCAGAGCCGCGCCCTGCGTTGATGGTTGCCGCACACATGGACGAAATTGGTTTGATCGTGACCGGCATTGAGGGCGATTTTCTGCGCGCGCACGCGCTCGGTGGTATCGACCGGCGTGTGCTCCTCGGGCTGGATGTGCTCGTCCATGGGAAACGCGACCTGCCGGGCATCATCGGTAGCCGCCCGCCGCATGTACTCACGTCCGCCGAACGCGAGAAAATCATCGGCTGGGAAGAAGTCTACGTGGATACCGGTCTGTCGGAGGACGAACTTACGTCCCTGGTAAGCATCGGCGACCACATCACCTTCGACCGCGAACTGCTGGCGCTCAAGAATGAGCGAGTCGCTGGCAAGGCCCTCGACGATCGTGCTTCGGTTGTTGCCGTCACCCTGGCGCTGCAGGCCTTGCGCGTGCGCAACCACGCCTGGGATTTTTATGCCGTCGCCACCGTTCAGGAGGAAGTCGGCGTCAAGGGAGCGATCACCAGCGCCTACGGCCTCGCGCCGGAGATAGCGATCGCTCTTGATGTGACCTTCGCGGCACAGCACGACGATGAGGGGCCGGGCACGTTCGCCCTCGGCAAAGGGCCGGCCATTGCCAGCGGGCCGAACTTCCACCCGCAAATAGTGGAACGGTTGCAGGTCGCCGCCAAAGCCGAGGAGATCCCCTACCAGCACGAACCTGTGCCTGGTAGTAGTGGCACCGATGCCTGGGGCATCCAGGTGGCGCGTGAGGGGATTCCCACCGGTCTCGTCGAAATTCCCTTGCGGTATATGCACCAACCGGTTGAGACCGCTGCTTTGCCAGACATCGAACGCGCCGGGCGTTTACTTGCCAGCTTCATCGCCCGTCTGGAGGCTGATTACCGCCCCCGTTGGGAGGATGAGCTATGACGGACACCCTGATGACCTTCTTGCAAACGCTCTCTGATCTCACCGGTGTTTCGGGGAACGAAGTTGCCGTCCGCAGTGCCATCAAGCCGTTGGTGCAAGACCACGTCGATGAGCTACGTGTCGATGCGCTCGGCAATCTGATCACGCTCAAGCGCGGTACGGGTGAGAACTCAATGCGCGTGCTGGTGACGGCGCACATGGACGAGGTCGGCCTAATGGTCGTCGGTCATACCGGCGATGGGGGACTGCGTGCCGAACCCATCGGCGGTCTCGACGCGCGCCTACTGCCCGGATTGCATGTCTGGGTGGGCAAGGATAAACTGCCCGGCGTCATCGGCTTGCAGGCCATTCACCGTTTACATGGGAATTCAAAAGTTACGCCGCTGGATAAGCTGGTCATCGACATCGGCGCGTCAAGCAAGGATGAGGCGCAGTCCGCAGCCCCACTTGGCACGCCGGTGACTTTCGCTACCCAATTTCGCGAAATCGGCCAGGCAGTGACCGGGAAAGCCTTCGACGACCGTGCCGGATGCGCTGTCCTGGTTGCTTTGCTGCAAGGTGAGCGGTTGCCCTGCGACGTGTACGGCGTTTTCACCGTACAGGAAGAGGTGGGGCTGCGCGGCGCGCAGGTTGCAGCTTACGTCGTCGAACCCGACGTGGGTTTTGCACTGGAAGGTACGATCGCTGACGATTTGCCTAAACCTAAGGAGGATAAGGACGTTAGCCCGACGACCGAGTTGGGTAAGGGACCGGCCATCACTGTGATGGATCGCTCCTACACGACCCCGCCGCGGCTGTTGAGCCACGTCCTGAAAGCAGCAGATGCCGAAGGCATCCCTTACCAACTCAAGCAGCCGGGCATCAGCAGCACCGAAGCGGCGGGGATCACCCGCGCGCGCGGCGGTGTCCCGGCGATCACCATCGCTGTGCCTTGCCGCTACATCCACGGCCCGCGCGCCTTGCTGTGCCCCGGTGACGTGGAAAATACCCTGCGTCTCGTGCGCGCCGCCATTGCCCGCCTGACGCCGGAAACGCTCGCATTTACGTGACCATCTGGCTAAAGACTATCCGACTAAGGACTACCTGACTATCTTTAGGAGACGATCTTGAATCTGGATTTATTGGAAACACTTACCCAAACGTTTGGCCCTTCGGGGTACGAGGATGCGATCCGGGATGTTATCCGCCAGGAAGTCGCCCCACTCGTTGACGAGTTGCGGATCGATCCGCTTGGCAGTCTGGTCGCTCATCGCCACGGGACGGGCGGTGGGCAAAAGATCGCGCTCGCGGCCCACATGGACGAGATTGGCGTGATGGCGACGTACATCGAAGAGCAGGGCTATGTGCGCTTCACGGCTATTGGTGGTGGAGTGCGGTCGCTTAATGCCGTCAGCAACCGCGTGCGCTTTGCCAACGGCGTCACAGGCGTCGTCTGCGTAGAGCGGCGCGACGATGCTAGCAGCATGCCGGGCTTGACTCATCTCTATATCGATGTGGGCGCGACCAGCCGCGAGGATTGCCCGGTAGCCGTCGGCGATCCGGGTCAGTTTATCGGCCCGTTGATGCGCCAGGGGCAGCGTCTCGTCAGCAAGACCATGGATGACCGCGTCGGCTGCTATGTGCTGATCGAAGTGCTGCGCCAGCTTGCCGAAACCGCGGCTGAGACGCCGCACGACGTCTACGCCATTTTCAGCACCCAGGAGGAGATCACCCTGGCGGGCGCGCGCACGTCGGCTTTCCGCGTCGATCCCGATATGGCGATTTCCATCGACGTGACGTTGACCGGCGATACACCCAAAGCGCATCCGATGGCTGTCGAACTGGGTAAAGGCCCGGCTATCAAGGTGAAGGACGGCGGCATGATTGCCCATCCTTTGGTGCGTGACAAGCTTGTCGCGGCGGCCAAGGAGGCCGGCCTGCCCTATCAAATGGAAATCCTGCTCGGCGGTTCGACCGACGCCGCCGCGATGCAGTTGGTGCGGGCGGGTGTACCGAGCGGCTGCGTGAGCATCCCCTGCCGCTACGTCCACAGCCCATCGGAAATGGTCGATGAAGCCGACGTCGAAAACGCCATCACCCTGTTGGTGACGGCACTACGTGCCTAGAACGCTATTTTCCTGTCAACGGATTGAACGGATTTAATAACCTTTAACTTGCAACCTGTAACCCACAACCATTTTGAGAGGAGGTTGGGTGGAGAGTTTAGCATTAGCACATCGTATCGCGGAGATCATCGTCGACAAACAAGGCGAGGACATCCTGATCCTTGATCTCCAGGAAATTACAACATTTACCGATTATTTCGTCATCTGTTCCGGGACCAGCCGGCGGCAATTGGACGCCTTACAAAGCGCGCTGCGCGAGGAACTCAAGAAAACGGATGAGCGTATTCTGGCTTTCAATGTCGAAGGCGGACCTGATTCCGGGTGGATTCTGGTGGACTACAACAGCGTTATCGTACATCTGTTCGATCCGGAGATGCGTGACTTCTACCGGCTTGAGGAGCTGTGGAAGAACGCTCGCGTGGTGGCGCGGATTCAGTGAGTGGCAACTTATGAGGACATGAAACGCCGTGGATGATTGCGTCCACGGTGTTTTTGTAATTGTTTGTTGACACCGCTTTTATTTTGAGTATAATTTCATCGATGAAGTGGAGGGTAAAGCACACCGGAAGACAGCCCTGGCATGCTCATTTGCAATGGCTGCAGCCGGGGTTAGGCCTGAAACGC
>JAFGSL010000165.1 GCA_016934645.1 Anaerolineae bacterium
CCATTTCCAACACCCGGTTGGCGACCGTGTCCAGAAATTCGCGGTCGTGCCCCACGACGATGATGCCGCCTTTCCAACTCTTGAGTTGCTCTTCCAGCCACTCGATCCCTTCCAGGTCGAGGTGGTTGGTTGGCTCGTCCATCAGCAGCAGGTCGGGTTCCTCCAGCAGCAGACGTGCCAGCAGTGCGCGCGTCTGTTCGCCGCCGCTGAGGTGCGCCGTCGGCATGTCGAACTCGTCCTTGCGGAAACCGAGGCCGCCGAGCACCTGCCCGATGCGTGTCTCGTAGATAAAACCCCCG
The DNA here is from genome assembly GCA_016934645.1 of Anaerolineae bacterium. The sequence continues at coordinate 300 of JAFGSL010000165.1, forward strand.
GCCCGCTCGAACTTATCCAGCAACACGCCGTAACGAGCCAGCGCCGTCTCCTGCTGTGTCTCATCGGGTGAGGCCATCTGTTCTTCCAGATAGCGCAGCGTCTCCCGCTGGGCGCGCAGATCGGCAAACACGGCCTCCATCGCTTCCCACAACGTTCCCGTCGTGTCGAAATCGGGAGTTTGCGGCAGGTAGCCGATGCGAATGTCGCGCGCGCGGTTCACCGTCCCGGCGTCAGGCTCCTGCACACCGGCGATGATGTCCAGCAGCGTGCTCTTTCCGCAGCCGTTGACACCCACCAGCGCCACGCAGTCGCCCTGATGCACCTCGAAGGAAATCTGCGAGAAAATCTCGTCCGGGCCGAAATATTTCGCCAAATTGGATGTCGAAAGTAGCGCCATAATGCTCGAATTATACCAGACTTCTTAGCCAAGACTGGCTTTTTGATTCTTGCGATTTCGCGGGTATAATGAACATATGTCGATTCGGTTCCACATGTGGGAGAATCCCCGGCGGGCTGTGGTGAATCGTTGGCCGGAGGGAAGGCGTGCGAAGATTTGCACTATGCCTGATGGAGGTGGACGATGATGGAACAGCCTGAATTGATCCATATCCTGGCCCAGACGGATTTGTTCACCGATGGAAAGGCGTATCGGATTCTCAAGGTCGATCTGGCGCAGGGAGAGTGCATTGCTTTGGGAGCTGAAGCATGGCCGGCGTCGTTCTGGGCCTGTATACGTGATAAAGATGAGATGACGCTGGTTTTGCCGCAGGAGTCCGTTGCGCAGTTTCCTTCGTTCGTCACAATACTGGATATTTCGCCGCCATATCGTTTGATTACATTCGACATCCCTTTGGACTGGGGTGTCATTGGCTATCTGGCGGCGCTGACGTCTACGTTGGCCGATGCGGGGATCAGCCTCTTCGCGCTGTCGGCCTTCTCTCGGGATCATATTTTCGTCGCCGAGACAGATTTCGAACGCGCGTGGGATGAGTTAGATGGGTTTATCCATACCTGTCGCGTGCAAGTGGCCGGTTTTGAAGTTGACAGGGAGTTCATGTGAGTAGTGTTCTGTATCTAGTCGGTAAGACCCTTGGCAAATACGAGGTGCTCGAACACATCGGGCATGGCGGCATGTCGGAGGTTTACAAAGGTCAGCATGCACAGTTGGACCGCATGGTGGCGGTCAAAGTGCTACACCCCTTCCTGGCAGACGAAGAGGGTTTTGTCACGCGCTTCAAACGTGAGGCGCGCATCGTCGCCACGTTGCGCCATCCCAACATTATGCAAGTTTACGACTTCGACTACAACGAGCAGCTAGACATTTATTACATGGTGATGGAGTTCATCGACGGCCCGACGCTCAAAACTCGTTTGGCCGAAGGCCAGGTGCCTCTTGAAGAGAGTGTGCGCATTGGGGCAGCGATTGCCGACGCGCTCGATTACGCGCACCAACGCGGCATGGTTCACCGAGATGTTAAACCTGCCAACATAATGTTCATGCAAGACGGCCAGCCGGTACTGACCGACTTTGGCATCGCCAAGATGCTGACGCTCTCTGGTTTGACCGCCAGCGGCGCGATGGTCGGTACGCCTGCGTATATGGCGCCTGAAGTGGGTATGGGACGCCCGGGTACGGCAGCTTCGGACATCTATTCGCTTGGCGTCGTGCTCTACCAGTTGCTGACCGGGCAGTTGCCCTTCGAGTCGGATTCTCCAATGGGGATGGTGATGCAGCACATCAACGATACACCGCCGTCCCTCACGCGATTTGTACCATCGTTACCGCCGGGCCTTGAGGCGGTGATTCTCAAAGCGATGGCAAAATCGCCTGAAGAGCGGTTTACCCGCGCTGGCGCCATGGCGGCGGCGCTGCGGCAGGTGATCGGCATAGAGGCGTATAACGGGTCCACTGCAGTCTCACCGCCGCCTGAGACGCTGACGCCATCGCCCACTGTGTCCACGCCTTCGCCGACCTTACGGCGCTCCTCACAAGACGAAGAAGACCTCAACGAGGATGATCGCTTGCTGCGGACATGGCCGGTGGTTATGGAGCACAAGCCTCCCGTCCGTACACCTACGTTGTTCCCCCTCACCACGGCAGACGCGCCATCGCCGCCGATACAACAGTCTGCGCTGCGCCGGCGCTCGTTTTTGTCGCGTTTGGCAGGGGTGGTGATGTTCTCCCTGGTCGGTGTTATTGTGGGCGTTTTGGTATGGTTGGGCATTCGCGGGGACATTTCGCCTTTTTTGCAGCAGTTGCGAACCCTCTCGACGGTGGTGCGTGCGCCTGTGGCAATGGAGCTTACTCCAGAGTTTCCCATCGACACAACTGTTCCCACTGACGAAGTCTCAAAGGTGACAGAATCGCCTGAGACGGTAACGCCATCCACGCCAGCTCTGACTCCCGAAGCAACGTCGGTTTCCGGTGTAGTCGATGTAGCGCCCACATCTACGCCATCGGTTAACGCATCATCGAATGGCGTTCCGCCGGTCTGCATACCCCGCGCCCGTTTTGAGTTGTTGCGCCAGGAGCCGGACGGCATGGTGTTACCTAATGCCGTGGTGGCTATCTACTTGAGTGCGCGCAACACCGGAAACTGTACCTGGCCTGAAGACATACGTGTGACATTTGTCTCTGGCGCGCAAATGGGCGCGCCTGACGCGATCCCGCTGCAACCACTCGCCGCTGGCGCAAGTATGCAAGTCATCGTGCCGCTGCGCGCACCACTTGAGCCGGGCGTCTATACGTCTACCTGGACACTAGATCAAAGCGCAGGGGGGGCGCAAGCGGTAGCTATACCGGTCGTCGTCGAAGTTGCCGTGCCGCCCACTCCAACGCCCACGCCGCGGGTGGCGCGGCCCCAACCCACGAGCACCGCCACGCCTGCGCCCCCGCCATTGCTGTTAGCGCCGCCGACCCTGGTGTCGTGGGGCGAGGACGCCGTCTCTGGCACCTGGTATGGCGTGCTTGCACTCCAGGCCGAAGGTGGCGGGGGAGGCTACCGGTACTATCGTGGGGAAATCCGTCCGGAGACGTTACTTCCCGAAGGCCAACTGACGTTTTCCTGGCGACGTTGCGAGGCGCTGCCGTTGACCGTGTGGGCCGTTTCCGGGGTGGATGTTGTCCGTTGGGAGGGGTGGATCGATTATCCTGCCGCGCAAACCTGCCGGTGAGAGGGGAAAATGGATTAACAAGGGATGGTGAGGCTCATCCGTTCGCGGGGGATTACCACGCCGCTGGTGTTGGACGCGATGTCGCGCGTGCCTCGTCATCGCTTTGTGCCAGAAGCGCAGCGGGTTTCCGCTTATGGTGACCACGCACTCTCCATTGGCTGTCAGCAGACGATTTCACAGCCGTACATCGTCGCGTTGATGACGGACGTCCTGGATTTATGGCCCGCCGACCGGGTGCTGGAAGTGGGCACCGGCTCCGGCTACCAGACCGCGATCCTGGTGGAGATGGGTATGGACGTCTACACCATCGAGCGCATCCCCGAGCTTTATGAGGAAGCCAGAGCGCGTCTGGAATCGCTCGGCTACGCGGTGCATTGCCATCTCGGCGACGGGTATCACGGGTGGCCGGAATTCGCCCCTTACGATGGTATCATCGTCACGGCTGCGCCCACCGAAATTCCCCCCAAACTCGTCGAACAATTAGCCGATGGTGGCCGGTTGGTCATCCCTGTCGGCCCGCGTCACGGTTACCAAACCCTCTGGAAGGTCATCCGGCGCGGCGACGACATCCAGAAACTCGACCTCGGCGGCGTCGCCTTCGTTCCATTCATTACTCCGGTAGACGGTAGACAGTAGACAGTAGACGGTAGACGGTAGACGGGG
>JAFGSL010000166.1 GCA_016934645.1 Anaerolineae bacterium
AGGGTACAAAGGCGTAAGGTTTGGGATTTTTCGGCGCATCACCATAGGATTTGCGGTCCATCGTATTCTCCTTCCACCGCAATCATGCGGGTGAGCAAGAGGCGTTCCCGGCAATAGTAGCGCATCACACGGGCTTTGACCTGCTCCGGCGGCGGCGCGTCATCGACCGGATAGCGCAACGGGCGCGGAATGCGCGTCTCGATCCAGGCATTGCCTTCCCCTTCAGCGAGATGATGCGGGTATTTCAACCGGCTGATGTGCGTGCCCCACAACAACATCTGATCCGCGACGGCCTTATCGGGCAGCGGAACGCCTTCTGCTGCGGTCACGCAGCGCCACGGTTCAGGCAGCGTGAGCGCGCTTTCGGTCAGCAGTAGCAATTCATACCCAGTGTCCTGTTTGTCCCACCGCACCTCGCACTGCGCGCCAAACGCGCGCCCATGCGTCCAATCTGGCGCGGGAAGCTGGTAGGGCAACATCTCTATCGCTGCCTCGGACTCGAAGTAGACGTAGGACGGCGCTGTTTGCTTGTTTTGCGCCAGCGTTTCCAGCAGCGCGAGGAGAGCCGGATAGGAGGCAGCGCAACAGACATACAAGACCGGCAGCGCGTTCATCCGCCGGCTCCTTTGGTCGCTTGCACGTAAGCGCCCCAGGGAGCGACCGTTGCCTTGAGGAGCGCAGCGATTGCCTCGGGGTCTTGCCATGTCAGGCTGACACGTCCCCACCCGCTGTCCAACGCGCCGGGTTGGGGCAAGGGCAAGGGCGTTTCCGCGAAATACCCGTATTCCTCGGCCGGTGTAAAGGCGGTGACGCCGTATACGTATCGCTCGAAGGCGCGCGCGCCATTTTCGACGAATTGGCCGGGATAGGCAATCTCCAAAGCCGCATACTGCACGCTGACGCGGCCCAGGCCACGGCTGCGGGCAAAGCCCAGGGGGACGCGCTGCTCGCCCAGGTCACGGAGCGCGATTGCCAGCAAGCCCACCTGCCAGAGCTGGAAGTTACGCAGCGTCAGGGTGGTCTCGAAGGCGCCGCGCGTCACCACCTCCAACTGGAAAGGCCCCACGGCTACCGCGCCTGAGACCCGGTCTATTGCCACCCCGTCGCGTTCTTCGGTGGCGTTGACGGCCTCCAGCGTTTCCGGGGTGGGATAAGCGTCGTTGATATGCAGATGGCTGGCCATCACCGTGTGTCCGAAGATGCGGCAGATCGGACACAACTCCTGATAGAGTTCCGCGCCGCTGGCTATTTTGGCCCGGCGTTCCAACCTGTGCCCACAGCCGTTCCGCATATCCAGTGGATTGCACACGGCCAGCCCCACCGTCCGGCCAATCTTCTCACAGTAGCTGCGCACCGCGCCTTTGAGGCTCGATCCCGGCAGATAAACGGTTTCCCCCAACGTCGCGTGGTGCGTGCGCACAAAGTTCATATCCAATAGGGTGGGATTTGCGCCGGCCTCCTGTCCCGACTTGATCAACAGCGGTCCTTGCGGGCAAATACGTAACGTCAAGCGCAATTCATTGACCAGTTTCTTGTGCATCGCCCTACACCTCCTTCCCTTTATCCAGTGCCGCCAGGAAAGCGGTCCAGTACTGCGCGCGCTGGCTTTCTTCCTGCAATCGCTCGACCGACTGCTCGGCGAAATATGCGCGCAGATTTGGCGCGGTCAACCATTCGGACTGCGCCCAGTCCAGCGCCAGTGTGACGCTGCCCAGCCCCCGCGAGATGGCGCCCCCCAGGGCTACGTTGCCCATCTCGAATTCGCGCAGTCCTAGCAACGCCAGACCCAGTTCGGCGTCACTGGCATTTTCGATCACCATCTCGAAGCGAAAGCCGACGCCGGAAGGCACAGCTTCGAAGTCATACTTCAGCCCTTCGGCAGCGGTCTCGGTATCCCGGTCAATGGCAACCCCATCGCGGATCAAATAGTGATCGAACCACGTCTCAGGCACAACCGTCAAATCGCGTACCAGGACTTTGGATGCCAACCACGGTGCGCCGAGTACAGAACACGTCCAACAAGACCGGCGCAGAATCTCGGCGGTCAGTTTGGCCGGTTTGTCTTGATAGTCCTGTTTCAGGCGGTCGATATCCCCTTGCGTCAGGCAACCGGGCAATGCGCCGGCCTGGCGCGGGCGGGATGTGCTGGTGCAAGCCAATGTTTCATCCATGGCGCGCAATAGCCGTTCGAGATGCGCGCGATACGCGCCCTTGAACGAACTGCCCGGAATGTAAGGACGTCCATAGACGTCTTTGAGCACCGGTAAATCGTGCTCGGTGGGGCCGCTGCTGCCGCCGCTGCCGATACGCAAAGCGGTTTCGGCGGACAGGGTCCCGCGCACCCGCAGCCGATTGTGAAACACACTAAAGTCAATGTACGTATTGCCTATTGCCATCGTGTGTCCTCCTTCTGATAGTAGAAATAGCGGTTGAGCTGTCCCAGATACGCGCGGACCAACAGAATCCAAATCTCGTCAATCTGTTGCTCCTCCGGTTTGGGCAGTTCCCGCAGGTCAGCGAGGATCGTGCGGGCGATACGTTGGGCCGTTTCTCGCAGGTTGTCCAGTTTACCGACCAGCGTTTTGCCGAAATCCTTGTGTCGCCAACTATTGCCCGGCGTGTCGCGCCCCACCTGATAGAGAATGTAGTGCTTGACGACTTCGACGCTGACCGTTTCCAGCGCCACAGCCACAAGGTTCTTGATTTGGTGTTTTTCCATGCGGCTCTGGGCCACCTGCGTTTGTTGATCCACCAACTCAACCATTTGCTGGATCAAGCTGTTCATCTGTAACTCGATCTGCCGTTGAATAGCCATTCGCCAGCGAAGTTGTTGACGCTCCTCCGTTGTTCTGTTTACATTGCCGTTGTTCATAAATCCACCTCCGGTTGATAATGGAACGGTAAACATATAGTCACGCGCCCAAAGCCACGCGCGCGTTCGCGGCCAATGCCTTGCTTTTCGACATGGGCTAAACGTTCAGCGAGTTCAGCGAGCGTATAGCCTTGACTGCGGTACATAAACACACTACCCATTTCGACGGTGGGCTGTTTGCGTCGGGGCAAGTTCGCCCCCATATGCCATCCTCCGGCAATGCTATAATCGGCAAACGCGCGCACCAGACTAACCCGTTCATCCAGACCTAGCATAAGGGGAAGCGGTGTGTTGACCGGAATGCTGTGCCAGGTCAAGATCGCTGCCGACAGTAAATCCACGCTGAAAAAGTAAACATCTTCCGGTAGCGGGGGTGCATCGGCCACGCGTTCGTAAAATCCCCACTCTTCACGCACGGCGGCATTGAAGGTAGCGAGGCGTTCTTCTATTTTCGGCAGCGATGTTCTGCGCTTATCCTCCGGCGAGAGAATTTCGACCGTAACCTGGCCGAGACCGCGGGTTTTGCTTCCCCCTAGCGCCGTGACGCGGGACAATCCCTCGATGAGAGCAACGCGCTGTTCACGATCGGCCCACAGACGGCCCCGGAAAGCGGTGGGGCGTCCCCGGCTATCTACAGGTTCGATGAACTCCAGTGTGTAAAGTTGACCATCCTCGGCTACGCCACGCTGGCGGTTAATCGCTGTGCGTGATGCGCGCCGCACGGGAACTCTGATTGCGTCGAATCTACCCGATGCGATCATAACGATGAAATCTTCGAAGGCGTCCACGTCCGCGCCACATTCTGGACAATGCGGTTTGTAAAGCGCCGGCAGTCGTACTTGCTGCGCGGTCAACATGTGCTCGAAAACCGTTTGGCGAATGAGAATATCGCCCACGCCGTGACCTTGTTCCGCTTTGTCTTCCGCTTTCTTGAATCCGCGATGATATTTACACGAGCGGGCGGTATGCGGGGCCGGGAATGACCACTCGCGTCCCCTGGCCGTTGTAGGATATAGATTCTCCACAACAAGTAGCGTTTCTGCGTTGAACAGTTTTTCCAAATCGTTGTGTTGGGGTTGCTCATCTATCGATTCAGACCTTAGTACCTGCTGCGCTGCTGCGCCGCGCAATGCACTGCCAGGGATGTAAGCCCGTGTGGTCTTGTAGTTCGCCTCGTTGGATTCATTGCCTAAGAGCAATGGGGATTGTAAACGTACTACAATGTCAAGCGTGTCGCCAATGTTCTCTAAAACGTCTTGAATACCCTCGGAGGGTGGCTGAGCCACATCTATCTCTACGGCCGTATCTACCCATCCCAACCCCTGCGTTTTGCCACCTCCCACAGTCAGTAACTGCGTCAAACCCGCTTGCAGGAGATCTAGCTCATCCGGCAGCAGATCGCCGGCAATGTAGCCCTCGAATGTGAGTGGCGCGCCGGGCAGGAAGACTTCGGTCGTGTAAAGCAGCTGGTCTTCGGCGACCTTGCGATAGCGTGAAAGCCCTACGCCGTAGCGTTGCTCGCCTATCGGAGGTTCATCGCGTGTCAAGAACTCCGGTTCTACCAGGCGAAAGTCGCCGAACGTCAGCTTTCCGGCAACCCAGGGTGAGCCAAAGAGCTGACACACGAGACATGGTTCGGCATCGCCCTGGCACATCGTCTCGGCAATCGGCGCGGCGCACGGTTGGCGCGCTCCGGGATAAAGCATTGGTGTCAGCCGTTCAACCTCGTGACGCAGTTTGCCTTTGAAGGTAGAAGCCGGAATCATTGGCAGTCCACGCGCATCACGGGTCAAGGGTTTATCGGCCATCGCCCCTCCCAAAGCTCCGCTGCCGACATTCACCGGGCCATCGAAGGTTAAGCGAATCGTGAGTTTTGTCATGCTGCATCCTCCTCGAGGATTGTCCGCCACAGCCGTTCACCTTTTCGGGGGACAAAGGGATACAATTCCAGCAGGTCAGGCACTATACTGGCGAACAATCGTTCTTCTACATCAGGAATCCGCTGCCAGGGTATTGGATCATTCTTACTATCGTAATGCCAGATTTCTTGTAAATAGCTAAGAATGTTTTCCTTACGTCGGGCTTCACCTAAACGCGCTTTAAGCCGCGCTTCCTGGTAGAGATAGTTGATCGAACCGTAGCGCCGTCCACGCTGGAGCGCAGCAACAATCCCCTGTAGTTGGCTGACCGGGAAATCCGTTTGCCGCATCGCGCGCAGGATATCCAAGAGGCGGCGCATTTCCTCTAAAGTATAAGGCGCAGCCGTTAACAGCCGCGCCTCACGTCCGGCATCGGAGAAATAGTAGGGGCGTGTGCGACGTAGCTGGCGCACGTCTCGTCGCAACATACTCTGGGATTTGAGCAGCAGAAAATCCAGCGTCGAGGTATAGTGCGATTGTTGCCGCTCCGTATGTGCGCGACGCTTGGCACCCTTGCAAAGTTCTCGCGCAACTTGCTCCAGAACGCTAACCGGGTTGTGGCTGTCGGCGATGACCAGTCCCACCGATAGTGTGGGATGCCGCAAGCACTCCGGTAACGCTTCCCAAATGACCTCCGGCACAGTCTGCCGCATCCCGCGTTCAAAGAGCTGGCACAGTCGCGTTGCCACCGGCAGCGCAGCGTCGCCGGGAACCAAAACGATGATGTCGTCTCCGCCGATAATCAACGGTTCCAGAGGATGAATGTAGCCTTGTCCCAATGGCTTACCCTGCGGGGTGACACGGTCAATCTTCGTTGGTTCGAGATGCTCGGCAAGCGCCTGATACAAAGCTGCTTTCAATGTGTTCGCCAAAGCAGCACTGAACTTTCGATAGGCCCACGGCGTTGGAAGAAATTCCAGCGCCTTTCCTATACTATTGCCATCCGCATAGATAAAACCTACGTAACCGGGCCTTGATTGGCAAGTCGCGCCCAGTTCGGCCATATCCTGCGCCAGGTGAACCGGCTGCTTGGGGGACACTCCTGCATAGTGCTTTTCCAGGTCGGGATGTTCATTCAACCACTCTACAAAACGGTCTACTTGTTGTTGCCGTCCTTTTTTCGCGCCGCCGATTTGCGCCAACACTTTACGCCGACAAACATCACATAAAGGCCAGGGTTCATCGAAATAAGTGTAGACTTGTTGCGCCGGGCGCACTTGACATGCCTGGCAGCGCGCGGCGAAGGCCAGCGTCTCTGTCACCGGGAGGACGGGAGGGCTATCCTTTTTCTGTCGCAGCGCTATCCCCATCATCTGCACCAGTTGCCCAAACCCTTTCTTTTGCTCCGGGATCGGCACAATACGTTGCCGGTCTTTTTCATTAAGTTGCGAAAGCCGGGTGTTTAACGCATCGGCTGATAACAATTTGTCTTTTAGCCCATAAATGATTTCTTCCGGTGTGATAGGGCGATAGACGCAGGTCATGGTGGCTTTTCCGGTTTCCTTTGGGTAAAGGGCCTCCATCTGCTCTGCTAACTCCCCGGCAAGTGAAGCCGGAACAAAGGCCAGCAATCCTCCCCCGCCGGCATAGATGACACAGCCAGGGTTCTCTTCATCATCGATATATCCTGAAGGCAGCCCCGCGTTTTCCAGCACCTCGACCAGCCCCTCTTCATTCAAGGCGCGCAGAAGTTCGCTGCCGCCGCGGATTTCAGGCAATTTTGTGTTCTCGAAGATATAGCTTTGGGTCCGGTCTGTATCGGCTGCCAATAGCGCGAGGTCGGCGCTGGCGGGGAACTTCCATTCAACTGCAGAGGGGGCTACGAAAGGGGAAACTGTCGTCTTATACCAGGTAAGCCACTTTTCATCCATAACCAACTCCTTGAATACACAGGCGTGTTTGCGTACATCAGGTGCAAGAAGCCGCCACAGGCATAGCTTTTCCTTACGTAGGCGCTGCAAGGCAGTGTGCAGAACTTATATTTGTCCTTAACCGCCAATCGAAGGAGTCTTGCTGTGTGAAGACACCTTTCATAGTTTAACGTAAAACGCAATAATATGCAAATTTTCCTTGCGACTCATTTTGTGCCACCATCCTTTGCCCGGCTGGCACACCGGGCACCGCACCGCGTGTACCCCTCGACTATCCAACACCACGCCGGCCCCGTGACATTCAGGGCAGTCGGCGTGACTCAGCCCGCTGCCCGTTCCGGCGAACGGCGTGTGCTTGCGCAGCACCACCTGCCGGAAGAACCCGGCTGCACCAGAATTCCCCGTTATCAACACGAAATTAACCTGATCCTCCCCCGCACACCCTCGTCGCCTCCCTGCACACGTCCATCTCCTCCGCCGATACATACACCACCACAATGCTCCCATCATCCTGTCTCTGCCACCTCCCCGCCGGCACCGCCAGCCCCGGTAGCCTGGCCTCGTCCGGCGGGATCACCACCCGCAGCGGAAACCGTGTGTCATCGCCGGCCATCGCCAGCACCCACGCCCGCACATCGCCACCCGCCTGGCAATACTCCGTCACATCGTTGCCCTCCGGCACTCGCACCGGCATCACCCGGGCCGACAACGTCGCCAGGCGCGTCGCGTTCAGCGTCCCAGCCTTGTCCGTATCCAGCGCTGCGAAAATGCGTGTATACGGTAACAACCGCGCTAACCATTGCGCCGGCAATGTTCGCCCCGCCCCTGCCAGGGCCACCACGTCTACCAGGTCGCTCGCCGCCTGCCACAAGAGCAGCGCGTCCAGTTCAGATTCCACGATGAACAACGGGTGATTGCCTTGTAGCCTCCCCGCGCCATACAACGCGATCTGTCCCCCGCGCGGCCCGCCGTACTTGCCCCCATTGTCAGCCGTGGCCGGGACATCGCCCACAAAGCGCCGCACCTTCAATGCCCACACCTCATCGCCGACACAATGCGGGATCACCACGCCACGCGGCACGTAGACGCGCTTGCCCGTGAATCCCCACCGTTCCGGCGGATCGAACACATCGCGCGGACACCAGCCCAACCCCCAGGCGCGCATTGTGCTTTCCTGTAAGCCCCGCGCCTGCAAATACGCCCGTCCCACGTCACCCGCGTCTGACCACAGCACTTCTTGAGCACGTTCCAGGATCAACCTGGCCCGCGCCTGCCACGTCGCATCCGGGGGCACAACCGGCGGCGCTGGCGGGGTAGGTCGCAGTGTCCGCCCACGGGCCTGCACCGAGCGCGCAGCGCCTGCCGTCATCGGCACACCCACGAGGTTAGCCAGGTGCGCCAACGCCCCCCGAAACGGCCATCCGCGCCGTGCCATCACCCACGTCAGCGCATCACCGCGCGCTCCGCAACCAAAGCATCGATACGATTGGCCGTCCGGGTTGAGAACCAGCGACGGATGATGATCCTCGTGGAACGGGCAGCGCCAGGCCAAGCGCTGGCCTTGACGCTGCGGCGCGCCGATGTCAGGGATGATGACGTGTTCGGCCAGGTTGAGCCGGGCCTTGACCTGGGCCACCAGGTCGGTCGAAGATGCTGATTTGTGCATTTATCTTTATTCCTCTCAAGATATTTTGCTTTAGACCTATATATAATAATAAATATATATATAATATATATAGATATATAGGTATATCATATAGCCCCTGGATGAGAGAGGCCAGGCACAACTGGCTGGACGATAGACCCTATGTCAGACAGGGACACACCCCCCGTGTTTGACGGGGGGTGTCCCGATGTGTGATACTCTTGATCCTACTCTGGCGCGGTGACGGTCATCAGCGGTGTGTTCTCCCTGGGTGTCACGCAAGATATGTCACAATGACGGCAAGCATTGCCCAATCGTCTGGCTACTGTCCAGCCTGGGTCTCCGCCGGGGCTATCGGTGAGACAGTTGATTCTTGATACTCTTGGCCCTGGGTGGGCATTGGTCACCATTCCAGGGCTTGGCTTGAGCCGTTTGTGTGACTGTTTTCGGCTAATCGGCGCAATCGCGTTACTCTGTACAGTCAACCGCCTCAGCGGTGTGTTCTCCCTGGGCGTCACGCAAGATATGTCACAATGATGGCAAGCGTTGCCTCCCCGACGGATGACTGTCCAGCCTGGGTCTCCGCCAGGGCTATCGGTGAGACAGTTGATTCTTGATACTCTTGGCCCTGGGTGGGCATTGGCGGCAATGCTGACGCCTGGCATGGGCAGCGCA
>JAFGSL010000167.1 GCA_016934645.1 Anaerolineae bacterium
TAAAAAAACTTAATTCGGCAGCCTGATTCGTAATTATTGCGGGCAAACTCTTGGCGCAATACTTTCACTCGGTTCAAGATGCACAGCATCTGAGGCTCAAGCAAGTGAGCCGTGAGGATTCGCCAATTTGGCCAAAAAATAGCTCGCACACGACACAAATACGCTACTACTTCGACCAGTTTGGTAAAACCAAATGCACGGCATTTGCACCAATCGCGCAGTTAGCATATTGAACAGGCTTTCTAGTTTTTGGTTTGCTTGTCCTGTACTGGATTGTACAACCTTTATAATCCTTTTGCACAAGCTGACAAGTTTTTTATTAGACCGTTCGTTCTATGTCGAAAACAGGCTTAGTCGCGTAGTCTTGTAGTCGTTTTGACTACCGGACTAACCGACTATTTGACTACCTGACTAAAGGACAAAAGGACTTAACTATGGTTAAAACATTGCAAGACAAAATTGCTATCGTGACCGGTGGGGCGCAGGGACTTGGCGCGGCACTGTGTAAGCGACTCGCGCGCGAGGGCGCGCATGTCGTCGTCGCGGACCTGAACCTGGAAGGCGCGGAGCAGACTGCCGACGAGATCGCCGCGCAGACGGGACAACGCACACTCGCCGTGCAGGTAGATGTGACCGACGAGGCGCAGGTCGCCGCGATGGTGGATCGCACCGTCGCGGAGTTCGGACGGCTGGACATCCTCGTCTCCAACGCCGGCATCCTCATTTCGGGCGCAGTGGATGAGTTCGACGCCCGCAAGTGGCAGGCCGTCATCAACGTCAACCTGGTCGGCTACTTCCTCGTCGCCAAACACGCCATCCGCGTGATGAAGCCACAGCACAGCGGATGCATTATCCAGATCAACTCCAAGTCCGGCAAGAAGGGTAGCTACAGAAATTCGGCCTACGCCGCTTCAAAATTCGGCGGCATAGGCCTAACGCAAAGCCTGGCCCTGGAACTCGCCGAAGAAGGCATCCGCGTCAATGCCGTCTGCCCCGGCAATCTACTCGACTCGCCGCTGTGGACGGAGTCGCTGTTCAAGCAATACGCGCGCAACCAGGGCATCACGGAGGAAGAAGTGCGCCAGAAGTATATCGACCAAGTGCCGATGAAACGCGGCTGCACCTACGACGACGTGTGCAATGTCGTCGTCTTCCTCGCGTCTGACCAATCCAGCTACATGACCGGGCAAGCGATCAACGTCACCGGCGGACAGGAGATGCACTAGAGAAGTTTCTACTGCTGATTTCCATAAATCTGTCCCCATTTGATATTCGTGAAAATTGGAGTAGATTCGTGGTCGTGATTCACACTTTCGAAAGGAGGCCCTATGAAAGGCAAGATTGAAGCTGCCCTCAAAAGCAGCAAGGCGGACTACACCGAAATCCGCCTGGAAGAAAGAGAGGCGACTACCGTTTCTTATCGCGGTGCTGATCTGGAGAACGCCAGTTCTGTCATCGACGCCGGCGGCATCGTGCGCTGCATGTGCAAGGACGGTGGCTGGGGTGTCGCCACTTTCAACGCGCGCGATGATCTGGCGGCTAAAGTGGAACAGGCCTACCAATGCGCCAAAGCCGTTCAGGCCGAAGAGCCGATAGAACTGGCACCGATCCCTGTCGTCGAAGATCACCTCACCGTCGCGCTACCACATGATTTCCGCGGCGTCTCGCTGGCCGACAAAAAGGCGCTGGTCGAAGGATACAACGCTATTATCCGCGGGCACAACGATAAGATCGTGGATACCATCGTGGGATACCGTGACATCTTCAGCCGCGTCCACTTCGCCAACTCCGAGGGTGCGTGGATTGAGGAAGAACGCCCGGAAGTCAATCTATTCTTGTTCGCCATCGCCCGCGACGGCAACAACATCCAACAATGCCACGAAAGCTGCGCTGCACAGGAGGGCTTCGACTTCGTCCAAAATCGTGAATCCTTGGCGCAGACAGCTGCACGCCGCGCCGTAGAGCTACTGGGGGCAGAAACGGTGGTCGGCGGCCAATATCCGGTGATCCTCAACCCGAGGCTGGCCGGGGTCTTCGTCCACGAAGCCTTCGGTCACCTCTCCGAATCGGACTTCATCTACGAGAACCCCAAGGCGCGCGAGATGATGGTTCTGGGGCGGCGGTTCGGGCAGGACATCCTCAACGTCTTCGACGACGGCAGCATTCCCGGACTGCGAGGCACGCACAAGTATGACGATGAAGGGACGCCCACCCAACGCGCCGACCTCATCAAAAACGGCATCCTGGTGGGGCGACTGCACTCCCGTGAGACAGCGGCCAAGATGGGCGAAGCGCCTACTGGCAACGCCCGCGCCATCACCTACCGCCACGCGCCAATCGTGCGGATGACCAACACGGCCATCGAGAATGGAACAACCCCGTTTGAGGACTTGATCAAGGATATCAAGCTGGGCATTTATGCCTGCGATGCCTACGGTGGTAACACCGAGTTGGAGAGCTTTTCGTTCAGTTCCGGCTACGCCTATATGATCCGCGATGGGCAGATTGCCGAAATGGTCAAAGATGTGATCCTGGCCGGGAACCTGTTCACCACACTGCAAAACATCGACGCCATCGGTAGCGACTTCCAATGGCTTCAAGATGCTGGTGGATGCGGCAAAGGTGGGCAAGCCCCGTTGCCTGTCGCTTTCGGCGCGCCTCATATACGGATTCAGAACGTTGTGATTGGAGGGAAATAACGATGGACGTGTTAACGCATTTAATCCCCCAGACCGAACAGGTGGAAGTCATCCAACTCAGCAACGAGACCACTATCGTGAGGTTTGAAGCCAATCGACTGAAGACCAGCAAAGTGGAAGAGACTGCAGGCATGGCTGTACGGGTCATCAAGGATGGGCGTCTGGGATTTGCCGCCTCCAGTGACCTGACGGTGTTGGACAAGCTAGCGCGCAACGCCCTCGAATCGGCGGCCTACGGGGACAAAATCCCCCTCGCCTTCCCTGGCCCTCAACCCGGCCCGGACGTTAGCACCTTCGACACGACCATTGCCGACCTTTCTGTGGCGCGTATGGTGGAGATCGGCCGGGAAGTCATCGCCTATCTACGTGAAATTGATCCAGACGTGTTGCTCGATGTCACCCTCAGGCGGGGCATCAGCCATGCGACCATCCGCAATCAAGCTGGCGCGGATGTAGCCTTCAAACGCTCACCGTTCTCCCTGATAATCGAAGTGAATCGCGTCAAAGGCGACGACATTCTCATTATGTTCGATATGATGGGTGCTACGATTTGGGATTCAGACTATATGGCAGTCGCGCGACGGCTAGGTGACAAGCTCCGTCAGTCACAACAGATCAGCCCCCTTACTCCTGGCCGGATGCCGGTGCTGTTCTCACCAACCGGATCACTAGTCTTGGGACTACCTTTGATGGAAGGCGCCGACGGCAAAAATGTCTACAAAGGCATCTCGCCGATGGCGGAAAAAGTGGGCGAGAAGCTGTTTGACGCCAAACTCACCCTAGTGGATGACCCAACGATCCATGGCAAATTCGGCAGCGCGGCCTACGATGACGAAGGCGTGCCACATCGTCGCAACGTCCTCATCGGCGAGGGCGTGCTCAACGGTTTCCTCTACGACCTCAAGACCGCCGCACAATCCGGCGTCGAATCCACCGGCAATGGCTCGCGCGGTCTGTTCAACCAGCCCAGCCCATCGCCTACCAATCTCATCATCGCGCCGGGCGAAGCCTCGCTGGCGGAGATGATCGCTGGCATCGACGAAGGTCTCTTGGTCGAGGACGTGCTTGGCCTGGGACAGGGCAACGTGCTCTCCGGAGCGTTCTCCAACCCAATCGCCTTGGGCTTCAAGATCGAGAAAGGCGAGATTGTAGGACGCATCAAAGATATGTCAATCGCTGGCAATGTCTATGATCTTCTACAAAACATTGCCGCCATCAGCCGGGAAAGCGAGTGGATTTACACCAATTTCAACGCGCCGCATATCCTGTTGGAGGATATGAACGTCGTCGGGAAAGATGTGAAAACGGAGTAGGGAGTAGGGAGTAGGAAGTAGGGACCAAGGATATCCTCTTACTTCATACTTCTTACTTCTTACTCCCTGACAAGACAAGGAGAAACACAATGGCAAACACAAAATTGGCCGTCATCTGGAGCAGTGGCGACCCGGCGGTCGCGCACAAAATCTGTTTTATGTACACGCACAACGCCAAACGGCGCGGCTGGTTCGACGAGGTGACGCTCATCGTTTGGGGGCCGTCGGCGGAACTCCTCACCCGCGATCCCGCACTGCAAGACAAGATCAAGGAAATGCTCGCCGATGGCGTTGCCATCGAAGCGTGCAAGGCGTGCTCGGATGCCTACGGCGTCAGCGAGCGGCTCAGCGCTCTTGGCATCGACGTGAAGTATATGGGTACGCCGCTCACGGAGATGCTACAAAGCGATTGGAAAGTTCTGACCTTCTAGTTTTTAGTTTCACTTGACAATAATAACGCGCGGCGTTATTATAAGCATAATGATCAAGAGCTTCGCAACCGAAGAGACCGCTAAAATCTTCAAACGCCAGGTCTCGCGTCGTCTGCCGCCGGAGATCCAACGTCGCGCACGGATGAAATTGGAAATCCTGGATGCGGCAGAGACCCTACAGGACTTGCAGACACCGCCGTCCAATCATTTAGAAAAACTCACTGGTCAGCGGAGTGGACAATACAGTATTCGTGTCAATATTCAATGGCGTATCTGTTTTGAATGGCAAGATGGCAATGCGTATCAGGTCGAAGTTGTGGATTATCATTAGGAGGAACGATGAATGAAGTACTGCTGCCGCCAATTCATCCTGGGGAAATTCTGCTAGAGGAGTTCTTGCAGCCATTGGGGATCAGCCAATATCGTTTGGCGAAAGATATTGGGGTGCCGCCCCGGCGCATTAACGAGATTGTGCAAGGTAAACGGGCAATCAGTCCTGATACGGCTTTGCGGCTATCCCGTTACTTTGGCCTATCGGAGCGTTTTTGGATGAATTTACAGAGCCGGTATGATTTAGAAATAGAAAAAGACCGTCTACAGGATCGCCTGGAACGCGAAGTGCGGGTCTACGCGCTGGCAACGCCGCAGTAAAAATGATAGTCCAAGAGACACGGTAAATAGACTTGTGAACACAAAAAACACGGATACCAACCAAGAAATCCCCACCTTCACCGAAATTGGCGGCTCCCCTGTGCCGGGACTGACCCTGCGTCAGGTGTTGCGCGGGCATACGGACTGGATAGGCCGCATCGCATGGGCGCCAGATGGTACGTACCTCGCTTCGCCCTCTTACGATGAAACCATTCGAATATGGGATACGCGCACCGGGGCATGTATACATATTTTGCAATACCATGCGGGGGACATTCAGGGCGTGGCGTGGTCACCAGACGGGCTGCAGCTTGCCTCTGCTTCCGGAGATAAAACCGTCGGCTTGTGGAACGCTGTCAGCGGCCAATGGTTGCAAGGTTTTAGAGGGCATACCGATTCAGTTTTCAGCGTGGCGTGGTCGCCGGACAACCAGCGCGTCGCCTCAGCTTCTGGTGATAGGACCCTACGCCTGTGGGGCGCGGCTGGCAGACAAAGGTTGAAGGGGCATGTCAATTCGGTTTACAGCGTAGCGTGGTCGCCGGACGGTCAGCGCCTCGCCTCGGGTTCTCAAGATAGAACCATCCGCCTGTGGGACGCAACCGACGGTAATCTGCTACAAACGCTGGCAGGGCATACCGACTGGGTTGTTAGCGTGGCGTGGTCGCCGGATGGTCGACGCCTTGCCTCGACGTCTCGTGATAACACTATTTGCCTGTGGGACGCCGCTAGCGGGAAGATGTTGCAAGTATTGGAAGGACATTCAGGGCCAGTGAACTGCGCTAACTTTTTCGCCGATGGACGCTGGTTGGCATCTAAAGGTGGTGACCACACTATCCGCCTGTGGCGATGCGATACCTGGGCGTGCGTGGCGGTATTGAAGGAACCTGCAACTGACAAGTGGTCTCCTGGCATCGCCTTTCACCCCTACCGACCCATACTGGCGACGCTAGGGGAAAAAGATACCATCATCCGCATCTGGGAGTTAGACGAGGCGCTGCTCCTGGGCGCTTCGTCTTCGCTCAGCGCAAGCCAGGCGAGCATCCACTACACCACCGCCAAGCTCGTGCTGGTGGGCGATTCGGGCGTGGGTAAGACCGGGCTGGGGTGGCGGCTGGCCCACGGGGCATTCAAGGAGCACGCCTCCACACACGGGCAGCAGTTTTGGGCCATCCCGCAACTCGGCCTCAAGCGTCAGGACGGCGTGGAGTGCGAGGCGGTGCTATGGGATCTAGCCGGGCAGGCCATCTACCGGCAGATCCACTCCATCTTCCTGGAAAATGTCGCCGCCGCACTGGTGCTCTTCGATCCGGGCAACCGTCAGGATCCGCTCAGAGGCGTGGAGTTCTGGCTGGAGCAGCTCAAGGGCAAGGGTCAACTGCCGCCCGCCGTGCTGGTGGGCGCGCGGGTGGATCGCGGCGCGCCCGCGCTGGCGCAGCAGGAATTGGCGCAGTTCTGCCAGAGATACGGCGTCAGCGGCGGCTACCTCAGCACCAGCGCGCTGACCGGCGAGGGGCTGGACGCGCTGCTGGACCTTCTCAAAGCGCAGATTCCGTGGGAGCAGATGACGGCGACGGTCACGACCGTCACCTTCAAGCGCATCAAGGAGTACGTTCTGTTGCTTAAAGAGAAGCCCGACCGCAAAGGGGTGTTGGTGAGTCCGCAGGAATTACGGCGGCAACTAGAGACCCTGGAGGAATGGAAATTCACTGACGCCGAGATGATGACGGCGGTGGGACACTTGGAGACGCACGGCTATGTAGTCGTTCTGCGTAGTTCGGATGGGAGCCAGCACATCCTGCTTGTGCCGGAACTGCTGGTGAGTCTGGCGTCCTCGCTGGTGCTGCTGGCGGATAAAAACCCGCGCGAGTTGGGCGCGGTGAGCGAGACGGAACTGTTGCAAGGCCGCTACCCGTTCGACGAGTTAGCGGGCCTGGCGTCAGAGGAAAGCCATATCCTGCTCGACGCCGCCATCCAGCGCTTTTTGCAACACGCCCTCTGCTTCCGCGAGACCTTCGGCGCGGACACTCTACTCATCTTCCCCGGCCTCATCAAGCAGAAGCGTCCATTGCAAGACGATGTCCCCGCAACCGACGATATCTCCTACGTGGTGCGCGGGCGCGTGGAGAACCTGTACGCCATGCTCGTGGTCTTGCTCGGCTACACGCCCTCGTTCAGCCGCATCAATCAGTGGCAGAACCAGGCGCAATACGAGATGGGCGCGGATGAGTTGTGCGGCTTCCGCCTCATCGAAGACCGTGAGGGCGAAATCGAGCTGGTGTTGTATTACGGCGACCGCATGCCGTACGCCGGGCGCGCGAAGTTTCAGGAACTGTTCGAGCAATTCCTCTACCAGCGCGACGTGCAGGTAACGCGCTTCCCACCCGTCGTCTGCCCGAACGGCCACCGGTTGGAGCGCGCCACCGTCGTCAAGCGCGTTCGCGAGGGCAAGACGTTCGCGTTCTGCGACGAGTGTGGCGAGAAAGTCGCTCTGCCCGATTTCGCCGCACCGCAGACCATCGGCATCGGCGCGTCGCCGTGGCTACAACGCGAAGAGGCAGCGGCGCGCCTGCGCAGCGCCTACGAGGTGCAACTCGCGCGCGTCAAGAGTTACCGGCGTCTGTGGGCCACGCCGCGTTGTTATGTCAGCGCCATGCCCGAACAGGCCACGTGGGCCGAAAAGCTGATTCACGACCTGCGCGACGCGGGCGTCTACGTAGTGGAACAGACGGTGAACGTGAAGCCAGAGGACTTCGTGATTCTGCTGGACACGCCCGCCTACCGGCAAGCGTATCAAGCCGCGACCCCCGCCCTCGCCGCCGATGTGCCCCTCATCCGGGCGCGGTTGCGCGACGAACGCCAGTTGATTTCCCTGGCGCTGACTGAGCGGCCCAAAGCGCACGAATTGAAAAACTGCACACCGGGCAGTTTTTGCGATCCCACGCACTATCCGGTGAGCCTGTTCGATTTGGTGCTCAATCTGTACGCCATCCCGCTCAATCACGCGGGCTTCGCCCCGCTGCGGCAAGCATTACACGAACAATGGGAGCAGACGGCAGGTCGTCTGGCGCATGCGAACGAGATAGGACTGCCTGCCCCGCCAACCGCCCTCCCTGCCGAACTTCACAAACGCTGCCGTGACATCCTGCTCAAGTGCCACGAGTTCAACGATGACGCCGCCTTGCGTGCGCTGTTCGTAACGGAAGAGATGGAGCCTTTCCAGGCCAATCTCCCGGAAGTCACAGGCAAAGCTGCGCGTGTAGATTCCTGTCTTGCGTATCTGATGGAACGGCAGCTTGAAAACGGCCATTGGGTTCTGCCCATCTTTGTTGTCGAGTTAGCCGGACGGTATAGCGCAAGCGATGTGCAGCATCACAACTTGCTCAAGTTGGCCAAAGCCCTGGATCAACTCGCAAAACGTGGGTGAGTTTTTAGCTCACCTTAATCCCCTGACATCAGTCGCGGCTTGATGTGGTTACATCAAGCCGCGACTTTTGCAAGGTAATCGCATCCAAGTTACTCAGAAGACATAGGTCATCGTCGCTCCCTCCGCATCCATCAGGAAGGGCGGGAGTTTTTCGATGACAATGCGTTCATCACGTACGTCTTTGGGATCAATGCCTTTGTTTTCCAACGCTAGTTCACAGAGCGTAACTTTTTCCGCCATGTCGAGGAGAGTGTTGAACAGGTAAATCGGATCAGGCAAGCCCTTGGGCTGACCGAGTTTCTCCAACTCACCCTTGAGCGACCATCTCGCACCAGCGGGGCAGAAGAAGAAGTGCACTTCATAGTCAAGTGCGATACCCGATGTAGAAAAAATCAAAGCCGGCATAATGCTAGCAGGGGTATCTCCATTACAAACAACAACCATTTTGTCAGACATTAGAATCTCCTTTCAAACTGATGAAGTGTTTTTGTCTGTTGCGGCGAATGCTGCAGCAGAATGGATAAACCGCTGTTATGATGAAGTGTGATCCAGATAAGCATCGGCGAGAACGTTGGATATATCGCTGACAAGGCAGCTCTCCCCGGCGGCCTTCCGAAGATTCACCTGGCAGATAGGACACATCGTGACAATATGTTCTCCCTTTTCTTTAAGCTGACTTACACGATTTCCCGCTATCTCATGGGCCTTGCTGGGAAAGAGCGATTCTATCGGGCCACCGCAACAATACGTAGACCTGCCGGCTAACTCAGGCTCTTTGACGGCAACGCCGGCATTTATAAGGAGGCTGCGCGGCTGTTCTATCATCTTTTCATACCGTGCGTAAACGCAGGAATCATGGATAACCAGCTCCGCGTCCTGCTCTTGCATGACGGGAAATTCTTTCTCAGCTAGCACTTCCAGATAGCTTTTCACTTCGATGTCGAAGTCTTTGACGAATTTCGGATAGACATCCCGCAATATGCTTGTCGTGTGGGGATCTACTGTAATCACACGGCGCACGCCATTTTTGCGAAACACCTCAAAGACACGCCGGGCGTGGACACCAAAACTCTCATCCATGCCGCCATCATAGACCAGAGCGCCAGAATAGAGTTCCTGGTCGTAGAGATAGCCAAATTCCACGCCTGCTTTCTTCAACATCTCGGCGATATTGCGGAGGACCTGGTCATTTTCCTGCTTCATCTCTTTAGATGCGGTCAAGGCCATAAAAAAAGAGAGGTTGATGAACTTGTTGGCAAAGCGCCCCAGCCCGAAGAACTGTGTGATGAACGAGTTTTCAAACACAGCCATCTGACTTGCCAAAGCGTCAATAGCTGGAATGAGCTGATACATCAGGCCTGTATAGAGGATAGTCTCTCCCCCGTTGGGAATATTCAGCCCCATTGACCAGCCAGTAGCCCCGCTCTTGGAGAGGGGGAGAACACTACCGCGTATTTTCAGATTGTCTGATAGAATTCCCAAAACGGGACCTATGGGTAACGGCATATTTCAGCTCCTCTATCGTAAGTTGAATTCTACTTCGTTAATGTGTTTGCGAAGATAGCGTATATTCTCAGCAATATGGACCTCCGCGGGACAGTATTCCTCACACATCCGGCAGAGGAGACAGGAATAAATATCGGGGATATTCTCCTTGACCTTATCTTCCAGCCCCAGCATCACTTCACGGAACAGTTTACGCGGAACAATTTTGTAACCCAGGGGACACAGTGCCGTGCAGGTTCCGCAATGGTAGCAGGCCTCAGCATTGAATTCCTCGGATTCCTTGAGTTTAGCAGCCAGTTTCGATGATGCTTTTACCATTGTTTGCCCTCACTCTGCCGGTCTTGTGGTTTTGACAAGTTCATATTGATAGTATCCGTCCACATCAGGACGGCCAACTTCTTCAAGCTCACCATAGCGCCGCATAGCAAACAGCCATATCGTCACTTCATAACTGGGATACTCCATCTCTTCGGCTATCTCAAGAATGGTCTTCGGGCCGTCTTCAAGAATCGCCCTGATGCGATCTTTCATGATCATTTCATCGTGAGCGATCTCCGAGATATCACGTTGAATCTCTCCATAGCGGGTCATGCTACAACCTCCTTGAGACTGGCGTCAATCATCGCGAGAATCTGATCGTCCCGGTATCCTTCAACGGCAATCGCATCATTGGGACAGACGGGCACGCAAGGCCCGGCTCCTTTGCATAGCGCAGCGATAACCGTAGCGACTTCCTTATCACCACAGATCATCTTTTCAATCGCGCTATAGGGACAGGCCTTGAAACACTCGCCACACCAGACGCACTTTTCGGTGTCCACATGGGCAATTAAGGGTTCCAGGTCTACATAGCCTTTCTTGAGCAGGCCCCCAGTTTTGGCAACTGCCGACAACGCCGAAGCGACACTCTCCGACATCGTCTTCGGGCTTTGCGCAGCACCGGCGATAAATACGCCGTCAATCACGGTTTCCACGGGGCGAAGCTTGGGGTGAATCTCTTTGTAGAATCCATCTTCGCTTTTCGGCAATTTGAGAACATCATCAAGCAGGCCATTTTCACGCGGCTCCATACCGGTGACGAGAACCACGAGATCAGCGCCAATCTCAACTTCCTCACCCCCATCCAGGGTATCTTGGACGCTAACCAAAAGGTGTCCATCCGCCTTTTCCACTACAGGAGGATTCTCAGGCTCCCAGCGGATGAAGAGTGCGCCGCCATGACGCGCTTGTTCGTAGACTGTTTCATAATTGCCGTA
Source organism: Anaerolineae bacterium (assembly GCA_016934645.1). The sequence continues at coordinate 11,281 of JAFGSL010000167.1, forward strand.
CGTGCGGATATCGCGATAGAGGTGATACTGGTTCACCGTCTGCTTACGCTCTGTCTCCAATTCATGCAGCATAACTGCGGTGTAGGTCGCCGCAGTACAGCAGTACCGCGAACAGTAACGATGAGGATTGGGGCAAGACTCCGATGCCGTCTGACGACTGCCGACACAGTAGATAAACACGACATCGCGCAATGGTTTACCGTGATATTCGAGTTTCCCCTCTGCCAGCATCTGCCGAAACTGTAGCAGATCAACAACACCGTCTGATCCCCAGCCATATTCACCTGCAGCAGGGCTATAGGGTGTAAAGCCTGTAGTAACCACAATAGCGCCTACATTCAGCGTGATTTCTTGTTCACCCCTGACTTTGATAACGACATTAAAGTCGCCAATGCTGCCGGCTTTCTCAACCAGTTCCGCTTGTGTATAAACGACGATCCGATAATCAGCTTGAATCCGCCGCGACAAACCGGCAATGATGTCTGGACCTAGTTGCCCCTCAGGGCCCATGCGTCCCGCTTCAAGCGACCAACCACCGATCTTTTCCTCTTTTTCGATTAAGTACACGGCCAGGCCCATCTCCGCCAGGGATAAACTGGCACGCATCCCGGCAACCCCCGCGCCAATGACTAACACGCGAGGTTTGGTTTCTACTCGTAAAGGAACCAGTGGATGGGTCAAAGCGACTTTCGCGATGCCGGCCCTTACCAAGTGAACAGCTTTTTCCGTCGCCCCATTCTTATCGTCGGTATGCGCCCAGGAACACTGCTCGCGCAGATTCACATGCACGTACTGGTAAGGGTTCAACCCGGCCCGTTCAGCCATCCCGCGAAAGGTATGCATGTGGAGAGATGGCGCGCAGGAAGCAACCACCAAACCATCAAGTTCCAACGTTTTTATATCGTCAATCATCTCCAGTTGCGCCGCATCGGAACACGTAAACATATGAGTTCTGGCAATGACAACACCAGGTTCTCCGGCAACGCCGTCCCGAACCTTTTCCACATCCACATAGTCCGAGATATTGCCTCCGCAATAGCAGACGAAAACGCCAATTCTTCGTTCTTGTGCCATCAGTCAGTCCTCATTCTTTCAAGATATGCAGACACTTGAGCCGCTGCCGCACCGGAATGTAATACGGTATCAGGAATGTCTTTGGCCCCATTGACTGTGCCAGAAAGGTAAAGCCCGTCCACATTGGTAGCACCCGGCTCAACGACAGGATTCACCTCGCGGACATAGTTAAACGCATCTCCTTCTAGCTCTCCACCCTTATATAGGGCAAATGGCTCGGTATTGGGCAGGAAGCCGACAGCCAGCACAACAAGGTCGTGCTCGCGGGTCTGCATCCCACCTTCGCCTAACATATCTTCGTAGTGCAAGGCCAGATTTCCATCTTCAAGCTGCTCAACACGCGCCACCTTTCCCTTTACATATTCCACGCCCATAGCTTTGGATTGTTCGTAGAATTCGTCATATCCCTTACCAAAGGCCCGGATATCAATGTAGTAGATAGTTACATCCGCAATGGGGAGAGCACCCATAATAAGCTGGGCATGTTTGATGGCATACATACATCCAATACGACAACAAAGGGGATTGCAGAATGTGTGGTCTCGAGAGCCACTACACAGCACAATAGCAACACTTTCCGGTTCTTTACCGTCAGAGGGCCGCAAAACACCATTGTAGGGACGGGTAGGTGACAAAAGCCGGTCCAGTTGGGGGCCTGTGATCACATCGGGGATAACCCCATATCCCAACAAATCTTTTCCTACCGGATCCATAATCTCATATCCCGTGGACAAAACGACGCTCCCCACGCGTAACTTCATGGTTTCAGGCTTCATGTTGAAGTCAATGCATTCGGCCGGACAGATATTGACACATTCCTGGCACAAGGAACAATCAGCGCAGTTCAGACAGCGATTGGCTTCCTCACGCGCGCGCGCTTCAGTTAACGTAAATTCGTACGTTTCAAAACTTTCGACACGTTCAGAAGGCGGCCGCTTTGGCACAGTGACCGGCAGCACAGATTCCCAATCCTTAGTTCGCTCAAGCACTGCTTGTTTGTCTATGACCTCTACGTCACTTCCATACGGGGCATCCAGCGATTCACCTTTCAAAAGACGATCCATATAAAATGCGGCACGACGTCCCTGCCCCATAGCCCTTACAATAATCGAAGGGCCAAGTACAGCATCCCCCCCTGCAAAAACCATAGGATCTGAAGTCTGCATGGTTTGGGGGTTGACGACAATGGTTTTATTAGGCGCAAGCTCAAGCTCGTCGGCAAAAGGATCTGTACTAGGAGCCAGCCCAATGGCCAGGATAACCACATCTGCTAAAATGCTGTGCTCGGTACCCGAAGCAACATTAAAACTCGTCATCCTCCCATCAGGTGCAAATTCAACATCATAAACGTCCAGCAACTCCAAGTGTCCTTGCCCTTGGCCATCATCGTAAATCCGTTTTGTCGAACCGCGTGTGATAATGCGAATACCTTCTTCCTCCGCTTCTCCAATTTCCCACTCGTGTGCTGGCATGTTCTCGCGACATTCAACACAGACAACAGATACGGATTTAGCCGCCATCCGGATTGCTGTACGCGCAACATCCAGAGCTACGTTACCACCGCCCAATACCACAACGTGTTTCCCTTCGATGTCCGGCAACTCGTTGCTTGCATAAGAATCTTTGAGAAACTCCATACAATCCTGCACATCGGTACAGAATACGCCGTATCCTTCAATCGGAATAATGCGCGGCTTCTGATTCCCGACACCGATGAAGATTGCCTGAAAGCCAGCCGCTTTAAGTTCAGCGAGGCTCTCCACCTTCGCCCCAGTCTTTATTTCAACGCCCAGAGCAGTGATGTTTTTAATATCACGATCCAGCACATGTCTTGGTACACGATAGGCAGGTATACCATGGCGTAGCATCCCGCCTGCCTGCTCTTCAGCCTCGAAGATCGTCACCTGGTGCCCAGCTTTGGCAAGGTGGTATGCGGCATTTAACCCACTAGGGCCTGAACCAATGATCGCTACCCGTGAGTCAAGTTGATTTTCTACTGGACCATAATCTGGTACGGGATGCCTTGCATAGTAGCGATCGGCAATGAAACGTTTGATCGCTCGGATATGCATCGTGCCATCTTTATCCGCACGCGTACATTCACTTTCACAGAGTGCGTAACAGGCGCGTGATAAGCAACCGATAAGCGGGGCGTCTTCCAGGTGCATTTTGAAAGCCTGATCATAGCGACCGGCGCGAACCAGCGACACATAACCACTGGGTTTCACGCCGGCTGGACATGCGTTGGTGCAAGGAGGCTGTCCCCGACGGCTGATGACTGCCTTTTTCGGCACTGCTTGGGGATACGGAATGTGCGCAGCGCGGCGCGCGATCATGTTGTAGTTATACTCATCCGGCAGAGCAACCGTGCAGACAGTTTCACACTTGGCACAACCTGTACAAGCGTCGAAATCCACGTAGGACGCCTTTTTGTGTAAATCTACGCCAAAGGTCCCATCGGCATTACGTGAAAAACCATCCACTTCAGTGTAGACCATAGGCGTGACTTTCGGATGATGCGCAGCAGCAGCCATTTTCGGCGTGACAATACAACTCGCGCAATCCAAAGTTGGGAAAACCTTGCTCAGCAAGATCGATTTGCCGCCGATGCTTGGCTCTTTTTCCACCAAGAGCACGTTGTAGCCCATATCGCCCAGCAACACGGCTGTTTCCATCCCCGCCACACCTGCACCAACGATCATAACATCGTAGTCTAGCCCATTTGCCTTATTCTTCGGAGTCATAACCTGTTAACTCCTCCCCAAATTTCCTCATATGGGAAACAAAACTATCCGCACATACGGAGCAAATTCCTGCCATTTTCACCCGTTTCGGACTGATATTGCGTTCTTTAAGCATGTCCTGCGCTTTCTCGAGCACAGCACTCGTCCGAGGGGTGCAGTCAGAGAGATAAGCGCAATCCCCTCCACAGGCTGCGATGAAGACGCCATCGAAACCCTTTTCAAGTGCATGGACGATCCAGGAAGGCTTAATCCCGCTAGAACATGGCAAAGGAATCACTTGAACCGAAGTCGAGTAATGCATATGAGCACTACCGGCCATATCAATACCAAGGTCTGATATCGGACCAGTAGAAAATACAAGTATTTTCTGCTCGCGCTTTTTATTATTCAAGTTGGCCATTTACTTCGTCCTTCGCAAATACATACTCCAGAACCCATCATTCTCGATATCACCCAAGTAGTCAAACTTCATTTTTTTGCACCAGCGCTGGACGGACACAATCGTATCCGAGTCGGAGGATTGGATTTCCATCACTCCGCCAACTGGACATTCGCTGATACCACGTCGCGCATCCAGCAATGGACCAGGACAAGCCGTACCACGCGCATCCACCAACTTACCAATTTCCAAAGCCCTTAGTTCGTCTGCTGTCATCGTTTTACTCCTTTTTGTATTGTTAGACTGAGTTTCTGCTAAAAACGGTGATAAACGGACTCACGTGTCGTCCGTATGCTTTTTATGGGAACGGTCACTGACCCCTACTGATCCGTGCATATGAAACTAAACTATTTCGGTTGTCCTGAAAGCATATTGACGTTTGGAAAGTTAAGTTTGGATCAGTAAACATAAAGCAAGGTTTTAGAACCTTGCTTTATGTTTGAACCAGAATGTCGATGCTCCCCGCAGCTTCTCCGCTCTTAATCATATCCTCAAGAAGCACTTTGCGGATAAGACGGCAGGCCTGAAGCAATTCAGGGTATTTTAGACTGTAGTAGATCGTCTGGCCCTCCCTGCGGGCTTCAACAACATTGTTGTCTTTAAGGAGGCGCAAATGCTGGCTGGTCGTACTGACGCTTATGTCAAGCCTTTCGGCAATTTCACTCACGCTCTTTTCTCCATCATTTAGAAGCTCCATAATCATAAGTCTGCTAGTGTGTCCGATCACGCGACAGAGGTTAGCGTGTTTTTTCATAATATCGTAGTTTCGTATTTTCATAGTTTCTATAATACAACACCTTTAAGAATTTGTCCATAGAGAATTCCTGCTAATCACCCACCTGAAGACCAGGGATATAAAAAGCCGCTTTAGCGACAAAATAACGCACAAATACCTCTTGACAAAGCGAATTATATGGAGTATAATTCTTTATAGATAATAATTATTAATAAGATTCAGCTATGGATAGCGAAATGAACGACAGGCTAGAGACACTGATTGCCAAACTACGCGAGCAGGATTGCCGCATCACCCCGCAGCGGTTGGCTATGCTGGAGATGCTTGTTAACACCAATGAGCATCTGAGTGCGGCACAACTCTACGAACGGCTCCAGACACGCTTCCCCACCATGAGTTTGGCGACGGTTTACAAAACACTGAACCTGTTGAAAGATATGGGCGAAGTCACAGAAATCAGCTTCAGCGATGGCGATACGCACTACGACGCCAGCGACCCCACTCCCCACATCCACCTCATCTGCACCCAATGCCATCGCATCAGCGACGCACCCTTCGTCGCTGCGCCCGACCTTGCCGAGGAATTGGCTGCGCAGACCGGCTATCAGATTACCGGACATCGCTTCGACTTCTACGGTATCTGCCCGGACTGCCAGACAAATCAATCAGTTCCAAATCAGTAAATCTAAAATCACAAAATCTAAGGAGGTAACACAGATGGAAGGCACAAGCATGCCCTTGATTGGCGATAAATTCCCAGAAATGACGGTAACAACGACCCACGGTAAAATGCAATTACCCCAGGCGATGGAGGGGAAATGGTTCATCCTCTTCAGCCACCCGGCGGACTTTACCCCGGTCTGCACGACGGAGTTCCACGCATTCCAGCAGCTTTACCCGCAGTTCCGCGAACTCAATACCGAGTTGATCGGGCTGAGCATTGACCAGGTCTACAGCCACATCAA
>JAFGSL010000168.1 GCA_016934645.1 Anaerolineae bacterium
CAAATTAAAGAGATGTTCTACGTTCACATTTTGGCTGAAATCAGTGTATTTTTGTGCTGAACCTGATTACTCCGACAGGCTGCTAGGCGGACGTTATCCGGACAACCAGGTCTTTCAAATCGTTTCGGAAATCGCGCGGATTGGGCAATCCGGTTTGGACTATGCCTCATCTCTCGATAGCCAGTTCACCAGGAGCATCAGTGACCGAACAGACCACATCCACACTGCAAGACTTTCCGTTACCCGCAAGTATTGAAGCGGTCAAGACCAGCACCAACTTTGAGACCTATGACGATTTTTACCGTTATATGGTCGATAACTTGCCCCAAAACTCGCCAGAAACCCGGCGACGGTACGCCAATCTGATCGGCAAACGATACTTTCCCGGTCTATCCCTTGATACCTTGCTGCCCAAGGTTTGGAAGACCTACCAGGATGAACAAATCCTTGTCGATTTGATGCGTGTTTTGGCGCTAGAAGCAGAGCCGATCATTTCTGAGTTCGTGTTGGAAAAGATATGGCCGTTGGCGGTGGGACAGGTACTTGATGGACAGATAGCACGCGACTTTATCCAGAGCAAATACGGTAAGTTTATTCGCAAATCTCGCCAGAGACTGATCCACACTGTTCGTAATCTGGGTTTCCTAGGACTATATGGACAAGAACTGGTTGTCGAAGCCATCCCATCGCCTGCCAACGCCTTGCTCATCTTGCTACACGATCGCTTTGCACCCACACCGCGTATCGTACGTCTGGTCGAAATATTGGATGCGGTCTGGTGGCGCCAGTTAGGACTCAAGACGCCCGATGATGTGCGCCGCATTTTGCACGAAGCGCAAGCTGCCGGTCTGATCGCCCGATACGTCAAGGTGGATCAGTTGGAGCAGATCACGACTCGTTTTTCGATCAACGAGTACATTTCACAGGCCAAAAGACTATGACTGACGATGAATTCCTGGAACTGGTGGCTCATTTCTGTGAACGTGCGCTACCCGCCCAAGTAGGACGGCACGTCTATCTCTGGCATGGCAAGATCGCTCCACTGACTTTACGGCTTTCAGGTACGGTCGTTCAGACACTCAACTTGCACGAACTGGCCGCCGGGCTGTCTCGCGCGCCGCGTTCCGTCGATGCGGCCCGCAGTTTGTTGAACGAGGCCATTGCTTCACAAATGAGCCGTTTGATCTCGCCGCACGGCCAGCAAATTGTCCTCGTGACCGGCTGCGATTTGCTGAGCCGTTACGGTATGCGTCTGACACCGTTTGTGGAATATGTGTCGGACCGGGTGATGGTGATTTTTGTTCTCGCGCCGGACGAGACGCGGTTTCAGCCACCAGTACCACTGCCCAGTTACATCTCGTTGGAACCAGATGCGCCCCTTGCATATCTACAGAATATGATCGACAAGCGGGCAGTGATCGATAATGTCGAGGAGGTCATATGAGCCGATTACCGCTAAAGGACCTGATCATATCCAAAAAGCGCCCCCAAACAACGCTATCCCTTGTGCCTGCGTTTCAACAGCAAACCGGCGAGATGGTCGAGAACTATATTTTTACTGGCACCATTCGCGCTCATTTTGAAGCGATCCTGGAAGAAGTGGCGCGCGGGCAGGGCCAGGGATTCTGGGTACAGGCCGAGTACGGCGCGGGCAAGACGCACTTTTTAGTCACGCTGGCGGCACTGTTGTCAAACCTGAATGACGATCTATGGTCACAAGTGGCAGACGAAACGATCCGGCAGTATCAACGCCGCCTGGGCAGCTTCCGGCTGTTCCCGGTCGTCGTTTCCCTGCGCGGCGAAGGTACTGGCAACAATCTCGTCGATCGTTCTCTGCTGGATGTGTTGCTCGAAGAAGGATTTCAGCGCGCTTTGGACCATGCAGGGATAAAAGAACAAGTGCAGGTCACGGCCGCCGAGGACTTGTGGGCCTGGCTGCAATCCAAAGCCGGGCAGGGCATCCGTCAGGACGCGGAGGCGTACGTGCAGCGCCAGACAGGGGTTTTGCTTCAAGATTACCGCGACGACGAGAATATCGAGGCTGCTGGGCGGCTGATCGCCGAATATTGTCAGTCGGCAGGCATTCGACCAGATATCGTATCCAGCGTCAAGGCGCGGCTTGGACACATTTACAAACAGATCACCGATCCGGGTGTGGGCAAGTATGATGGGCTGCTGGTGGTGATCGACGAGTACGAAGGGTGGGAAAAGAACCACAACAGCGACGACGAGCTGAGCGCCGACGCCGAGTTGTTGGAAACGCTGGGCTACCTGCTGCCGCGCGATCTGGGGTATCATGTGTTCACGATTGTGGCTTCGCAGTCGTCAGTGCCGGCCAAGTTGCGCGGCGAGCAGGCCGGTGACCGGTTTATCAACATTCCGCTCCTGGCGCAGGGTAACGAGCGTGATTACGACGTGATCGTCTCGCGTCGTGTGCGACAACTGAACCAGGATCGGCTGCCCGAGATCAACGATCATTACGAGTACTATACCCATAACTTTGCGTTCGCGCGTGATCTCACACTGGAAGAGTTCTACGACATCTTTCCTTTCCAGCCACGATGTTTTGATGTCGCGCGGCATATCACGGCGCGCGATCTGCCAACCGCGCGCTCCGGATTGTTTGTCTTCTGGGAAGTGTTGAATGCCCGGAATCTTCTCGATCGGACGATGTTGATCCGGGTGCCCGATCTGCTGACCAGCCGTCACCTGGTCGAGGACTGCCTGACGACCACGGTGTACAAGGAAGCATATCAGGCTTACAGGGCGGCTTATGAAGCGCTTGCCGCGTTTGGCCTGGAGCCGCAGGATTTGTCCCTTGCCCAAGACAGTTTGACCGCACTTTTCTTGCATTACCTGGCCTTTATGGATGCGCCGCAGGCGATGAAACTGGACGAGATTGCCGAGGCAACACTGACCACCGATGATTTTATGCGCGCCAGTGACAACGTCGCCTATGTATTGAGCCAAATCCAGGCTTTGCCCCAGGTCGAATTTGACAGCGCATCGGCCCAATTCATCCCCGCCGGCGGCGATGGGCCGTCGGTGGTTACACTCTTTAACGAGGAAAAACGACGCTTTCTGCGTGACAGATACAAATTGCAGCAAGCCTGGACCAACAGCCTGTTCTTTACGCCAAGTGACACGGGCGGCGCGGCGGGGTTGTTCACCGAGTTTCCGCCCGACGAGCGGGTGACGCGGCGGGTGGAGACGCGCAACCTGGAATATGCCGGCGAGGTGACCGTCTCCACCGGATGGCGGCTGGATCAGGGGCTGGCGCTGTCCAAAGAGGATACGCATTTCAGGCTGATCATCCTGACACCGTCGACGGCACACTCGGTCAAGTCTTCTATAATCGAAGACCCGCGCATTGCTGTGATTTTGCCCGGCGAGATGACCGACGAAGCGCGCGACGCAGCGGCGGCTTACCTGGCCTGGCAGTCGATGCAAGAAAGCTATGAGAAAAAGACCGGGCGTGACGCAGAAGAAGTGCGCTCCTGGCTGGGCACGCAGCGGCGCAGCTTTATGGATACCCTGACCGACACCCACCTCAAGTTGTACCAGGCCGGGCAGGTTATCACCAGGGATGATCTGGCGATTTCAGCCCGCGATGCTTTTGGACGTGGCGGAGGCAACGACGCGCGTATCGCCTATCTGGTGGAACAACTGCTGACGGCAGCCTATGCCCAGTTGCCCGTCGCCTCGAACCAATTTCGCCACACGTTGACGCCATCCGAAATCGGCAAAGTGTTTGCCGGCTACTTTGACAAGCAGCCGCGTCCGGCCGACACTGCCGCGGTACGCAATTATGGGGTGGCATTGGGCTTGTCTCATCCTGACCGGCCGGAGCATTTTCTATCCCAGTCGCCGCGTGTCTTTGAATTGATCGAAGAGATGCTGCAAGCGCGCCAGGGCGCCGACCTTCCTATATGGCAGATGTACGACCGGCTGGCGATGCCCCCTTGTGGCCTGCCGTACACACTGATCCAGCTCTATTTGCTGGCTTTTGTGCGCTGCGGTGTGCCGCGCGTCGACCTGCTGCTCAAAGCCGGACACACGCTTCGCGATAGCAGTCGTCGCCCGATCAACCGCGAACGTCTGACTGCCGGGACGGTCACCGATCTGGAATGGAAGCCAGGTCTCGACCGTTATTTCGACGCCCTGGTGCCAGCGGCAGGCCCGACCTGGAATGAGACGTTGGCCTACGCACGCGAGATCGCCGACGATCTGCGCAGCACGACCGATCAGGCTCAGATCGAAGCGCAGAGTGAACGTTTATCCGGGGCATTGCACGATCTCGAAAACGATCTGGTTACGCAAAAGCGCAATTTGCAGGTGTTGGCGGGCACATTGGGGGCAGACGCACCGGCAGAAACTTCCCAGGCTTTGGAACGGCTGACCCGGCTGACCGACAATCTGGCCGCCAACTATGCAGATTTCTACGAACGCGCCGAACATGTGTTTGAGGCCGGCCCGGAGACACTGCGCGGCGATATGCAGGTCTTTACACGCTTGCGTGCCCTCTCATCCGTTGCCGCCGAAATCGGCGCTTTAAAGCGGTATCTGGATGATGTGAGCCTGCCGCCCAGCGAGCATCAACTGAGCACAGATCGAATGATGTTGAACGCGCAGTTCAGCCTGAACGAGTTGGTCCGCGATCCGGAAACGTGGACACGCTTGCGCGAGGAGTTCAGACAGTTCCAGCGGCGCTATCAGACCGCTTACCAGAAACACCATCGCGATCACTATCAGGCGTTGGTCGCACTGAGCGAATCGTTGGTGGACGTACCGCGACGGGTACAGGCATTGGCCCTGATGAACCGTATTGAGGGGTTGGGTGCGCCGCTGGGCAGCGACCTGCAGAGCCGCTACGAAACGCTGCAAGCACAGCTTGCGCCTTGCCCGATAACCCAGGTGATGGCGGTGAGCGTGGAGCACGGGCCGACCTGCGAGCGGTGCCCACAACGGCTGCGCCTGACCGACGAGCCTCCCAGTCAGGCGGTGGAAAGCCTGCTCCGCGATCTCGACGCGGCATTGGACAGCAAACGCCGCCAGTTGGCTTCGGAAGCGATCCACCGCGTGCTGACCAGGACCGACCGCGCGGATATGGCCACCTTCCTGGACGCGGTGCGCGCTGCCGACCTGGCCGCCCTGGTAGATGTGATGAGCCCCGATCTGGCCGCTTTCGTCGAGCGAATGCTGGTCGAAGAGTCGCTTCTAACCGCCGAGACCGACGTCCTGGTTCGTCTCGCCGGGCAGTTTCCCAGCCTGGAGGAGAGCGACGTAGAGCGGATGGTGACGGCGCTGCGCGGCTTGCTGCAGGCAGCGTTTGCCCAGGCGCGCCAAGAAAACCCGGACAAAAAGACGATTCGACTCAACTTGAGATCCTGAACATACCTGGAAAGGTCATTGTATGGCTTTGCCCGAACAACCCGATCTGGCCGAGTTTATCCGCCAGCACGCCAAACCCTACGACCCCGCCGCCGACACGTACCGCCGCCCGCCCTTTGCCCAATCGGTCAAGGCCGGCAAAAACAGCCCCATCTATAACGCCCACTCATATCACACCAAGGTGCCGCCGGAGGGGATCGTGCCCTATATCGAGCATTACACCGATCCCGGCGACCTGGTGCTGGACCCCTTTTGCGGCTCGGGCATGACCGGCGTGGCCGCCCTGATGGCCGGCCGCCACGCCATCCTCAACGACCTGTCCCCGGCCGCCGTGCATATTGCCCACAACTATACCACGCCGGTGGACGTGGCC
>JAFGSL010000169.1 GCA_016934645.1 Anaerolineae bacterium
GCTTTTTCACCGGTCCGATCTGGTGTACTATTTGCCTTTCTCCTACAATCTATTACACTTTGTGTTGCAAAGATAACCAATAGAGGTAGTTTTCGTGACACAAACTATAACGACTCTAGGCTCTAAAGAAGCTACCTTTCTGACCGCCTTCGCTGCTCAGGAAAAGATGATCTTCACCAGCGCGCAGGTGGGCGAGTTTTTTGGAGAGCCAGCCCATACAGCCCGTACAACTGGCCCGCTTGGAAAAGGGAGGCTGGTTGCACCGCCTGGAACGCGGCGTCTATATGATTATCCCGCTACAAGCTGGTCCGGAGCGGGCCTGGACGGAAAGTGAGCTGGTGATTGCGCCTCATCTGATCCAGCCGGCAGCCATCGCTTACTGGTCAGCGTTGCACTACTGGCAATTGACCGAGCAGTTGCTCGGTACGATATTCGTCCAATCTACAGCACGTAAACGTCAACATGTCCCCGGGCCGTGGTCTGTGTAGACGGTATTCACTTTCCACATCAGGAACGTTTTCGTTGCCAAATCCGTCTCAACTACATACAAAGACAAACGCAAAGGGGTAGTTGAGATGTCCTCGAAAACCAGTTCTCTTTTTCTTTTGATCGTCGTCACAATTCTATTCACTGCTGGTCTGGTTTATGCGACCCTTGAGTTACCCAATCTGATCAATAGCTGGTTGATCCAAACATTCGATTTCCCAGGTGTTGATTCCAGTATTGAGAGCGGCGTCACCGAGGCGTTTATCCAATCGAACCATATTCGGCTCATCGGGTTCGGATGCTTTGCCGGCGTCGTAGCTCTGATACTGATCGGGTTGGTCGCTGAAAAACGACGCTTGGCATCGTTGGGGGCATTCGTCTTCTTTCTCCCTACTTTTGGGCATTTCGCGCTCAATATGTTCTTTCTAGCTGGTTTGGGGATACTGCGGGTCGTCTGGATGCCGATTTTGGATGTTTCCTACAGTTGGTTGAACTTGGGGGATATTGCTTATTTGCCCTATATGGTGCTGGTCTATTTCCCTGCGCTCGCCGGCATTGACATCAGAGCCTATGTGATCGATTTCATTGTGGTTTCGGGATTGTTTTTGTTTGTCCTGAGCGTCTTTACGTGGTTATACACTTACGCACAAGGCAGACGTATCGTGGATTGGGGACTTTATCGTTTTTCACGGCATCCGCAGTACCTGGGTTGGATGGTGTGGAGTTATGGCCTGATGCTTTATATCTCGCGTTTACGTGGGCCGCGGATCATGTACAGTCTTGGCGGGAGCTTGCCGTGGCTACTATCGACAATGGTCATCGTTTGTGTGGCTATGTTGGAAGAGATAAAGATGAACCAGGAAGGTGCATATGAAGACTACCGGGCCAAAACGCCATTTCTGCTGCCACTGCCTGCTTTTGTTTCTCGCGTGATTTCTTTGCCCTTTCGGTTGGTCTTAGGAAAAGAAAGACCTGAGCATGGATGGGAAGTGCTCGTTATCCTGTTACTGTATACCGGGATCTTAGTGTTGCTCTCCGTGCCCTTTGTTGTGTTTCACTGGCCTCCCGACACAGGCTGGTTTCGATTTCCGTTCAATGTACCACCATTTTCATAGTGGAGTTTGCTGATGTCAAACAATCAACACCTACTTGACTATCTTTTCACCACTGGCCGCATCCAGGCACAGCGGGGTGCACTCTTCGACGCTCAACCTGTGCCCCTGCCGTCCACGTTGACCTGGGATCGCATCGAAGGGATGCTGCTCGGTCTGGCAATTGGCGATGCGTTGGGCAACACCAGTGAGTCACAGAACCCCGCTCAGCGCCGTGCACAGTATGGGGAAATCCGCGACTATCAGCCCAACCGTTACGCCGATGGACGCGCCGTGGGACTGCCCTCGGATGACACACAATTGGCCTTCTGGACGCTAGAACAGATGTTGGCCGATGGCGGCATTCACCCCGAGCACATCGCGGCGCGTTTCTGCCGCGAGCAGATTTTCGGCATTGGGAGTGCAGTCAGGGAATTCATCGCGAATTACAAAGCTGGACACCCCTGGTATGCGTGTGGCTCACATTCTGCCGGTAATGGCGCACTGATGCGCATTGCGCCGGTCGTGATTCCATATCTACGCCAGCCTTCGCCCGATCTGTGGGTAGATGCAGCGTTGCTAGCGATGATCACGCATAATGACCCGGCTTCGATTGCGGCGTGCCTGGCCTTCACGGGGATGTTGTGGGAATTGCTAGGCATGGCATCGCCGCCGGAACCGCAGTGGTGGGTGGAAACCTACGTAGCCTTCGCGCGCGATGTGGAGGGCGCGCCGCAGTACCGTTCGCGCAGTCCGGCCTATGCGGATTATGCAGGCCCGCTGTGGCGTTTCGTTGCCGAAGAAGTTCTGGCAGCCTATCACCGGGGGCTACCTCTGCTAGATGCAGCCAATCGCTGGTATTCGGGCGCATATCTGTTGGAAACCGTACCGACGGTGCTGTATCTCCTGATGCTGCACAGCGACGATCCCGAGGAAGCCTTGATCCGTGCCGCCAATGACACGCGCGACAACGATACGGTCGCGGCGATTGTAGGGGCGGCAGTCGGTGCGTTGCACGGCATCGCTGCCTTTCCAGATCGTTGGCGCACCGGACTGTTGGGCCGAACCGGCGCGGACGACGATGGGCGAGTTTTCACGTTGCTTGAGGCAGCCAGGGCACGATGGTGGGAAGCGTTGTGAATTTTCGTCTTATAGACCACGAGCAGATTATACTAATTCACTTGTGGCCTATCAGATGTCAGATTATTTCACATCACTGTGTATAACGTACTACGATAGTTTGTATTATACGTATTAGCGTAGTATAATTTACACAACAGGTCAGTAGGACTTATGAATGAAACCGGATATGCACAATCACAGGGGATGCTGCTACTCAATCGGTTGGTAGCAGACGTTGGCCCGTTGTTCACAATCGAGCAAGCGCAGACTGTGGGAGATGAACTGTCGTTATCGCCACGACGCGTGCGCGGCTTATTGAGTCAACTGGCGGGCACGGGCTGGATCGAACGTATTAAACAGGGGGCGTATGCTGTCCGCGCTCCACTTTTCAGTGCGGAACTTCATCCCTATGCCGTAGCCGCTATGCTGGTTTCATCTGTCGCTATCAGCCATTGGTCGGCGCTGACGCATCACGGTTTCACCACACAGATTCCTCCCATGATCCAGGCTTCTACTTCAACAAATGTGGTTACACCAGAAATGCGTCAGGGCGCGGCTTATCGTCCGCGTGGACGTGCGGTGTGGCGTGCCCTGGAGTGGGAGTTTGAGTTCATCCGTGTGCTGCCTGGCCATTTTTTTGGGTTTCAGAACATTTGGGTCAGCCAATGGCATCGCGTCGCCATCACTGATCCAGAGCGTACTGTATTGGATCTATTTGCTATGCCACAGATTTTCGGCTCGCTGCAAACAGGATTGGAAACGCTAGAGGCGTACTTGTCACGTCTAAATGTGGAACAGTTGGTGGACTATGCGCTGCAGTACAACGTCGGAGCTGTGATCAAGCGGCTAGGTTGGGCGTTGGAGACACTGGGGGTGCCGGAGCATCTCACGACACCGCTGCAAATCTATCCGAAAAGTGCTTATTCGCAATTGGATCCCACCGGCCCATCTGGTGGAGAACCACTGACGCGCTGGCAATTACGTAACAATCTCCGTGCGGAGGTGCCTAATGCCCACCGTTGAGCAACAATTGCATAGTATAGCACGCAAGCATCCCGCTGTTCCGTTTTGGGTGCTGGAAAAGGACTATGCGCTTGGTTATCTGTTGGCTGGCATGGCCCAGACAGCAAAGCTGTCCGAATTTTTGGTCCTGAAAGGCGGCACAGCACTGCGTAAGTTCTATTTTGCTGACTACCGCTTTTCTGAAGATTTGGATTTCTCAGCTATGGCACCCTTAATGGATGTAGAGGAAGCACTTCAAGCTGCTATTGCTGCGACTCAGACGTTGTTATTAGAACAGGGGCCATTTGAGGTGACGATGGAACGCCTGATATTGCGTGACCC
>JAFGSL010000170.1 GCA_016934645.1 Anaerolineae bacterium
CTCATCCCTATCACACTAGTCTGGTTGCTATACGAGGCTTTGATCCTGAAAAAAACCTTCAACCGCGAGATTGCCGTAAAATTGGGCGGCGCTTTTGGTCTCGCACTCCTGTTCATCTTACCCTTTTATCTACCGGTGCTGCGCCAACAATTCACAGGGCAAAGCGCTTACCTAAAAACTGGCGGCCTCGTGCTTTTCTCGGCCGATTTATTGGGGATCGTCTCGCCATCACCGCTAAACCCTATCCTCGCCAGATTGGGGTTGGTCCCCGAGTATGCGCGCACTGCTGTGCCGCTCGATTTTCGGTTTGCCGAGCTATTCAACTATGTCGGCATTATTCCGCTCGCGCTCGCCGCGATGGCCCTGATCACCCATCGGCGGGAGACCGCCAGTTGGGCATGGCTTGCCCTAGGTGCGGCGCTGCTGGCGCTAGGTCCGGTGTTGAAAATCGACAGAGAGGTAGTCACGTTCACCGCCGATTATGTCAAGAGTGCAATCCCAATGCCCTACGCAGCATTGATGAATCTCCCCTTCATCGCCTACAATCGCGCGCCCGCGCGACTAAATATCACGTTGATGCTGTGCATTGCCGTTCTGGCCGCTTATGGCATCGCCTGGCTCTCGACACGCTTACACTCACATTCGCGATACATCTGCGGCGCAGGTTTGTGCATGCTCACGCTGATCGAGTTCATCGCCCTGTGGCCGGCGCGCACCACGCCCTTGACCGCGCCGGAAGGATTCACGGCCCTGGCACATTCCCCCGACCGCGCGCCGATCTTCAGCGTTCCCTGGTCAGAATGGCACACCCGCGAGCTCTCGCTGTACTATCAAACCCTCCATCGACATCCAATTTTCGATGGTTGGGTGCAACGCGACCTGCCACGGGAAGAGACTACCGCCGACGAATGTCTCGATGCGCTGCTGCGGCCTATGCCTGAAGTAGACATCATCCCCACGACTTCCGCGACCGCACGCGCCGCCATCGCACAGGCCGAAGGTGTAGGTTCCGTGGCTCTCTTCTCGCATTACGTCGAAAATCCTGACGCATACGATACCCTTTTTACAGAAGCTTTCGGCCATCCTTTGGGAGATAGTGATGGGATAAGTGTCTATCAAGTTCCTGTCGAGCCACTTCCACTCGACAAGATCACCTACATCTTTCCGGCAGAACAGTGGAGTGACGTGGAAACCTGGGGCAGACGCCCGGCGCGTTGGCTTTACGAATTTGGAGAGCTGTATCTGTATTCTCCGGAAAAGCAATCGGGCGCGTTGCAGTTTACGGCGCTCCCATTGAACGCTGTGCAGCGGCTTGAGATTGAAGTGAATGGTGAACCCATACCAGGCATCCTCATCAGCGACCCTATCACATACACTACAGACTTGATAACGCTGAATGTCGGACATAACCTGATCCGATTCCGCCCATCGGGCGGCTGCAACATCATTCACGGCGATCCGCGCTGTATGGGGATAGCGCGCACTGCCGGAGCAGAATGTGATCCCTACGCGCGCACAGCACGCTGCTTGAGCGTCCTGTTCCAGGACATTCGCTTCGAAAACGCGGAAACCGCGCCGGGTATGTATGCTGTCGATGTCACCCTGGACGATGGCGTAAAGTTAGTGGGATACGATCTACACGGTGATGCCGCGCCGGGGCAACAGCTTGAGGTGGTGTTGTACTGGCAAGCCTATGCTCCCATCACCAATGACTACGTCATCTTCGTTCACCTTTTGGGACCTGACGGCGCCTTGACGAGCCAGTCCGACACGCCTCCCTTGGGTAAGCTATATCCCACGACGGAGTGGAAGGCGGGGATCATCTTTACACACGTGGCAACGTTGGACATCCGTAACGACGTAACGCCTGGAGAATACCACCTGTTGACCGGAATGTATACGTATCCCGACATAAACAGATTGACGGTGATGACCAAGCGTCCCTTCGCTGAACATAACCTGATCTGGTTACAGGACGTCATCCTTGCGCCAGATAACGAGTAGCTCTCAAACGATCCTATCTCGAAGCCCCAAGAAACCTTTGGTGAAAGGTGACTTTTTCCGTTTACCGTTTACAATAACAGTTGAAGAATGAGCGGAATGGCAAACGGCATCCATTCCACAATCTCTAATTTCTCATTTCCATTTTCCAATTCTCAGGAGAAGCTGGCATGCGTATTGGGATGATTACCGGAGAATACCCACCCCTGGAAGGCGGTGTGGGCGACTTTACCCGCGAGTTGGGGATGGCGTTGCACACAGACGGGCACGAAATCCACATCTTCACCTCGCAGATGAACGACCGGCAACCGAGTCCCGTCCAGGAAGACGAGCTGGCAATCTACCGCGACATTTACGACTGGGATCGCAGCACACACACGGAGATCACCCGCTGGATCAACACGCTGGCGCTCGATGTGGTAAATATCCAGTACCAGGCAGCGGCCTACCAGATGCGCGGTGGGATCAACTTCTATCCACGCGCGCAGAAGCGCCGCCTCACCGCGCCCATCGTAGTAACGTACCACGATCTGCTGCCGCCCTACCTGTTCCCCAAGGCCGGGCCGCTGCGCCAGTGGTCGGTACGGCAGTTGGCGCAGCACGCCGACGGCGTCATTGTCACCAACGGCGATGACTACACCGCACTTGCCGCAACAATGGAAGTCAAACTACCGCCGACGCGCCTGATCCCCATCGGCAGCAACATCGCGCCGCAGCCGCCCCCTGGTTACGACCGTATGGCGTGGCGCGCCGCACGCGGCATCTACCCCAACG
This sequence comes from Anaerolineae bacterium, assembly GCA_016934645.1. Next base: position 2,776 of record JAFGSL010000170.1, read on the forward strand.
ATATGCTCATCGGCTTCTTCGGCTTCTTGAACCGCGGCAAGGGCGTCGAAACGCTGATCGACGCGCTCGGCCACCTGGTAACGGCCGGGCTGCCGGCGCACTTGATCTTCATCGGCGGGCGGACGGGATCGAGCGACAGCACCAACGCACGCTACGCCGACGAGATCGACGCAGTGATCGAAAAAGCAGGACTTGGCGCACACGTGCAACGTACCGGCTACACCACCCCCGCCGAGGTTTCCGCTGCGCTCCTCGCCGTAGACGTGTGCGCCCTCCCCTATCGCAACGGTGCGAGCTTGCGTCATGGAACGCTACACGCGGCATTGGCGCACGGCAACGCTATCGTCACTACCACACCGCAAACGGAGACGCCGCAACTGCAAGACGGCAAGAACATCCTGCTGATTCCGCCGGACAATGCCACGGCGCTCGTTAATGCACTGGATCGTTTGTGGAGAGAGCCGCGCTTGCGGGCCGAGATTAGCGCGCAGGCCACGCAGTTGTCGCGTGAGTTCTCCTGGGAGCGTATCGCCGCGCGCACGGCGGAGTTTTTCCGCACGGTACGCGGTCAGGTTAACCGGAAATAGTATGGACAAGCGCTCGATGCGCACCACCTTAACCCTGCTCCTGATCAGTTTCGCCCTCCTTGGCCTGCTCTACAGCGCCGTCGTCCCCATCTTCGAAGCTTCCGACGAAGTGTGGCACTACCCGATGGTCGAACATCTGGCACGTGAGTGGACGCTGCCAGTGCAGCCGCTCGAACCTGGCGCCTCCAGCGGCCCGTGGCGGCAAGAAGCCAGCCAGCCACCGCTCTACTATGCGCTGGCCGCCGCCCTCACCGCCTGGATCGACACCTCGCCTACGGCAGCACCCTACGATCTGGATACCGTCCGCTATCTCAACCCGCACGTCGCTGCCGGTGAGGTCACGCCTGACGGCAGCAATCCCAACCTGGTCGTCCACAACCCGGCGCTGGAACGCTTACCCTGGCGCGGCACGGTGCTGGCCGTCCACATCGCGCGCATCTTCTCCGTGCTGCTGGGGACGTGGGCGGTGTATCTCACGTGGGCGCTCGTCCGCGAGCTGTACCCGGAGCAACCGCAACTCGCGCTACTCACCGCCGCCATCCACGCCTTCACGCCGATGTCCCTGTTCGTCAACGCCTCGGTGAACAACGACAATCTGATTGTGCCGTTGTGCTCGCTGGCACTACTGATGATGATTCGGCTGGTAAAGAAGCAGGATGCAAGAAGCAAGAAGCAAGATGGAGGAGATAGAAATCCTGCGTCCTGCATCTTGCATCATTTGCTCCTGGGGGTGGTGATCGGGTTAGGTTTGCTGACGAAGGCGAGTGCGATTGCGCTGTTGCCGTTCGCCGTCGCCACCATTGCCTGGGAAGCATGGCAGAATCTCAAATGGCGAATGAGCGAATCAGCAAATGAGCGAATCAGCGAACAGGCGAATGGGCGAGGGAGTGAGTCACACATCACGGATCACGCATCACGCTCCACACATCACGCCTCCCTACTCTCTACTCCATACTCCATACTCCTTAAAATCACCCTTCACGCCTTACGCGACCTGGCACTCGTTTTGCTGCCCGCGCTCGCTATCTCCGGCTGGTGGTTCTACCGGAATTTCCAACTTTACGGCGACTGGCTCGGACTCAATGCCTTCTACGCC
>JAFGSL010000171.1 GCA_016934645.1 Anaerolineae bacterium
CGCCGGGAAAATGTGTTATAATAACCGGTTGCAATGAGGGATACAGTGAGGGCAGATATGACAAGTGAACGACTGATCGTGCGCGGCGCGCGCGAGCACAATCTCAAAAACATCACGGTCGAAATTCCGAAGAATAACCTGGTGGTCATCACCGGTTTGTCGGGGTCGGGGAAATCATCCCTGGCATTCGATACGATCTTCGCCGAAGGCCAGCGCCGGTACATCGAGTCGCTGAGCGCCTACGCGCGCCAGTTCCTCGGCCAGATGAGCAAGCCAGATGTGGATTCGATTGAAGGACTGAGTCCGGCGATTGCGATTGACCAGAAGGGCGTCTCGCACAACCCCCGTTCGACCGTGGGAACCGTCACGGAGATTTACGACTATCTACGTCTGCTGTACGCCCGCATCGGCATCCCCCATTGCCCGGACTGTGGGCGACCGGTGACCCGGCAGAGCGCCCAAGAGATCGTGGATGCGATTCTCGCGATGCCGCCCCAGACGCGCTTGCAGGTGCTCGCGCCGCTCGTGCGCGGGCGCAAGGGACATCACCGCCCCACCTTCGAGGAAGCGCGCAAACTCGGTTTCGTCCGTGTGCGCGTGGATGGGACGGTCTACGAGCTGGAAGAGGTTCCGGAGTTGGATCGCTACAAGATACACGACGTCGAAGCGGTGGTGGATCGCCTGGTTGTGCCCGATGACGCGGCCATAGAGACCGCCACCTACCGCGACTTTGTCAGCCGCGTGACCGATTCCGTGGAGACTTCGCTGCGGCTCGGCGAGGGGATACTGATCGTCGAGATCGTGCGGGCCGCGCAGCCGGATGTGCAATCTGAGGGCGTTCTCCCTGCCGGAGACCTCCTTTTCTCGGAGAAGCTGGCGTGCGCGAACTGCGGTCGCAGTCTGCCGGAAATTGAGCCACGCACGTTCTCGTTCAACAGCCCGCACGGCGCCTGCCCGACGTGCCAGGGTCTCGGCTATAAACTGGAACTTGATCCCGGCTTGATTGTGCCGAATCCCACCAAATCGCTGGCCGAAGGCGCGATTATCTCCGGTGTGGCGGAGGATAAGGGGAGTTACCGTTGGAAGGTGCTGGAAAGCGTGATGGAGCACTACGGCATTGCGCCAGATAAGCCCTGGTCGGCATTGACCGATGCGCAGCAACGCATTGTGCTCTACGGTACCGGCGCGGAAGCGGTGCCGGTCTACTACGAAGGCCCTAGCGGGGTATGGGCCGGCGCACGCAAGTATGAGGGCGTCATCCCTGCCTTGCAGCGCCGCTACGACGAATCTAACTCGGATTATGTCCGTGATAAGATCGAAGAGGTGATGAGCGAGACGCCGTGTTCCGCGTGCCAGGGCACGCGCCTGAGCGAGGTCGCGCGGGCGGTCACGGTGCTGGATCTGCCGGTCCACGAGATCGCGAGTTGGCCGGTGGTGAAACTGCAAGCGTGGGTGGCATCGCTGCTTGAGGGCGGACGACTGACGCCGAAGGCCTACGCCATTGCCGAGCGCGCTCTGAAGGAGATCGACAACCGTTTGACCTTCCTGATCAACGTTGGTCTGGACTATCTCAGCCTCGACCGGATGGCGGCGACGCTTTCTGGCGGTGAGGCGCAGCGCATCCGCCTGGCGACGCAGGTGGGATCGCGGCTGACCGGTGTACTCTACGTGCTGGACGAGCCGAGTGTCGGGTTACACCAACGCGACACGGCGCGACTCATCGACACGCTTAAGGAGATGCGCGATCTGGGTAACACTGTGCTTGTCGTCGAACATGATGACGAGACGATCCGGGCTGCTGACTGGATTGTCGATCTCGGGCCGGGCGCAGGCGAACACGGCGGGGAAGTGGTTGCGGAAGGGGTGTTAGACGCGATCCTGGCGCATCCAACATCGCACACAGGGGCCTATCTCTCCGGTCGTAGATGTGTTCCTGTACCACCGCAACGCCGGCAGGGCAACGGCAAGGCGCTGTGGGTGCGTGGTGCGCGACAGCACAACCTCAAGGATCTCGACGTGCGCTTCCCGCTAGGACTGTTTACGTGCGTGACTGGCGTTTCTGGTTCCGGCAAGAGCAGTTTGATCGTGGAGACGCTCTACACCAACCTGCTGCAACGCCTCAACGGTTCCCGCATCATCGCGGGCGATTGCGATACGGTGGATGGGGTGGAGTATATCGACAAAGTCATCAACATCGACCAATCGCCGATTGGACGCACGCCGCGCTCCAACCCGGCGACGTATACCGGCGCTTTCGATCCGATCCGCTCGTTGTTTGCCGAGTTACCCGAGTCGAAGATTCGCGGTTACAAAGCCGGACGTTTTTCGTTCAACGTGAAGGGCGGGCGCTGTGAGGCTTGCCAAGGGCAGGGAACGTTGCGCATTGAAATGCAGTTCTTGCCAGAAGTCTACGTTCCGTGCGATGTGTGTCACGGATCGCGCTATAACCGCGAGACGCTGCAGGTCCGCTATAAAGACAAGACGATCGCCGAGGTGCTGGATATGACGGTGACGGAGGCCGTGGACTTCTTCGCGGCGATCCCCTCGCTGGTGCGCAAATTGGAAACACTGTGCGACGTAGGTCTTGGTTACATCCGTTTGGGGCAATCGGCGACGACGCTCTCCGGCGGTGAGGCGCAGCGGATCAAGCTGGCAAAGGAATTGTCGCGCCGGGCGACGGGACGCACGCTCTACATCCTCGACGAACCTACGGTAGGCTTGCACGCCGCCGATGTGGACAAGCTAATCAGTGTCTTGCAACGGCTCGCGGACGCGGGCAACACCATTCTCGTCATCGAACACAACCCTGACGTGATCAAAGTTGCGGATTGGATCATCGATATGGGGCCTGAGGGTGGCGACGCAGGTGGCGAGCTGATCATTGAAGGTACGCCGGAAGAGGTTGCCCAGTCGGTGCTATCGCATACGGGACATTATCTGAAGCGCTGGCTAGAGGATGCGAAACTTGCGGAATGCTAGGAATCCTTCTGGGCCGAGGGACTGGCTTTTTTTCTTGCTACTTCGATCTCTTTGCTTAGAATAGGTAGTCTATTCTGTATGATGTCCCAAACGATTTCGTCCGAGATAGCGTCATACCCGTGAGCGAGTACATTGCGAAAAGCGATAATGCGCTGGTAATCGCTGATCTCAATCAGCGCTTCCGGGTCTGTGTACTTTAAACGGTTGAGCGCTTCCCCGATGATTTCAAATTGACGTTCTACCGCGGAACGCAACAGTGCATTGTCGTTGTAATCTTCGAACTGTTTGTTGTGCGTGAATTCTGCAATGAGTTCAACAGCACGATCAATGTCATAAAGCAGTTTTTGGGTTTGTAGTTTCATAGATTAGCACCCGATCTTGCTGGATAGCCTGTTTGAAGTAAGGATTTTTAATAGCTTTCTCTTCGATCAAATCTACCGGTCGTTGGAAAAGTTGTTCCAATGCCTCTTTCAACCCAAAATATTGTTCAAAGGCGCCGAGTGGGTGCGTTTCGGTGAAATTCACCAGAAAATCAATGTCGCTTCGCTTGGGATCGAAATCATGGCGTGATGCTGAACCAAACACTTCCAGACGTCTCACCCCATAAATGTGACACAGTTCTGAAAGTTTATTCTTGTAGTTTCCGATAACTGACCCCATTTTTTCCTGCTTGCAATTGGACTGCGATATCTTTCACGGCGCCAGCGCGCGATTCAGATCCTCGATGACGCCGAACAGCAACACTTGTCCCTCGTAGGTCATCAGGTCGGCAGCTTCGGCCAGCACCTTTTTTGCCTCCTCTTTACGGTCTTGTGCTAGGTAGACGTGCCCTAAGGCGTGCAAAGCACGCGCGTGTTCCAGGTCTCCTTTAGCCCATTGGATGGCGTAATTTCCCAGTTGTTCTGCCTCGACGATGCGTTCCGGGCGGTAGTCGGTGTAGAAACGGGCAAGCGCTACGAGCAGCTCGAAATTATACGGATCGAGTTTCTGCGCATAAAGGAGATCGCTTTGTGCCGCGTCGATGTCGGGTGGACTTTGCACGAGGTAGGCCCACGAACGGGCGATGTGGACGATGGCACTCTCCTCGGTGAGGCTGATCGCCCGTCCTGCTGCTCCCATAGCTTCCGCCGCATCCTCGACTTGCGCCGAAGCGATGGCTAACCAGGCTTCGGCCTCGGCATAGGTGGGATGGATCTCCGCTGCCTGGTCAAATTCCTTCGCGGCTTCACGGTAACGCCCTTGGAGGTAATATAACATCCCAATGCCAAAGTGCGCATCTGACAGACTTGGATTGAGGGCGAGAGCCATAAGGAAAGCATTTTCGGCAGCGGGCCAGTCGCACAGTTGGTAGTTCGCCTGGCCGATACCGAGGTAGGCCTCGAAACGCTTGTCATCCACGTCGCGCGCGTGCTGGAAGTCTTCTAGTGCAGCGGTATAAGCGCCTAGTCGCAGATACTCCGCGCCGCGTTGCAGGCGCATATCGACGTTATCCGGATTGGCGGCAATGTGCTGATCAAACTGGGTCGCTACCGGCGGGGCCGGTGTGGGTGTTGGAGCAGGTGTGCGCGTTGGACCTGGAGTTCGGGTAGGGGTTGGCGGTGCCAGCGTCGACGTGGCCGCCTCTACAGATGCAGCTTCGGTGGATACGGGAGCGACCGTCTCGTCGCCAGAGGGGGGGGCGGAGAGATTCTTCTTGATCATTGACGCCAGAAGGAAGTAGGCCACCACGACAAACACAGCCAAGAGCAGCAGGAGCAGCAACTGTGCAGGTTTGAGACCTTTACCTTCAGCGCGCGCACGTTTCGGTTTTGCTGCGGCAGCGGCGCGTTTGGCAGCGCGCCTGCTCTCGCGTTTGGAGGGCTTCTTTTCGTGTTTCTCGCGTTTACCGCGCCCCTCGCGTCTTGCGCGCCCTTTCTTCTCGCTGGGGGCTTCTTCCGGCTCGGGTGGCGCTTCAAGCTCCTCTTCGTCGAATAGGCCCTCCCACAGATCTTCATCTGGTTGTTGCTTTGCACTGCGTTTATCGTCGAGCAACCCCATATCCTACCTCCATTGTCCACTTCTCTGGCGCATGGCTTCTACCCACCCATTCCCTGCTCAAACCTAGTATAAAACGACATGAGCGAAAAAGCAAATATTCATTTGGCAATCGGCCAGAGTGTGGCAGAATAGGCGAATGAGCGAATCAGCAAATGGCGAATGGCAAATGAACAACCGACTATCTGACGACTTGACTTTGGACTTATGAACTTACCTACACTGGAAGCGGAAGAGCGATTTTGGGCGCGCGGGATGCGGCGCATAGCCGGGCTTGATGAGGCCGGGCGCGGTGCGTGGGCTGGACCGGTGGTCGCCGCGGCGGTGATCCTCCCTTGCGGGGATGAAGTGTGCGCGGCGCTGGCGGGCGTGCGCGATTCCAAACAGGTATCATCTGCAAAGCGTGAGGTACTGGCAGTGCGCATCCGCGAGGTGGCGTTGGCAGTGGGGGTGGGGCGCGGCGAACAACAGGAGATCGATGCGCTGGGCATCGTCCCGGCGACGCGGCTGGCGATGCAGCGTGCGCTGGCGGCGCTATCCATTGCGCCGGAAGCGCTCATCGTCGATGCGCTGCCTTTGCCCGCTGTGGACCTCCCGCAGGATGTGTTCCCCTATGCCGACGCGCGCTCGTTGTCGGTCGCCGCGGCAAGTATCATCGCCAAAGTTTCGCGGGATCGCTGGATGGTGGTGGTGGCGGAGGTGGATTTCCCCGGCTACGGTTTCGCGCAGCACAAAGGCTATGGCACGCGGCAGCACCGGGCAGCACTGGAGCGTCTGGGTATTTGCCCGATCCATCGCCTTACTTTTCGCCCTGTAACAGACCGTTTGTCAGCGGATTAGCTAACCAGAGGTTGCACCGGATTTTAACGGATTACTTAACTTTCAACTTTCAACCTGTAACTTGTAACGATTTTCTGTGAGGAACCCAATATCATGATCGTGATTATCAACGGCCCATGCGGCATCGGCAAGAGCACGACGGGTGAGCATGTGACCTGGCATTTCGACCGCGCTGTCTTTCTCGACGGTGACTACATCGGTTCGGTGCATCCCTTCGAGATTTACGACGATGCCCGCATCGAGCATCTGTACCAAACGCTGCGGCATCTGATCGCGTTTCACATCGAACGGGGCGACTATCACAATTTCGTCATCCCCTACGTTTTTGAATCGCCGGAGTCCCTGGTGCGTTTGCGGACGCTGCTCGCCGACCTGGACGACGAAATCTACGCCTTTCGGCTGGTGTGTGACGCGCAGGTGCTCGAGCAGCGCCTCCGCAATTCTGCACGATCTCCCGATGACCTGCCCTGGTATCTCAACCGTGCCCCGGAACTCGTCCGCATCCAGGAAGCGGCGGCGCGCAACGGCGACCTGGGGCACGTGGTGGATACCACGGCGCGGACGCCCGCTGACGTCGCTGGGGAAATTTGGGAGTTGGTTCACGCTCCCGATTTCACTGCCCGCTATCGTGAGGCGTCATGTGCATCGTGATGATTGGACCTTTCGGCTTGCGTCCGCGCGGCACGATGAGCGTGCGGGCGCTGCCGCTGGCGCAGGCGCTCGTCGCGCGTGGACATAGCGTGACGCTGCTGCTGCCCCCGTGGCAGAATCCCGAAGATGCGGGACGAGTCTGGGACGAAGGCGGCGTGCACATCGAAAACGTGGCCCTTCCGGCGGGTGTGCCGGGGTGGTTCCACTGGCGGCTGACGTCGGTATTGGTCCGCCGTGCGGTGGCACTCAAACCGGACGTGATCCACACCTTCAAGCCCAAAGCCTACGCGGGATTGGCGCACCTCGCGCTGCGCCGCCGTTTCCCCGTGGTGGTCGATACCGATGATTGGGAAGGCTACGGCGGCTGGAATGACCTCAATCCCTATCCCGTATTGCTCAAGCGATTCTTCGCCTGGCAGGAGCGATGGGGGCTGACACGCGCGGCTGCCGTTACCGTCGCCAGCCGGGCGCTGCAAACACTCACTTGTGCGATGGGCGGCCCGCCGGAGCGTGTGTTCTATCTGCCGAACGGCTGCATCCCGCGTCCGACGGTTTCGCGCACCGTTGAGGGTGGTGGACGTCCCACGTTGTTGCTTTACACCCGCTTCTTCGAGTACAACGTGGAACGGCTGTGGCGCATCGGTGAAGGTGTGCGGGCACGCATCCCCGATGTGCGGTTGTGGGTGGTAGGGAAGGGTTTCTTCGCGGAGGAAGAGACGCTGCTGTCACTGGCTCGCGCAGCGGGATGGCAAGTGGCTGAAGGCGCGTCGCCCGCACCGGATGTTGATCTGGTCTACGCGGGGCTGGTTCCGCCGGAGGATTTGCCCGCACACTTCGCCCAGGCTGATGTGGCGCTCTATCCCTTCGATGACACGCTGCTCAACCGCACCAAGTGCCCGGTCAAGCTGCTGGATTTGCTGACGGCGGGCGTTCCTGTGGTCGCCGATGCCGTGGGACAGGTGGCGCAGAGCATCGGTCACGGCGAAACGGGCCTGCTCGTCCCGCCTGGCGATGACACAGCGTTCATCGAGGCCGTGACGACGCTGCTGCGCGACGCGCCGTTGCGCCAATCCCTCGCGCAACACGCTGCCCGCGATGCGCGCGAACGTTTCGCCTGGGAGACTCTCGCGCCCGTCGCCGAGGCTGCATATGCGTATGCCTGTCGTGGGTAGTAGGGGCGAGGCATCCCTGCCACGGCTCATGACTGACAACACACCTTGGTGGGGATGCCTCGCCCCTACGTGTGCGTTGACTTGCATCGGCCTCGCACTATAATCCTGGATACACAACACAAATTCTTCAACGACCTGACTACCCGACTATACGACTACTTGACTGATGACTACAGAGGAGGTATTGCAATGCCATTCTTAATCGTTTTCGGTGCGTGTCTGATCGTCTTTGGCGCGGTCTATGTGATCTCCACCATTGTGACCAAGCGCAGTTTCCAGGGAACGGCGAACTGGCCGAAGGCTGCCGGCGAAGTGTTGCGAGCGTTCGTCTACCGTCACGAGCGCCGGACGCCGAAAGAGACCAGCATCACGTATACCCCTGTTGTTGAGTATACCTACACCGTCGAGGGACAGCCGTACACGTCCCAGAAGCGCGATTTTGCGCCGTACTACTGCGACTCTTTCGCCGAGGAGCGGAAAGCGGCGGAGGTTGTCGCCGAGCTTCCGCCCGGCAAGTCCGTCGAGGTTCGTTATAACCCTGATGTTCCGGCGCAGGCTGCGCTGAAGGTGGAGAAGCCTCAGATGCACAATACCGTTCTGCTCTTCGGCGTCGCCAATGTCGTGGTGGGTGCGTTGATGATCGTGTTGGCTGTGGTGTTGATGTAGGCGATAGGCCTTCACATAAACCATGTTGGCTGGCTATTCAGCAACCGCCTCTGATCTAAATAGTGAGTGTTCCTCACTATCGATTGAGCAACAAGAGACAGTAGTATGGAAGCTTTTCATTTAACCCAGAAAGTACGTCCACTGCGTTTGCTTCTTTGGATTACCGAAGAAAACGAAGACCAGGCCCTATTTGCTTCTCAGCTCAACTGTGCACTCTGGGGAGGTATGCTCAACCCTATAGTCTCTCTCGAGCAAGGTGAGGAGTATCTTGACTCGGTGTTCAAAGCGTCTCGTGCTGATTTTGGAATCAACTTGTCTGGCAAACCGTGGCCCGCCCAAATCACCAGTAGGTACAGAGATCGTCTCAAACCTCTTGAGAGATTCGACGGTTTGATTGAACAAGGAGTTGAAGGTTATTGTTTCCACCTTGGCTGCGACATGGTTCCTGTGTTTTCTGACTTCTGGGAACAGTATGGAAGATTTCGCGCGTTGTCAAAGACAGATGATGCCAGTTTTCTCTACATCGAGGGCGTCAGTGATGACTGGCACAAGTATGTGTGCTTTACCACCGGGACATATCCGGCAAACTTCAAATACAATTACACAGCGGGATACATAAAAACAACGAGATGCAAAAGAGTCTTACTTAACGAAGAAACACTGAGTTCGGTGAGTTTACTGAGGTCTAACACTCCGCTGCAGTTCACTTTATCCAATCTCAACCTCTACTATCCAACAAACTGGAATTACCTTGACAGCCATATTGTCTACATTGGAGAAATGACGAATGTACGTCATTGGCTTGAGTTTTGGAACCTTCGCAGTTGTGGAATAACTACCCTGTTTGTTCCTTGGGATAGAATTTCAGGTTTCGCCCCCCAAATACAAGAGTACATAACAGAAGGGAACTATCCAATTAACGATCAAGTGGAGAACCGGACAATCCTTCAAAAAGCCTCAACGCTGCCGGAGGAGAGTTTCAATCAGGCAGTCAAGTCTATAAGAGAATTAGCTGATGAGAAACCTCCCGTTGTAATCCGTACCTGGATACCGCGTTTCGGGCTCGCTATTCCCGCTCGAGATGGAGAGATTCAACATGCCCCGCCACTTGAATCCTTGGTCTGTGTAGCACACGAACAAGAAGACATAGTTCTCCTTTCTGATAATCGAATTGAGTTCAAACTTGCTTTACCTAGCTTTTTACTACCATACAAGAAAGATCTTGATCGAGCATGGGCTATTGCACTCTCTGGAAGAGAACCCTCAGAAAAGGATATCTGGGTCAATTACCCGGCCCTTGATTCGCTATCGGATATGCTCAAAGCTAGATATCATCTGATGTTGACAGACTTCAAGCTGTGTCCTCGCGAGAATCTCGTCATCTTTCGGAATGATAGGATTGTCTCTGACTTCTTCTCTATGAGCCTCCCAAACACTCTGCAGGTCTTTAAAGCTATACTAGCTGAGTCTGGCTTGACACTTACTGACTACTCTGAAAAAGGCAAGTACGCCTCCGGGATTGAAGGAGCGTTGGGCGGATTCTTTGAAGGCGCGATGATCCTTTTAGATAAAGGGGTTCGCAAGCTATTGCAAAGACTGACCTTGCAAGGTGGTAGATGCCACTTACCTCGGAAAGAATTGGAAAAGACGATTGGTGAGCATTCACAATTGATACGAGAATCAGCCGTTCGTGGCGAAAAAATCTCTCCCAGCAATATTGTAGACACTTTGATTCGTAAGCAGGTTTTGCGGCCGGGTCTGGAGTTCAAATGTAAACACTGTTATCGTCAGGGCTGGTACGATCTTAGTCAGTGTGGAGACACCTTTGTGTGCCAGTACTGTTACGAAGAACAACCTATTCCAGTGTTAGATGGGAAGGAGTGGCGTTACAGAGCATCAGGACTTTTCGGTACACAGGACGTAGGATATGGTAGCCTCGCAGTGATCTGCACTTCGCTTTTCTTCCGTTCAAAGTTTATGCATGACGTGAGGCACATTTACTCCTTCGAGTTCACAAACCAAGGCGGTGAGACTAGAGAAATCGATCTTGCTTTTCTTCGACTAGGATTCGATGGCAAGACAGAACTTGCCTTTTGCGAATGTAAATCAACCGAATTCGAGGAGAAGGACTTTGAGAGACTTGCGGAAGTTGCTGTATCAGTTCCAGGTTCAGTTGTTTGCGCAGCAACTCTCAAAGAGATGTTTTCAAGCGAAGAGAAGGATAGAGCCATTCAACTCTGGGATGCCGGTCACAGGATAATCTTGTTGACTAGCTCAGATTTGGAATACAGTGGCATTGGTCTGGATGGGGTGGAAGGACGTCATCGCCACTTTCACAGCTTCAGCGACCTTGCCCACTCAACCAAGGCCAAGTACCTAAACTCGGATTTGAAAAAAGGCCAGCTAATCAGCGCATGAAGCCGACAGCGCCTTCGGTGCTCATTGTAGTGTGGTATTTTGGCCTATTGGCGAACCTGTTCAGATGATTAGTTCTCCAAACTCGGTGCTGCGCTTGAGTTTGGCGTTAGGCCGTCTCACTGCCAGGAAACGGGATAGGATAAAAAACGCCAATGAAACAAGCCCTGCTGGATCGAATCAGAATCATCAACAAGCATGTGACGAATAAGGTGCTGATTCACATTGCCGGTAAGCGCTTTGGCCATTTCGCGGTCTTGGGCCATACAGGTCGGAAGAGCGGCAAGCTGTACCGGATACCGATTATTGCTGAACCTTTCCGGAACGGCTTTGTGATTGCTTTGACGTACGGAAAAAACGTCGACTGGTACAAAAACGTTGCGGCAAAAGGGGGCTGCTCGCTGAGGTGGAAGAACAAGGATTTCCGGCTCGTTCATCCTGAATTCATCGACAGGGAAATCGGTTTAACAGCTTTTCCGTCGGTGTTCCGCTCCGGTTTGAGAATGATGGGAATCCAGGATTTCTTGAAGTTGGAGATTCAGGAATAAGCCAACCTCACGCTAAAAAATCCACCACAGAGGCACAGCGGCAAGATTGCCGCGAACACAGAGAAAACAGCGTTGCTAGCAACGCATAAAAACTCTGTGCCCTCTGTGTCTCTGTGGTGAAATGGAGATTTATTTTCCCCGCGCTTCGCGGATCCACTGCAAGACTTGCGCTGCCTTCTGGGCTATGCCCTCGAAGTTCCCCTCCGCGACGAATGGCTTGGTGATGAGCTTCGAGCCAATCCCCACGCAGGTCACGCCTGCCGAGAACCAGGCCTTGATGCTCTCCTCGGTGGCATCCACGCCGCCGGTGGGCATGATGCGCGTCCACGGACATGGCCCCAGCACCGACTTGACGAAATTCGGCCCACCCACCGATGTGCCGGGGAAGACCTTGACGATTTCCACACCCATCTCCTCCGCTTCGGCGATCTCCGTCGCGCTGCCGCAACCCGGCGAGTAAGGGATCTTGCGTCGATTGCACAGCCGCGCCACCTCGGGATTGAAGTTCGGGCCGACGACGAAGTTCGCGCCGTAGGCAATGTACATCGCCGCCGTGGGTGCATCGACGATGGAGCCGACGCCGAGGATGATCTTGGGATCGGCCTTGGCGAAGTGTTGGCTCAGTTCGAGGAACACTTGCGGTGCGAAATCCCCCCGGTTGGTGAATTCCACGACTGTTGCGCCACCGGCCGCGCACGCCGCCACGATCTTCGCAGCGACTTCTACGTCGGCATTGTAAAAGACTGGAACGAGGCCCAGTTCCACCATCTTGTTCAGAACGGTCAAACGATCAAAGCGTGCCATATTATTCTCCTCTCTGTAAATAAACCACCAAGACACAAAGACACAAAGAAAATTCGTGACTTTCAGTAGATCGCAATGGGCCGGATATTAGATTGTAAAAGAGCCATTTTTAACCA
>JAFGSL010000172.1 GCA_016934645.1 Anaerolineae bacterium
ACGTCGTGCTCATCCCCAACGTGACCGTGACATCGAACAGATCAGGCTCCACCGTGAGGCACGGCATCGCCCAACGCAGCGCCGCGTCCCGCACCGTCGTCGCGCCGGCCACCACGACCACATTCGAGAAGACCTGTGGAACGTGATCGGGATAAGCGACGGTCACAGTGAGCGGGTTGTGCGCCGCGTCAAGCCAGAGCTGGTACGCGCCGTTTTCATCGGTCTCCAGCAGCCAGGCCAGCAGGCCCGTGCCGGATTCGATGAGGATTTCCGCGCCCGCCAGCAGCGTCGGCGTAACAGCATCGCAGTAGCCGAGGCCGGTGACTTCACCCACCAGCTTGCCCCAGGTTGCCGGGGCTTCGACGGTTAGCGTCAACGGGACGTTGGGCACGTCGTTGGCCGCGTTGCCGGCAACTTTCAACTGCCCGTAGTACGTACCGGGCTGCATGGTTTCGGGCACGCCGGCATCGAAGGTGAGATCGACTACAGCGTCGGTATCCGCAGCGATGGTGCTTGAGATCGGGGTCTCGGTCAGCCAGGGGATAGCGCTGCCAGCGCTACCTGTGGTAGCGATGGCAAAGGCATCCAACTCCACCCCAGAACCAGCGCCGATAGTGCTCACCAACACAGTGGCTCCCGTGCTGGTATCAGCGATGCGTAACTCGGCCCGGCTAAGCGCAGCATTGTAAGCAGCCAGGTAAAGCGTGCCTGAAGCTTCATCAAAGTCCATACCCTGGGCATAGCTCGCATCGAAACCAAGTGAACCTATAGCAGTGATAACGCCGGAGGCTTTGTCAATTGCCACAAGTTGATCGGTGTTGATATCCACACCATACATCTGGCCGGTTGAGCTAATGGCGATGTCTATAAGAACAAAGCCACCCCCGTGGGTTCCCACGAGAGTTGGTGCGCCGCTTGCCAGGTTCAGTATGTAAAGTGCGTTCGTGGCGCCATCAGTCGAGCAAGCATACATCACGCCCGTGGTTGGATCACCTGCCATGCCCGTCCAGGTATGACCGCTCTGCGGCACAGATGCACCGACAGCCGTCTGTGCACCACTGGCAGTATCAATGGCGTAAAGCATTTGCGTGGCGTTGTCAATCGCATACAGTGTCGAGAAGTCGCCGTTGATAAAATCCCCAGCATAGTAGTTCCGCGTGGCTGTGGCGATGTTGGTTGGATTGGTCGCATCGTCCATGGTGAAGTAGACGAACTGATCGCCTAACAAGTCCACACCATAGGCCGGCGCGCCAACCTGTAAGGCCACGTTCGGGTTGATGAATGGTTTACCAGACTCCTCAGGCAGAGGCGCACGCTCGAAAGATAACGGCGCGTCACTGCGCGGGAAGCTGATGTTGACCTTCAGGTTCAGTGGTGTAAAACCACCGATAACTTCCATCAACTCGAACTCCGCCAACGCCGCGCCAGAATTGCTCAGGGTGAGCAGTTCGACGGTGTTGTCGCCCATCGGCAACGTCACGTGGAAGTCGGCGGGGTCGTAGCTGAGGCAGGGCTTGAGCAGCCGCAGATCGAAGTCCACCACGGTCGTCTCGCCTTGCACCACCAGCACACCGCCGGTCTCACCGAAGTAGTCGGGCGCGGTCACGGTGATGGTCACAGGGCTGTGCGCCTGGTCCATCCACAAATGGTACGTGCCGCTGATGTCGGTTGTGACCAGCCAGGTCTGGCCGGTCGTCGCGCTCTCCACGTGCACCTCAGCCGCCCCCAGAGGGGCCGGATCGTCGTCACAGACGCCCAGACCGATGACAGTTCCCGTGAGTTTGGCCCAAGAGGCCGGGCCTGTGACCGTCATCGTAACGGGGACGCGCACCTCGCCATAAGGCGTGTCGTTGGTGACAACCAGTTCGGCGTGATACTCGCCGGGTTGGTCCACATAGGCCGCGTCGAAGGCGACGGTCACGTCCATGTCACCGGCTGCCGGTACCGTCCCCGTGATGGGGTCTTCCGCCAGCCACGGCACATCCGTGGAACTGCCGGTGGGAGCGGCCAGTTGTTTTTCCTCCTCCAGACCGGTTATAGCAAGCGGGTTTACCGGCCCCGCATGTTCTTCGAAGGCAAACGTTGCCGCCGCGCCGCCCGCGTTAGTGAGGTTCAGGGTACGGGTATCCGCATATCCTAGCTCCACGGTCACGTCCAGCCCATCCGGCGCGGCGCTCAAGAGACCGGTGGGCAGGAAAAAGTCCTGCGTTACGGTATCGCCGTCCACCACGGTCACATCCACGACGGAGGCGCTATAGGCCATGGCCGTAGCCGTAAACGTCTGCGTGCCCGCAGGTGCGAAAACGGTGTAGAAGCCGTCATCTACGGCGTCATCCAGCGGCGTAGGCAAGGATTCCGCTGCGTAACCCGCGGCATTGACGATATCCGCGCCGTTCAGGGCTTCAGCCGGATAGTTCGCGTCATAGACATTGCCCACGATCAGCCCGCCGTCAAGAGGAATCTGGCAGCCCTCTGCGCCGGTGATATTCACTAGGTCAATGTAGTAGCCGGCATAGTTGAGCGAGCTATCGCTGGTGAGGCGGAAGCGAAACTGCACGCTGCCGCCAGCCGCTGCGGAGATGTCGTAGCTCATTTTGGTCCAATCAACCTGGATTGTACCACCGGTATGTTGCCACATCACCTGCCACGGGCCGCCGTTGATGCTTATCTCGGCATATCCATGATCCCAGGTAGCGCTTTCAAGATGCCATGCTTGCCGCCAATTCGCAGCCAGCGGCGCGCTCGCGGTGGAGAGATCGATCACGGGCGAAGTGAGTACCGCTGCCGCATTGTTCGCGTAGTTGCCGGTCAAATTCGTACCCCAACAGTGAACGCCGGCAGCACAACTGCCTGGCCAGGTCACAGGCGACCCCCATTGCCAGTGATCAGCAGGGACGCCGCTAACCGTATAGCCGCCATCATCAGATTCAAAGTCGTCCAAATGAATGTAGGGTATTTCATAGCCGGGTGCGCTACAGGCTTCCATATCCGCGTCGAGTTCGATATCCTGTGTCACGTTACCGGTAAGCGGCGGCACGACCGCGTTGCCGGGCAGATAACCATCCACCCAAGCCGTCGCAGTGAGGGTATAAGTAATCCCCTCCGGCAAGGAGAGGCTGTAGTAGCCGGTCGCCGGATCGGTCCACACGCTGTTGTAGGGCGCGGGTGGAGTAAGGGGATCGCTGCTCACGGCGATATGCGCGTACAGCGGCCAACCGGTCGCGGCATCGCGCACTACACCGGATACGGTGTACCAGGTCGCGGAGGATAGCGGAATATCCAACGCCGTTACCTGCCCGGATACCACCTCTGCAGCGCCGATTTCGGCCGGCTGGTAGCCAAAGGCCATCGCCGTCACGGTGTAGGTCCCCATCGCCAGACTCATACTGTAGAATCCATCATCGTCAGAGGTCGCCATCCGCGCCAGTTGTCCACCGGCGTTTATTGCTGACACACTGGCGCCGGCAATGGGATCATCCCCAGGCGCGCCGCCCGCGACATAGACTGTGCCCTCCAGATCGCCCCGGTTGCTCGGCATATCGCCGGTCACCACTAACGCGAAGGGCTGCGGGGCTTGGGG
>JAFGSL010000021.1 GCA_016934645.1 Anaerolineae bacterium
CCGTGCTGGCGTTCAATCTGCTCGGTGACGGGCTGCGCGATGCGCTGGATCCACGCCTGAGTTTCAACAAGCCAGAACAGACGTTGTAAAGTCCGATCTACACAAAGAAAAACGGGGCCTGCTGAGGCCCCGTTTTTTGATGTGCGAAATTTTACTTCCAATCCACTTGCTGGAACTCGCTGTTGACCACCTGGTAAATCCAAATCTGCGGATCCGTGAGGTCGCCGTTGGCCTGGTAGCTTAGGCTGTTGAGGAGCGTGGGCAGGCTGTCCGTGCGCAGCGCGTCGGCAACCTTGGACGCATCGAATCCGGTGGCTTTGCGCACACCTTCGGCCAGCACCTGCATCGCCACGTAGCCGTTGACGGAGTAGGTGTCAGGATTGCGATATTCCACTACTTGATACGCCTCGAACCACTTCGCGTCCGCCACATAGCGCGGGCTGGGAGCGAAGGCACTGACGTACATGCCTTCCGCCGTGCCGTCTGAGTCGTCGATGGAGGCTGCCAGGAAGACGCCGTCGCTGCCCAACATCGGGGCGGTGACGCTAGCC
Source organism: Anaerolineae bacterium (assembly GCA_016934645.1). The sequence continues at coordinate 552 of JAFGSL010000021.1, forward strand.
TTGACCAGTTCGTAGCGCAGGAACGGTGCTTCGATCTCGTACCCGGCGTAGAAGATGGCATCGGGATTGGCGGCCTGGATCTGTTGCACTTCGGTTCCGTACTGGCTCTGGCCTTCCTCGACCTCGATGTTCGTGACGGCTTGCGCGTCGCGGGCTTCCAATTCTTTGACGAGCGACGCGGCTAATCCTTGCCCGTACTCGGTGTTGTTAAACACCACTGCCACGCGTGTGGCCTTGAGATATTCCGTCAAAAAGCGCGCGTCTACGGCGGCCTGCACATCATCGCTGGCGTTGACGCGGAAGAAGTTGGTGTAGCCCTTCTGGCTGAGGCTTTGCTCGGATGCCGTCGGCGTGATGACGATCAAGGGTAAATCCTTGTACAGCTCCATCGCCGCCAATGTCTGCCCGCTGTTGAGGTGACCGATAACGGCGATGACCCGTTCGCCTTTGTTCAGCGCGTCCTGGATGACCGCCACTTGCGCGACAGCCACGTCGCTGTCGGACTCGTCATCCAGCGGGCGGACGACGACACGGTAGCCCAACAGACCCCCACTGCGGTTGATTTGCTCTGCTGCCAGGCGCACACCACCCAGAACAGTTTGTCCACCATTGGCTTGGAACCCGCTGAGGGGCACGGCCACATAGACGATCACATCGCCTTTGGTTGGTTCTTTTGCGGCGCCGCCCCCACATCCCGCCAGCACAACCATGGCGAGTACTATGATGGTTAAACCTAAGCGTTTCATCATCGTTAGGATTTCCCTCCTGAATAACTTCAGATTCCCGGTCCCTGGTAATCGTAAACTTCGTTGATGCTGCTGACCAGGTCGTTAAGCCGCGCGATCTGGTCCTGGATGTCCTGCCGCAGGCGATCCGAGCGCCCGCTCTCTATGTCTTGTGCGCTGATCAACTGCGCCTGACTGTACACTGTCGCCAACGCCGTGTTGCTCTGCTCGAGTTGCAGTTCGGCTTGCTTCATGCGGCTGTTCAGGGCGGCCAGCGATTCCATCTGTTTGTGCTTGCTTTCGATGACGGCATCCAATTGTTGTTTGACTTCCTGGTTCTTTTCCAGGCTTTGCCGCGATGTGAGAGCCTCCAATTCTTTGGGGACGGTGGCTCGCTCCTGGGCTAGAAGCGGGTCGTGGCGGTAAGCATCGAGGCGCAGCGCCAGTTGATAGGTGTAGCTGACCCAATCGGCAAGCTGTCCGGCGGTATCTTCCAGGCGATCACGCAGTACACCGGCGCGTTGTTTGCCGATGTAGGCTTCGATGCGGCGTTGGTATTCCAGAGCCTTCTCAACTTCGTTGCGCAATTCGGTGTCCTGCACCTTGCGTGGGTTGAAGCGCTCCTGGAACAGGTCAAGTTGCACTTTGGCGTTCGCCTCGAGATCAGTGAGGCTGGAAAAGACTATAGCTACCACACCCAAAACGCCGAGTGCGGGCCAGGCCCAAATTGGCCAACCCGAGAATGGATGCGGCAGGAAGAATGTCAAAAGTGCGACTAAGCCGATGATGATGGCGTTCTCCCAACGGAAAAACGCATATTGGATGATGGCTTTGCGTGCCTTCTTTTCGATTCTGGAACGAATATCGGACATAGGCAATCTCGAATGAGCGAATCAGTGAATCAGCGAATGAGCAAGTTCTCTCCATTCTTTCATTCTTGATTCTTTCATTCTCCCCTTCTTCATTCTAAAAGTACGTCGAGATGATCTCGTACAGATCTTCGATATCAGTTTCGTCGGCGCGGCGATACTGGCCCCCGCCCATTTCGGCCATTGTGCGCATCAGCTTCTCGTCGGCGTCACTGCCGAAGGCGATGGTGAAAATGACGATTTGCTGCGTTCCCTGTTCCTGCTGGATACGGCGTTGCAGCGCCGACAGCGATTGGCGGCTACTGTTCTCTTGCCCATCGGTCATTACGACGATGGCGTTAATGGACTCCGGATCGCCGTGTTGCATCAACTCGGTATAGGCCATCCACACCCCGTCGATGAGGGCAGTGTTACCCGATGCGATCAGCCCGTCGATGGCGCTATCCAGTTGCGTGCGGCCGGCATCATCCAGCGGTTGGAGCGAGCGTATGAGGTTGACGTTGGTGGCGAAAGTGATCAGCCCCACCTGGTCGCGATCACCACGAATCTGATCCACGAAAGAGCGCAGGGCTACACGCGTCAGCGAAATCTTGTCCCTCTCTTCCATGCTGCCACTGGTATCGACGACCAGATACACATTCGTCGGGCGCTTGGTGTACCACCAGACGTTTTGCACCACTTCGACGACACTCGTCGCAGGGATTTGCAGCGTTGTCTGGGGTTGTCGCCAATCCACCGCGTCGCCCGTAAAGGGGCTGCCCGTCCCGTCCAGGCGGATGTCAAGGTCTGCCGGACGGTAGCCCACGCTCAACAACTGCTTCTGCACCTCTGCGGAGGTCAGGTAGTTCACGAAGGCCTGGTAGGTGCGGCGTTGATTGTCGGTGATCGGGGCTTCACCGGGCATGCCCAGCTCAAGCAGTGCCAGGGGATGGTCGGCCCACAGCGTTCCTTCCGCCGGGTAGATCGCCACGAGACGCTCGCCGGGCTGCATCTGGTTCCACGCGATGACGACCTGCTCCTGAGCAACGAAGGCATCGAGGAAGTTGCGTCCCTCCGCCGCCAGGCGTTGTACGATGACATCCTCACCTTCGCCGTAGAAGCGCACCGTAGCCTCGACCGCGCGGACGTACTCTAACGTGGTTTCGGCGGTGGCGGTTTCCTCGGTGAGGCCGCGCGTCAGTCCGGCGCCAGCGTAGAACTCGGCCAGCGTCGCCAATAAACCGCTGGCGTGCCCGGTGCTCGGGTGGTTCCACTTGAACGTCGCGTCGGCGGTCGCCGCAGTAGCGGTCGCTTTCTGCTGGATGTCCTTCCAGCCGATGTCGCGGTCGGGCCAGCCCAACTCACGCGCCACGCTTTCCCACGCCGCGATGACCACGGGGCTGGCAGCGTAGCGCACCGGGTCGCCAAAGCGCCGGTTGCCAATGGGGATGAGGGCTTCGCCCTCGGTTTCGCTTTGCTTTTCTACCCAAAGACGATCCAGTTGATTGAGCCACAAACTGCTGTCGGGCGCGATGGCCTGGAATGGTGGATTCGCCAGGCTTTGCTCGACCATCTTTTCGGGAACGACAGAGACGGTGCGTACCAGCATCAGCGAGTCGTCGGGTGTTTTGTACGTGTGGGCGTTGAATTGTTCAGCCAGTTGGGCCAACGTCGAGGCCATACCTGGAGAGACGGCGATCGTCACTTCCGCTGTCGCCGAGTCCCAACCGCTCTGATCGGTCGTTATGCCGCTCCTTTCCTGGAGGTTGTCCCATACCGATTTTCCCCCCCACGCTGCCACGATGACGCACAGGCACACCACAACGATACCCACACCAACAGCGATCAATGTGGTGCGTTGTTTGGCGTTGAATTCGTTGCTC
>JAFGSL010000173.1 GCA_016934645.1 Anaerolineae bacterium
CGGCGCGAACGTGCGCTGGCATCCCGATCACATGGAAACCCGTTTCCGCGAGTGGGTCGAAAATCTCAACTGGGACTGGTGTATCTCTCGCCAGCGCTACTACGGCGTGACGTTCCCGGTCTGGTATTGCGACGCCTGCGGCGCAGTCATTCTCGCCAGCGAGGACGAACTGCCCGTAGACCCGACCACGCGCGCGCCGTCCCATCCATGTGAATGTGGCAGCACGTCCTTCACGCCGGAAACGGATGTGATGGACACCTGGGCCACATCATCGCTCTCGCCGCAGATCGTGGGGCAGCGGCTGACGAATCCGGCGCTCTACGCGAAGGTCTATCCCTTCTCGCTGCGCCCGCAAGCCCACGAGATCATCCGCACCTGGGCGTTCTACACGATTGTGAAGTCCTATCACCACTTCGGCGCGACGCCGTGGACTGACGCAGCCATTTCGGGGTGGGGGCTGGCCCCGGAAGGCACCGGCAAGATCAGCAAGAGTCGGGGTGGCGGACCGATGCCGCCGATGGAGATGCTCGACCAGTACTCGGCAGACGCCGTGCGGTATTGGACATCGAGCACAGGCTTCGGCAAGGACTCGATCATCAGCGAAGAGAAAATCCAGATCGGCGCGAAACTGGTCACCAAACTGTGGAACGTTGCCCGTTTCGCCGAACGGTTTTTGGCATCCGGTAGGGGCGAGGCATTGTCCGAACGGCCATCCGATATCTCAGAATCCTCCGAATCCCACGATGCCGTGTCAAGCGAAGATGTTGTGCGCAATGCCTTGCCCCTACAGACCCCCGCCGATCGCTGGATTTTGGCGCGGTTACAGACATTGATTCGCCGCGTCACTGATCTGTTCCAGGGCTACGACTACGCCGCCGCCAAGAGCGAAATCGAGACTTTCTTCTGGCGGGATTTGGCAGATAATTACCTGGAGATGGCGAAGCTGCGCCTGTATGGCGCAGACGCGGCCAGCGCAGACGCGGGTGCGCCTTTCACACTTGCCTATATCCTGCTGGCGACGCTCAAGTTGTTCGCGCCGTTTTTGCCGCATGTGACGGAGGAAATCTATCAGCACCTGTTCGCCGAACGCGACGGTGCAGTGTCCATCCACCTGGCCCGTTGGCCCGAAGTGGACGCGCGCTTTGCGGATGCTGATGCCGAATCCTTTGGCGAGACGCTGCTCGAGATCGCCACGGCGGTGCGCCGCCACAAAAGCGAGCAGGGGCTATCACTCGGTGCGGAGATCGGGCTGTTGTCTATCGCAACGCGCGATGCAGCCCTGGCGGAGCGATGCCGCGCAGCAACACAAGACCTCATCAGCGTTACACGTGCGCAACGTGTCGAAGTCGTTAGTGCTCTCGGTGGGGATAGTCATTTGTTGTTGGACGGCGAAGTCCAGGTGGGGTTGGTCGAATCATTGTAAAATTTGACACCTGATTAGGAGGCGAACGATGAACGAGATGGATATGCATGATCCCAAAAAGCAAGAAACTTCTCGGCCAGAGACCGTGGACGTTAAGCACACCGAAAGCGTGTGGGAGACGTTGATGATTATGGGAGAAGCGATTGGCAGAGGATGGCAGTCGCCTTTGAACAGTGTGGAATTATTATCTGATATGCGTCGTTAGGGCCTGTAAAAGTATAACTTCTCGTTTGCTTGTTGGGCCTGTGCGTATTTGCGGGATATTGCCCATCCCCCCGACCTCCTTCCCGCCAAGTGGGAAGGCTGGGAAGGGGGCTGCATGCAACCTTTGGTTGCCTATCTGCTGACAAAATTTAGAAGGGGAACTGATGACTGAATTATCAAAAACTTACAATCCGAAAGACCATGAGCAACGTTTGTACCACTGGTGGGGGTCCGAAGGCTATTTCCGCCCTGAGACACTTATCGCCAAAGGCCGCGCTTCAAAGGACGGCGGGCGCTTCTGCATCACCATGCCGCCACCGAACGTCACGGGCATCCTGCACCTGGGCCACGCGATGACGGCAGCGATTGAGGACCTGATGACGCGCTACTATCGCATGCGCGGCTTCGAAGCGCTCTTTCTGCCCGGATCGGACCATGCCGGTATCGCTACGCAGAACGTCGTCGAGCGCGAGCTGGCGAAAGAGGGGTTGACGCGCCATGATCTGGGTCGCGATGCCTTCATCGGAAAGTGCTGGGAGTGGAAAGGGAAGACGCATGCGCGTATCAACGATCAGCACCGGCAACTCGGTATCTCCTGCGATTGGGAGCGCGAACGTTTCACGCTCGATCCGGGCTTGAGCCAGGCTGTGCGCGTTGCGTTCCACACGCTTTACGAACGCGGTTTGATCTATCGTGGGCCGTATATGGTCAATTGGTGCCCGCGCTGCGAGTCGGCAATTTCCGACCTGGAGGTAGTGCCAACGGAGCACGATAGTCACCTGTGGCACATTCGCTATCCCGTGGTCGCCGAAAATTTCGGCGCGGATTGGTCCGGCCCGCAGCACCCGTGGGGCAGTGGACGCTGGGCCGAAGGAGCGACGACTTTTATCGAGATGGCGACCACGCGCCCGGAGACGATCCTCGGTGATAGTGGTGTCGCCGTTCATCCCGACGATCCACGCTGGCAAGCGCTCATTGGCAAGATGGCGATCCTACCGGCGATTGGGCGTCTTATTCCGATTGTGGCGGATGATGCGGTGGAGCCTGAATTCGGCACGGGCGCGGTGAAAGTGACGCCTGCCCACGATCCCACCGATTACGAGATCGGTATGCGCCACAATCTGTCCCAGGTAGATGTGATGACGTCCACAGGTCTCATGAACGAGGAGGCCGGGCCGTACGTGGGGCTGGAACGTTATGCCTGCCGCGAGGCAATTGTGGCCGATTTTGAAAAAGAGGGGCTGCTCGTGAAAATCGAGCCGTATCATCACAGCGTCGGTCACTGCCAGCGCTGCGATACGGTTATCGAGCCGCGCATCAGTACACAGTGGTTTGTCCGCGCCAAGCCGCTGGCAGAAGAAGCGATCCGCGTCGTCCGCGATGGCACAATGCGCATCATCCCCGAGCGCTTCGAAAAGACGTGGTTCCACTGGATGGAGAACATCCGCGACTGGTGCATCAGCCGCCAACTGTGGTGGGGTCACCGTATCCCGGTGTGGTACTGCCAGGATTGCGATCACCAGTGGAGCGCCATTGAAGATCCCACGCAATGTCCCAAGTGCGATAGCCGGATGATCGTGCAGGACGAGGACGTGCTCGATACCTGGTTCTCCTCCGGGCTGTGGCCGTTCTCCACACTCGGTTGGCCCGAAGCGACCGCCGACATGCAGCGCTTCTTCCCCACCGACATGCGCGAGACGGGTTATGACATTCTCTTCTTCTGGGTGGCCCGCGAGACGATGCTCTCGCTGGCGTTGCTCGGGCAGGCGCCGTACAAGGACGTCTATCTGCACGGCCTTATCCGCAACGAGCGCGGCGAGAAGATCAGCAAATCCATGCCCGACGCGTGGAAGTACGACCCGCTCTACATCATCGACGAATACGGCACGGACGCGCTGCGCTATACACTGACGACCTCTTCCACGCCGGGCAACGACATGAATCTCGATCCGCGCCGGCTGGAAGGTGCGCGCAACTTCGCTAACAAAATCTGGCAGGCGACACGGTTCATCCTGATGAATGTTCGTGATGCAAACCTGACAGGTCTCAGGCAAACCAGAGGTTTGCACGACCTGTCAGGTCTAGAACTGACGCTCGAAGACCGCTGGATCCTCAGCCGCATCGAGCGACTCACCGGCGACGTTCTCGCACTGATGGAGACACAGCAATATGGCGAAGCCGGGCGGCGCGTGCGCGACTTCCTGTGGGACGAGTTCTGCGACTGGTATATCGAGGCGAGCAAGGTACGGCTCTACGCGGAGGAAGCCGGTGTTGACAAGGATACACCGCGCATCGTATTGCTGACCGTGCTTGAGCGTGCGCTGCGCTTGCTGCATCCCTTCATGCCTTTTGTGACCGAGGCGCTTTGGCAGGCGTTGCCGCAAGCGGTGAGGGAAGGCGAGGCGCTCATCATTGCGCCGTGGCCGATGCAGGATCCATCATTGCTCGACGATGAGGTCGAAGCGCAGATGGCGTTGCTGATGGACCTCATCCGGGGCATCCGCAACGTGCGCTCGGAATACAACGTCGAAGCCGGGCGACGCGTCGCTGCGACCGTGGCGGCGGGCGAAAACGCGCCGGTCATCGAAGCGCGGCGTTCGGTGCTGACGTTCCTCGCGCATCTAAACGCCGAGGTTCTGGAGATCGTGGCGGCGTGCGAGCCGGTGGCGCAGTCGGCGTCGGTGTTGGCGGGCGATGTCGTCGTCTACCTGCCACTTGCTGGGCTGGTGGACCTGGACGCGGAACGTGCGCGGCTGCAAAAGGCGCTGGAGAACCTGGAGGGTCGCATCAACGGCAGTCGCCAGCGTCTCTCCGGTCCCTTCGCCGAGAAAGCGCCGGCCGACGTTGTCCAGCGCGAGCGCGAGCGCTTGGGGGATATGGAGACAGAAGCAGCGCAAGTCCGCGAGCAACTGGCACGGTTGGGGTAATCTTAAAGGAGGACGACATGCCCAAAAGCAGGCGAGAACAAAAACGCGCGCGGCGCGAAGCGAAGCGCAAAGAAAAGCGAAAGGCCATAAAGACGCAGTCGCAACCGCGCGGCAAGAAAGCAATGTTGCGTGCTGCACTGGCCTGGCCCGTGATGGAGTGTTGGGTCAACGAAGACTGGGAGGACCCCACCCAGTTGAATCAAGTCATTGTCACGCGACGAGATCCGGCAACTGGAGAAGTGTATGCGGCTACTTACCTGGTAGACCGCGCTTGTTTGGGCGTGAAGAATGCGGATGCGGCCAATTTCATCGATGCAGGGGAATTCCGCCGGGAAGTGTTGTCTATTCTTGGGCAAAATCAGGAACTCATACAGATTGACTTCAATCTCGCTGCGAAGATTGTTAAAACTGGGATAGAATACGCGGCACAGTTCGGTTTCCGTCCGCATCGCGATTACCGGGATGCCTCAATTCTATTACAAGACGCCGATCCAGATGCTGTCGATGTCGAAATCCCTGTCGGTGGACCGGAGGGTAAACCGTTTTTCATCGCCGGGCCTTATGATAATGCGGATAAGATCATGAGTCGGTTGAGGCAACAATTGGGACCTGAAGGTTTTAATTTCATGATGCCTATCGATCCTGAAACTGGATTTTTCCTGGACGACGACGAGGATGAGGAAGATATTTTGGATGTCGATGACGTCGAAATCATCGAATTGTCCGATAAGGAGTATACGTTTACGCCAGATCATAAAGTCGACGACTCGGCAGCATAGCGATAGATTTACTCGAAGTTCAGTTGCCGCTCAAGCGGCTTTTTTAAGGGGATTTTTGTGGCGGGGCAAAGTCCCGTCACAAAAATCCCCCTTTATCTCCCCGGCCTTTAGGCCGAAATTCTTGAGCCGACAGGAACCTGAAGTGCATTCTACCAAGAGAATAATAAGATCCTGATCTGGTCCGCTTTTCTTCTTCCCCATTGCTCGTTCTGTTGTATAATGTCTACCTTGAGCTTAGAAAGGAGCACATGGCGAAGACCTACGTTTCCCTGGACTTAGAAACGACCGGCCTGGATCCCATGCGGGATGCGATCATCGAAATCGGCGCGTTGCGTTTCGATGGCGATGAAGTTTTGGAGACTTTCTCGACTTTCGTCAATCCAGGGCGAAAAATCCCCCTGTTTGTCACCGAATTGACTGGCATTACCAATGCGGATGTGGAAGGCGCACTCGGTGGGCGCCAGGCCACTTACCAGTTGGCCGAATTTGTAGGCCGCGATCCGGTTGTGGGACATAACATCGGCTTTGATCTGGCCTTTCTGCGCCAGCACAATGTCTTGCGCGGCAATGCCTCGATCGACACCTTCGATCTCGCCGGCATTTTGGTGCCACACGCCGGGCGCTACAGCCTGGCGAACCTCGTGCACGAGCTGGCGATTGATCTGCCGGAACAGACGCACCGCGCACTTGATGATGCGGTGATGGCGCACGCGCTTTATATGGCGTTGATGGGGCGGGCCGCGCAACTGCCTCAGCAGATGCTGCGGGAAATCGTTCAACTGGGACAGCGCATCCAATGGGGCCCAAGCAACTTTTTCCGTGATGCACACTACGTTCGCCAGCGTTACGGGTTCAGCGGCGGCATCGGCGCACAGCTAGCCTCCAAACGTGGCGGTGACGCAGCCGGTCCATTGTTCGTCGAAGAAGATGAGACGATCTACGAACCGCTGGAACCGCGCCGAGAGCAGCGCCCCATTGATTTGGATGCGCTCTCCGCACTGTTGGACGATGATGGCCCGCTTGCCGAGGTGTTCTCCGAGTACGAATATCGCTCGCAGCAAGTGGAAATGCTCCAGGCTGTGGGGCAGGCGTTTAATGAAAGTCAACACTTGATGGTCGAGGCTGGAACGGGTACAGGAAAATCGTTGGCTTACCTGCTTCCCGCAATCGAATGGGCGGTGCAAAATCGCCAACGGGTGGTGGTTTCGACAAACACGATCAATCTCCAGGAACAACTGGCGAACAAGGATTTGCCCGAACTGGCCGAGGCGCTGTACGAATTCAAGCATCAGGTGCTCAAAGGACGCTCGCATTACCTGTGCCGCCAGCAGTTCCAGGCGTTGCGACGGCGCGGCCCTGCTACCGAAGATGAGATGCGCGTGCTGGCCAAGGTCCTGCTTTGGTTGCCCAACACCCTCGACGGCGACGGGGATGGGCTTTTCATGCCAACTGGACAGGAGCAAGCCGTCTGGTATGGGATTTCGGCGGCCAACGAAGCCTGCGATCCGGAGCATTGCATCTTCTTCCAGACTGACCGCTGTTTCTTTTACCGGGCACGGGCGAAGGCTGAAGGCGCGCACATCCTCATCGTCAATCATGCTCTGCTGTTGGCCGACATCGCCGCGCAGAATCGCGTGCTGCCGGAATATGAACTGCTCATCGTCGACGAGGCGCACCATCTGGAAAGGGCAGTGACAGAGGCACTCCGTTATACGGTGAGTTGGCCGCTACTGAACCGCGTTTTCGAGGATTTGCTGTATTCTCGGCAGGCGTCCACCGGTTTGTTGGAGACCGTGTTGCATTTGGCGGAGAACCAGCCGCGCAAGACGGCGGCAGCACTGCAAGATGCGTGTGTGCGTCTACAGGATGCCGGGGAGCGCGTCGAGCATCAGTTGGAGGCGCTTTTCTCGGACATCGAGACATTCCTCAACGAGCATGTGGATCGCGGTGGGAGTTATGCCGTCCGTGTGCGGTTGACGCCCAATATGCGTAGCGAGCCTGGTTGGGATGACGCAGTGCGAGGGTGGGCGCAGGTTGCGCCGCACTTCTCCGTCCTTGTGGAGGGGGTGGCGCTGCTGGCCGATGGTCTGGAGGATCTGAGTTCTGCCGAAGTCCCCGGCTTCGACATGGCCCATGCGCGACTGCTGGGCATCAAGCGGCAGTTGGACGCGGCCTACCAACAGCTTGGGCCATTCATCACTGCACCGCAGGAGAACATCATCTACTGGCTGGAGTCGCAGAACAATTACCCGTTCTCGTGCAACGCTGTCCCTTTGCACGTGGGGACGTTAGTCCGCGAGCATTTGTTCGACAAGAAGCGCTCGGTCATCCTCACCTCGGCGACGTTGCGGGTAGAAGGCAGTTTCGACTATATGCGCGAGCGCCTGAGCGCGCAGAAAGCGGAAGAACTGGCTGTCGGTTCGCCCTTTGATTATCAATCCGCTGCGCTTCTCTATGTTGTTACCGATGTGCCTGAACCGCGCAGCCACGGTCACCAGGAGATTCTGGATCAGACCCTGATCGATCTATTCCGCGCGACACAAGGGCGGGCGCTGGCGTTGTTCACGTCCTATGCTCAACTGAAAGCCACGGCGCAGGCCATTACCGGCAAGCTGGCGCAGGAAGGCATCACGGTCTACTCGCAAGGGAGCGGAAGCTCGCGTGCGCAGTTGCTCGATAACTTTAAGCGCGGCGAGAAGGCAGTGCTGCTCGGTACGCGCTCGTTCTGGGAAGGCGTGGATGTGCCCGGCGAGGCGCTTTCGTGCTTGGTGATCACCAAGCTGCCTTTCGATGTTCCCAACGACCCGATCGTTGCCGCACGCGCCGAGGGATACGATGATCCGTTCAACGAGTACATGGTGCCGGAAGCCATCTTGCGCTTCACCCAAGGTTTTGGTCGGCTGATTCGCACGGCAACGGATCAGGGAATCGCGGTGATGATGGATCAGCGCGTGCTGACAAAGCGCTACGGGCGGCGCTTCCTCGACTCGCTACCCGACCCGCTTATCCGCCAGGGGAAGCGCGCGCAGCTCCCCGGGATCGCTGAGCGGTGGCTCTCCGGCAAACCGCTGCCCGTGGATGCTGAGAGCGACGCCGATTTCGACGGTGGCTGGAACGCGTCGCTGCCTGAAGAACCTCCCTGGTTCTGGGGAGCCTAGAAGATTGAGGATTTGTTAATTGGAGATTGGTTGACTGCTCCATTCGTTGATTCTTTATTCGCAATTCTTAACTCGCAATTCGTAATTCATTGGAGGTCTTATGCGTATTGTCGTTGATGCTTTTGGTTCGGATGCCTGTCCTGGACCGGATGTAGCCGGGGCGGTTATGGCGGCCAAAGAGTGGGCGCGCGAAGGTTCGCGGGATGAAATCATCCTGGTGGGGCCTGAGGAGCGCACACGCGAGGAGCTCGCGAAGCACGACACTCAGGGTTTAAACATCCGCATTGTCCACGCGCCTGATGTACTCACTATGGAGGATCACTCTGAGGAAGTGCGGAACAAGGAGAACTCGTCCATTCGCGTGGGTATGCGGATGGTGAAGCGCGGCGAGGCCGATGCTTTCGTCTCAGCCGGGAACACCATCGCCTGCCTCTCTGCTGCGATCTTCGACCTGCGTCGCATCCCCGGAATTCGCCGTCCGGCGCTGGCGACGGTCTATCCTGTAACGCTGAAACCGGCGGTTTTCCTCGATATGGGCGCGACCGCCGATCCCAAGCCGGAGTATCTTTTGCAGTTCGCGCAGATGGGCATCATCTACGCCGAGAAAATTCTCAACATCGCCAATCCGCGAGTAGGACTTTTAGCGAACGGCGAAGAGGAAGAGAAAGGGACGATAGTGCTGCGCGACACCTTCGCGCTTTTTTCCCAGGGTGATTTCAACTTCGTCGGCAATGTTGAACCGAAAGAGGTGGTCAAGGGCCATGCTGACGTCGTCGTCACGGACGGCTTTACGGGCAACATCCACATCAAAACAGCAGAAGCCGTTGCCTCCTTTATGAAACTGATTATCAAGCAAGATGTGTTGGGCAACATGCTGTCGAAAGTAGGGTTGGTACTGATGCTTCCAGCCCTGATTGTGGCGCTGCCTGGATTGCTTTGCCTTTTACCCGCTATCAAGGGTATGATGAAGCGTCTGGACTACGCCGAAGTCGGTGGTGGCTTGTTATTGGGCGTCGACGGTGTAGTGATCGTGGGACACGGGCGCTCCAATGCCAAAGCGGTGCAGAGCGCCATTCGCCGGGGCCGCGAGGCTGTAGCTGCGCAGATTATTCCTACAATCAAGGCTGGGTTGGAAGCGCGCCGGCAGGTATCCAATGGCTGACAGCGCGCGGGATATACGCGCGCGTGTTGTTGTCACCGGCATGGGCGCGGTTAC
>JAFGSL010000174.1 GCA_016934645.1 Anaerolineae bacterium
ACTGTTTTACGGGTTGTTTTTCTTCTCCCGAATCATTGCGCATCCCGGTAGAGCCCGACTGACTGATCCGTGCGTATGGCGCTGAACTATTTCGGCTCCCCTGAAAGCGTATAGATGTTTAGAAAGTTGTGTTTGGATCAGTAGGTAGTGCGGTCGATATTGGTGCATGCGTTGATCGCTCGCATCACTTCGTCGGGATCGAAAGGTTTGACGATACAGCGGTTTGCGCCCAAAGCCAGTGCACGTTCCTCGTTCCTCACGTTGGCCCAGGCAGAGATGGCAATGATCGGTATGTCTGCGGTGGCCGGGGAGTCTCTGAGAGCCACGATAGTCTCAAAGCCATCCATCCGCGGCATGCGTAAGTCCATCAGGATCACGTCCGGTTGCCAACTTTGTGCACACGCCAGGCCCTCAATCCCATTGCTGGCGAACTTGACCTGGCAATCTTGTAGTTCCATTTCCAACAGACGTTGCATCAATTCGCGCTGTGTCGCATTATCTTCCACATGAAGGATCTTGACCATAGATAAATTATCCCTATCACAAAATCTCCCCTAACCTGGATGAGCCAGAACCACAAAGGCCTGCAATGCCTCTTTTTTACCCGTTGCGCAAGGTGTTGCGTGGTTAGGCTCTATCTACGTTAAGTATAATCGGGGTTGCCGAAATTCCAAGCGTATTTTTCATCATTTCTTCATCATTCCTTCACAAAACTCTGGTAAACTATGTTTCATAGCGTAGGAGGTAATGAAATGAACAAAACTAAATTAAACTATTGGGTGGATGTGATGATCGCCGTGTCATTCGTTGTCTCGGCAATAACAGGCCTTGCTTTCCTGGTAATGGGATCGGGCGGTTACCAGGGTGGACGCAATTCTCAGTTTCTGACGGCGTTTCTGGGCCTTGAACGGGCACAATGGAGCGACTTGCATACGTTGGGCAGCTTGGTGATGATCAGCGGCGTGTTTATGCACCTGGTGCTGCACTGGAACTGGATCGTCTGCGTGACCCGGCGCATGATCGCTCGCCCGGTGCGCCCTACCCGTGAAGCCGCTTGTGAAGTCACGCCTTAGGAACAGGAATTCAGGAGAATCAAGATGTTAAAGAAGATAGTGAGTTATGGTATTGTGGGCTTGTTGGCGCTTGCCCTTATCGCGGGCACGGTTTACATTGTGCTTAGCCCATCGGAGACACGCGCAGGCCAGGGACAGAGCCGTGCAGTAGAGGCAGCAGCGGAGAATGAGTCAGGACAAGAGCGTGGGCGTGAACAGAGCGACACAACAACGGGGAACGGCTATCGCGGCGACCAGAACGACGCACCAGTGGGTGATGGCATACCGATCAATAGCGCGTTGCTTACCGTGCATGGCACAGCGACGGAAGTGGATAATGATGTCATTCTAAGCACCGAATCCGGTGACCTTCTCGTCGGGTTGGGGCCAGCGCACTACCGTGAGCAAGCCGGATTTGTTATCAGCTCAGGTGATGAATTGGAGATCAGTGGCTTCAATGAGGATGAGGAGTTCAAAGCGGTCAGTGTTCAAAATCTCACCAACGGTATGAATATCATCCTGCGCGATAGTGGTGGTCACCCGATGTGGGCTGGTCAGGGCAATCTGCGTAACCAACCTTAACAATAACAAGCCCCTTTTCTCTGTGCGACCGGCCGGTGATGTAACGTCACCGGCCGGTCGGTCATGGATTCCCAAACAAGGTGTATAATACTGGTCATTTAAACGTATAGATTGCAAGAATTTCTTAATACCCGTATCTTTTCCCGCATCTTCACGTCATAAAGGATAGGAAACACGTGTGAAAACCGCTGACGTTTTGTTGCAACGGGCGCGACACTGGGACGAGACGGCTTTAGCGCAGATTTACGATACCTACGCGCCAGCCATCTATCGCTACGTTTACCGGCGCATGGGACATGCTGACACGGCGGAAGAGATCACGGCGGAAACGTTCCACCGTTTCCTGGTTGCTTTGAAGCAGGGCGGCGGCCCAACAGAGTATCTCTCAGCCTGGCTCTACCGCGTCGCGCACAATCTGATCGTCGATTTCTATCGCCGCCAGCCGGTACAAGAACCAACAACGTTAGAGGATGTTGTTCTGGCCGATGGTGATCAAGGTGTAGAGCATCTGGAACGCCAAACACGGGTGGAACAGGCTCGTGCCGCACTACGGCAGTTGACGCCATTGCAACAACAGATCATTACCTTGCGGTTTCTAGAAGAGATGAGCAATGAGGAGGTGGCACGCGTGGTTGAGCGCACCGAGGGTGCGGTGAAAGCACTACAGCACCGTGCGCTCAACAGCCTGCGTCGCCTATTGGAGGGAGAAGATGAAGTTTAAACGTACAGCACCACAAGAAACGCTGTCACCATCGGTGGCCTCTGCTATGGATGCTTTGCGTCCAGTGCCTGCGCCAGACGCTGAGGCATGGGATGCGCGTCGCCAAGCGTTTTTGGCCGAAGCACTCGAATATGCACCCCAGGCCGTAACCCTAGTACCGATTTTGCGTCGTAAATCATGGAAGAACCTATTCTCAGTTAAGCTTAAGGAGGCTCCCATGATGGCATTTGTGAAAGTTTTAGTTGCACTAGCTCTTATCTTCGGCGCGACGGCCGGCACGGTCAGCGCCTCACAGGAGAGCTTGCCGGGATCAGTGCTTTATCCGGTGAAGGTGGGGTACGAAGATGTACGTTTGTCGGTGACACAAGATCCCGAAGCAAAAGCTCTGTTGGCGATGGAGTTTGCTGAAGAGCGCGTCGACGAGGCTGTGCAATTGGTCGAAGATGGTGGCGAAGTCCCCGAACCCCTCGCGGCGCGGTATCAGCTCCAGGTGGGGCTGGCTATGCAGACGATGGAAGGGCTTGGAGAAGCGCAACAGCTTCAGCTTCGCGCACATTTCTCAGGCACACTGCAAAATCAAGTACGTGTGATGGAGCAGACTATGGCACGCCTGCATCAGGGCGAGAACCCGGAACATCCTGAACCCACCCAAGCCATGATTCAGACGATGCAACAGACAATGCTACAAGCGCAGCAGCAGATGCAACAGGAGTTCGGTGGCTTTGGTCCTCAGGCAGGCGGTAATGACGAAGCCCCTGGTAATGATGAGGCCCCTGGCGGCAATGACGGAACTCCTGGCAATGATGAGGCCCCCGGCGGCAATGACGGAGCCCCCGGCAATGACGAAGCTCCCGGGCCGAACCCCAACGATAATGGCAACGATGGTCACTACGGCGAAAGTCAGGACCACGATAAGCATCACAAGAACGGCGGGGACAAGGGCGGCGGCGCAGACGACAAAGGCCAAAACAATGGCGAAAAGGGTGGCAACATCGACACCGGTAACACTGGTGATAACGGCGGGAATGGCGGCAGTGATAACGGTGGTTCCGACAACGACGGTAATAACGGCGGTTCTGACAATGGTAATGGTGGAAACGACGGTTCTGACAATGGTGGAAGCGGCGGTTCTGACAATGGCGGAAACGGCGGCGGAACTGGTAATGGCGGCAGTGGTGGCAATGGCGGTGGTAATGGCGGCGGAGGTGGCAACTAGCACCAGGTCGCAACCTTCCTCACAACCCTCCCCTAATACCATCGGGGGAGGGTCATTTTTTGCCTAAACTGGACAAAATGCAAATATAGGGTATACTCTGGTTTCGTGATTGAAGAATTGGATTCTATCCAAAAATGACAAGGGTGAATCCTCGAAAAGGTACTTAATTAGAAAGTCTTGGAGGAACAAGCGTGGCAAATACTCAATCGGCCAAGAAACAGGTCCGTAGTTCTTATCGCAAGTGGTTGCGCAATCGTTACGTCAAAGGGAAGATGCGCGGAGCGCTACAAATGGTCAACAAAGCCATCGCCGCCGGTGATGCGGAACAAGCTCTGGCATTGATGCCCGATGCTGCTAGGCAATTGGATAAAGCAGCCAGGAAAAACGTGATTCACCACAGAAAAGCTGCCCGTCTCAAGTCGCGGATGATGCACAAGATCAACGCATTGCAGGCGCAGTAATTGCGCCTTTAGGCGTAGCTTTTAAGGTATTTGGATATTCGGCGTTCGGCGTAACCTTTATTGTAATTTTTATCGAAGCAGCGGGGAGAAAACTCCCCGCTGCTTTTGTGCGTTAAAAAGCTCAGTTACCCTTGCAGAGGTACGCTTTTCCCTCAACCTTCGCAAGCGTAGTGATCCATTATCCTTTATCGCGCCCTAATTCTGCCGAACGTACGTAAGCGGCCCATATCGCGCGCGAGAGCACAGTGCGGAAGCCACCTTTCTCCAGATGGTAGAGGGCCTCAGCCGTCGTGCCGCCCGGCGATGTGACTTGGTTGCGCAACGTTGCCAGATGCATGTCCGATTGTTGCGCGTAGTTCGCTGCACCGATCACCGTCTGGAAAACGAGCTTCTGGGAAACATGACGTGAGAAGCCCAGATGCACTCCCGCATCGACCAGGGCTTCCATAAACAGATATACGTAGGCCGGACCAGTGCCGGAGAGCGCCGTCGCCATATCGAGATAGTGTTCGTCCTCAACGTAGATCTCCTCCCCCAACGCGCCGAGAATCGTCAGTGCGTGCTGGCGTTGTTGGTCGGTCACAGCCGCGGTGGCCGTCCACATCGTGATACCCTGCCCGATCTGCGCGGGCGTGTTTGGCATCGCGCGGATCACGCTCTCCATACCTGTTCCCTGGCGGATCGTCTTGATCGGTACCCCCGCCGCGATGGAGAAGATCAGCGCCTCCGGTTTGATGTGGTCGCGAATTTCGTCGAGCACTGCGTTCATCACCTGCGGCTTGATCGAAAGGAATACGATGTCGGCGGCTCCCACCGCTGGTGCATTTTCCGGTGATACGCGGATCTTATAGCGCGCTTCGATTAGCTCCAGCCGCTCGCGCCATGGATCCGTTCCGATAATGTTTTGCGGTTCAATCAAAGACAAGCGCAGCAATCCCTTGATTAACGCTTCTCCCATCGTCCCGGAACCAATCACAGCTATTGTAGGTAATGTCATTCTATCCTCCTGAAAATAAGCAAATCAAAAATCCGGTGCGCCCTGTAGTGTGGGTGCCTTAATCCGTTGACAGAAAAATGCCGCGCCCTACCCGTATGAGTGTCGCTCCCTCTTCAACGGCGATCTCAAAATCGTTCGTCATCCCCATCGAGAGATGTGGCAGAGTCACGCTGGGGAAATGTTCGCGGAGCGCGTCACGCAAGGCACGCAGCGAAGCAAAGACCGGGCGTACCGCTTCAGCATCGTCAACGATCGGCGCCATTGTCATCAAGCCCTCAAGGCGTAGACCGGGGAGTGCCATGATCGCGGCGACTTCGGCATACAGATGTTCCCGGAGAGCCAGATCGTGTTCCCAGCCGGCGGTCTGGTAGCCATACTTGCTTGCCTCGCCGGAGACGTTGCACTCCAATAGCACGGGAAGCTCGCGCTCAGCATCGACTGCCAGCACGCTCAACTTCTGTGCCACTGCCAATCGATCAATGGAATGGACCACATCGAAGTGTACTACAACCAGCGGTGCTTTTCGCCGCTGGATATGACCGATCATATGCCAGGTTGGCTTTTCACTTTCCGCCGGGAGACGCGACGCAACTTCGGAGATCTTCTGCGCGCCCTCTTCGGGACGGTTTTCGCCAAAATCGCGCTGTCCGCTATCCCATGCAGCAAGAATATCATCTACGGGAAAGGTTTTGGTGACGGCAACCAATTGCACGTCGGAGGGATTCCGTCCAACCCGCGACGCTGCTTCAGCGATACGGGTACGGATATTTTCGAGATTTGTGACGATGGTCATCTCAATCCCTAGAAGTCGTCGCGCCAATAGCGGCTGCCATCGTAGAAGTAGGGTGGCGGCGCAGGAGGTTGCTTTTGACGGAAGATCGGCATCAAAATCATACCGATGGCGAATCCGCCGATGTGTGCCCACCACGCCACGCCACCGGTTTGCACAGCGACGTTGATCGATGCCAGACCGTTGAGGAACTGCACCAGGAACCAGCCGCCGAGTACGACCACCGCGGGCAGATAGACGGTGGTGTAAATGAAGATCAGCGGTATCAGCGTGCGCACCCGAGCACGGGGGAAGAGGAGCAGATACGCGCCCAGCACACCGGCAATTGCACCGCTTGCGCCGATGGCGGGGATATTCGAGGTAGGCATGGCCAGCACTTGGGCTAGCCCAGACACCAAGCCACACAGCGTGTAAAAGATGAAGAACCGTACGTGCCCCATACGATCTTCTACGTTGTCTCCGAAGATCCACAGGTAAATCATGTTGCCGATCAAGTGTGCCCATCCGCCGTGCAAGTACATCGCCGTGAAGAGGGTTACCAGGGTTATGGGGTTTGTCCAACCGGTGACGATGCGGTTAGGGACAGCGCCGAACGTCTGGACGAGTTGGTTTGCCGCCGGTTCGAACAAAAACTCAACCAGGAATATAAGCGTATTGACCACGATCAGCCCAAGCGTGACCGTGGGAAAACGCCTTGAAGGTATATTATCGCCTAATGGAATCATACTCGCCCCCCATCCTGCCGTATGTGGATTGTAATCCCAATCCGGCTGACTGCAAAGCTGTCAGCGTCAGGCCACAACGGCACCCACTTCCCCGGAACGGCAACTCGCATCCGTATCATCTGGCTGGGAAAGCAATCTGCGTCGTGTAAAGGATACAGTCCAGGCCATAATCAACGCACCGAGTACGCCGACAGACCACGTCCCTGCGTTTTCTAGCAGCAATCCTCCCAGGCCTGGCGATACAATTTGCGCGAGCGTTTGCAGCGACGACGAGAGTCCAAGCGTCCCGCCGGTCTCTTCCCGGCGCACAACCTTCGTCAGCTGACTGGTTAGCACAGTGTTCAGGACACCGGCTGCCAGCGCAGTCGGCGCCAGCACGACCAGCAACAGCCAGACGTTGGGCGCAAACGCCCATCCAAGAAGCGCAAGCGCCAGAATGACCGTCCCGGCAAAAATCAATTGCCGTTCGCGGAAACGCGCAGTCAGCTTGCCAATGGCGAAGCCCTGGACCAGGACGGATAAAATTCCCACGTAAGTCAATACCAAACTGGTAGCCTGAACATCCAATGCCAGACGGGTTTTGGCATAAAGCGCGAAATTTGCCTGGAACAAGGTGAATGCCAGGCTGTAGAGTAAGTTGATATGCAGCAACGGTCCTATGCACGGGCGTTTCAACGCTTCAGCGAGAAGACGGAATGAGAAGCGTGTGCGGGGACTGACGCGCATTTCGGCGCGTCGCTCTTGGGAAAGGGATTCTGGCAACCAGAGCACAACCGCGATCAGATTGAGCAGCGAGAGGCCTGCTGCAACCAGCGCCGGAACGTTATAGCCGAACTGGCTCAAGACTCCACCCATCGCTGGGCCGACGATGAACCCCAATCCAAAGGCTGCGCCGATGATGCCCAGACCACGCGCGCGGTTCTTTTCGTCGGTGACGTCGGTAATGTAGGCGCGCGCTAACGCGATATTGCCGCCGAGTAGGCCATCCAAAATGCGGCTGAGAAAGATGACCGTCAATGAGCGCGCTGTCCCCAACAACAGGA
This sequence comes from Anaerolineae bacterium, assembly GCA_016934645.1. The sequence continues at coordinate 7,588 of JAFGSL010000174.1, forward strand.
AACTCACCACCGTCCCCACGATGCTGACGATGAGCAGCGGACGTCGTCCATAGCGGTCGGAAAGTCGCCCGATGGTCGGTGCCGCGATCAACTGACCGAGCGCGTTTACCGTTCCCAAAAGCCCGACCAGGGTCAACGTCGCGCCGAATGTTTCCGCGTAGTAAGGGAGCAAGGGTAAGATCAAGCTGTACCCGAGCAAATCGATCAGGACAAAACCAAAGATCAATCCCAAACGTCGTTTGATATCTTTATCCATCGTTGGTATCTCCTACTATATGATTTCACCCTCACGTGCCATTTTGTAAGCCGATAGCGCCCGCTTGCGCGCCCCGGTATGCTCAACGATGGGCTCGGGGTAATCCTTACCGATAACGCAGCCAGCTTCACGCTGCACGCTATCAGGCATCGTCCATGGATGGTGTAGATAGACGAGAGGCACGTGTCCCAATTCCGGGATCCATTGGCGCACGTAGTCGCCATTGGAATCGTACTTTTCGCCCTGCAATAGCGGGTTAAAAATGCGAAAATAAGGCGCAGCATCCGTGCCGGTTCCCGCACTCCACTGCCAGCCACCGTTGTTCGCTGCCGGATCGCCATCGATGAGGTGCTGCATAAAGTGTCGCTCGCCCCAGCGCCAATCGACGAGCAAGTCCTTGGTGAGGAATGATGCGACGATCATCCGCGCGCGGTTGTGCATCCAGCCAGTCGCCAGGAGTTGGCGCATCCCTGCATCGACGACGGGATAGCCGGTGCGGCCTTCCTGCCAGGCACGGAAGGCGTCTGTATCATTATCCCATTGGATATTCCGTAGATTCTCGCGGAAGCTCTCGCGGCGGACATGGGGGAAGTGATAGAGCACGCTCATATAGAATTCGCGCCAGATCAACTCGCCGAGCCAGACGTCCACCCCTGATTGTGCGCTGTCACGTGCTTTCAACGCTGCGACGACAGCTTGCCGCGCCGAAAGCATCCCAAAACGCAGATACGGCGAGAGCTCTGATGTCCCTGTCTGCGCCATCAAATCGCGCCCCGTAGCGTAACCAGCGATCCTCTCTGCGACAAAGTCCTGCAACCGGCGCCGTGCCTCGGCTTCTCCGGGCAGAAATGGGACGCTCTCCAGCAACCTTGGTGCGTCGGGCAAGGCAGCGCTGCGGATATCCGGCGGAATGGGAATGATCTCCGGCGCAGGAAGCAATTCCCGTGCATCCGGCAGGGGCAAAGCGCGCCACGCCCGGCTGTAGGGCGTATACACAGCGTAGACGCCGCCATCGCGTTTGCATACGGCCTCCGGTGGGTGGACGGTCAATCCGCCGACGAGGTGTAGTGGTACTTTCGCCGCAACCCGCGAGTCGCGGTGACGGGCATACGGGGAGACATCCGCTTCCGCAAAAACGGTCTCGGCCCCGGTTTCCTGGCGCAGGCGCGCCAATTCTTCATCCGGGCGACCGTGACGTACGATCAGGTAACTGCCTCGCGCGCGTAGATCAGCATCCAGGGTTTGCAGTCCGCTGAGTAAGAACGCACGCCGTTTGTCGCCGGCATAGTCGGAATTCCACAACGCTGGATCGAGCACAAACACGGGAAGCACATAGTGGCTGTGAGCCAGAGCAGCGTGCAGGGCCTGGTTATCGCTCAGTCGCAGGTCGCGCCGTATCCACCAAATCGTTGTGTTCATAGGCATACAAATGTGTAGTGGCAACTTTAGTCGCTTCCGCGCGAGAAAACGACTGAAGTCGCCACTACGCTTTGACTGCCAGACTTAATTCGTCCAGCGCGGCAACTTCGTCATCCGTAAGCCGCCAGCCGAGAGCGCCTGCATTTGAGAGTACTTGGCGAGTGTTCTTTGCACCGGGGATCGGGACTGCCCCCTTACAGATCGTCCAGTTAAGAGCGACCTGAGCGGGGCTTTTGCCACCGTGAGCCTCGCCAAAGTCGCGCAGCATCTCAATCAGCGGCTGCACTTTTTGGAGATACTCGCGGTTGTATGTGTTTCTGCGCGGGCCGGGTGGCGGATTGTCGGGCGTATATTTGCCGGTGAGGATACCCTTCTGCAACGGACTGTAGGCAATCAACGTCACATTGAGATCCTTGCAGAGTTGCGCCACACCATTGAACTCTGGATCGCGGCGGAGCAGGCTGTAGAAGACCTGGTTGGAGGCCAGGGGAATACCACGTTTGGCGAGTGCGGTATGCGCGCGGCCCATCTGCTTCATATCGTAGTTGGAGACGCCGACGGCGCGTATCAGCTCCGCTTCTACAGCGTCGGCCATCGCGTCCATCCACGTCTCGATCGGCACGGGCGGAAGAGGAAAATGCATCTGGTAAAGGTCCACGCGTGCCATCCCCAGACGCTTGAGGCTGTTGCGCAGTTCCCGGCGAAGAGCGTTTTTCGTCAGCCAAAAGGGAAACGGCATAAACTTGGTCGCTACCACGACGGGTTGTTCGGTTTCGCGGATAAACCCACCGAGTAACCGCTCCGAACGTCCCAGTCCGTAGACCTCCGCCGTGTCGAAGAAATTGATCCCGGCTGCTACCGTCGCATCGAAGGCAGCTTGAATGTCGGCATCGTTGTAACTTTTGCCGTATCCCCACATCACCGAATCGCCCCAGGCCCACGTACCGATGCCCATCGGGGATATGTCGATGTCGGTATTGCCCAGTTTCACCCGCTCTACTGTTTGTTGTGTCATTTGTCCTCCGGGAATAGTCTTATCGTCGTTAGTCTCGTCGTTAGTCAGATTGTCGAGTAGTCATCAGTCTAGGTCGATCCAGATGCTGCCTTCGGCGATGCGGGCTGGGAAAACACGCAAGGCCTTTTCACGGGAAACCGCCCCCAACATTTTTCCGACGACGGGAGGCCAGGGTGACCAGGCCTTCACATCGCCGGTGTGGAGGTCGAAGGCGCTGTGATGGAAGGGACAGACGATGGCTAAACTGGTTCCAGTTTCGTCTTCGGTGACTGTACCGCCTTTGAGAGGTAATCGCATATGCGGGCATGCGCTGAGCATCGCGTAGACTTTACCATTTTCGTGAATGAGCAGGATGGAATGATCCTGCACTTTAACCACCTGGCGTGTTCCTTCAGGCAGTTCTGTTTCGGGCAAAACTTTGATCCAGTTCATAAGCACCTCCGGTTGGGAAAAATCCTTGGAAAGTTTACTCGTTAAAACGTTTGTTACTTCTGAAAATATCGGATAGGGCAGCATCGAGCGTAGGAAAGTGGAACGCAAATCCCATCTGCTGCAATTTGATCGGGAGAGCGTGTTGTCCACTGAGGAGTATAGTCGCCATCTCTCCGAAAAGCAACCGCAGCGCAAATCCCGGCACCGGTAGCCACGCAGGACGATGCATAGCGCGCCCCAGCGCGCGGCTGAATTCGGCGTTGGTCTGCATTTGCGGCGCGGTGAGGTTGAACGGACCGTGCGCATCTTCGCGGTCGATCAGAAAGCGAATTGCCGCCACCTCATCAACCAGGTGAATCCACGGGAAAGCTTGTTGTCCGTTACCTACCGGCCCGCCACCAAAAAAACGAAACGGCAAGGCCATTTTGGGCAATGCGCCGCCTTCCCGTGTCAATACGATGCCGGTGCGAAGGAGAACGTGTCGCACACCAGCTTTTTCGACTGGACGTGTGGTGGCTTCCCAATCAACGGCAACCCGTGAGAACCAATCCGTTCCAGGCAGAGATGCCTCGCCGAGTGCCTCTTCACCGCGCGGTCCATAATATCCTACCGCCGAAGCCTGGAGAAATGCGCGTGGCTTATGTTTCGCAGCGTTGACCGCATCCACGAGGGCCTGCCCGGCCTTGATCCGGCTTTGCCTGATGCGCATCTTGCGTTCTGCCGTCCATCGCCCGGCAGAGATATTCTCCCCTGCCAGGTTGACGATCACATCAATGGCGTTGATCAGGGGCCCCCATCCGGCGACACTACGTGTGTCCCACGGTCGTACTTCAACGCCGGACGGCAGTACGGGGGCGCGCGCCGGGTTTCGACTAAGCACGATTACCTCATGGCCATCACGGGCTAAATCGGCTACCAGCGCCCGGCCAATCAATCCGGTTCCTCCAACTACAAGCACACGCATTGTGATTGTCCTCTCGGTGTTTTCACTCTTGCGAGAGTGAAGCCGGGATTGTGCGAATGTTCAGGTCGAGGGGCGGGGCGGGACGTCCCAACAGGCGCCGCACCATTTCTTTCAGCGCCCCACCAAGCATGGAGAATATGGTCGATTGCTCGACGACCAGGCCGGTTTTCCTGTCTGTCGCGTGACTGCCGAGCCACACGACTTTCTCGGCAGGAACTTCAGGCGGCTTGCCGAACATCCGAATGACGGTATCAAATGACGCCAACCGTCCCTCGTAGCCTTCGACAGCATCAACCTGGGTGAGCAACTCGGTGACCATCATCCCGGGATTGAAGGCGTAGACACCTACACCGCTCTCTTTGTATTCCTGCGCCAGAATGGAGGTGAAGTTCTTCATCCACCCTTTGCTGGACGTGTAGGCGTTCTGCATTGGCATCGGGCGGCGCGATCCTGCGCCGAGAATGTTGATGAGTTTTCCCGCGTGACGCGGCAGGAAGTGCTGCATGGCAACCCAGGAGCCGTGATACGTGCCCCTGATGTTGGTCTGCAGCACGGTGGTGAACATCTGCGGGGCAATATGCGCCGTAGCGCCGTAAGGCCCGGCGATGCCGGCGTTGTTGATCCAGATGTCGAGCTGGCCAAAGGTGTCCAGCGCGTGCTTCTTGAGGGCCTGGACTTGGGCGAGATCTCCGACATCACATGGAATGCCAGCAACACGCCCATCGTTCGACTGCAGTTGCGTGACCGCTTGCGTGACCGCATCGGCCGATCGCGAGGCCACAACGATGGCTGCCCCCTCGCGGATGTAGGCCCGTGCAATCGCCAAACCCAGACCACGCGTTCCCCCGGTAATGACAGCAACTTTTCCATCCAATGTGCCCATTACGCTGTTGCTCCTTCTGCTTCCTGAACAATCGGTTTCCGTTTGAAGATACGGAGGACGAGGGTGATTAATCCCGCTAAGAGCAAAGCTGCGAGGTATTCGATAATCGGGATGCGCACAATTTCATTGATGCGTACCCACCCCAGTCCGCTATAGGTGAGGATGACGCCACCCACATAAGCGGCCAAAATCACCCACTTCGACCAGTTTGGTAAACGCAGCCCGTGCATCTGCGTGATGACGAACATCCCGCCGAAGCCGAAGAAGAACATTGGCCAGAGGCCATTGCCCTGCATCACCGCGACCAATGTGCCGTGGAAGAGCACCATCACTTCCTGTACCATCATCCACCAGCGATTGATGTGTAGCCGGGTGTAGAACAGGCTCCCCTGTAACAACAATAGGAACATGTAGAAAAAACCTACCAGGTGCCCAAGCGTTGATTCGGCCGGGTGGTACCAGAACGTATACACTGTCGCCCAGGCGAAGACGTAGCCGTGGTATTTTCGCACAAAGCTGGTCGCGTCTTTGGAGATGGGACCGCGCTTTCCCCAGAACAACCCACGACGCCGGTTCTCCATAATTAAAATCATCACCAGCATCAAGATGACGGATCCTTGAGAACTCCAAATGGAAACGTCTTGCGCGAGGCCATCGTACCAGATATGAGTTTGGATAAAGTGCAGGACGATGAAGAATGCGTTGACCCCCAGAGCGATCCAGTTTACCTTGTGCAAACCACCCGTGTACCGTTTCACGCGCGTCTGAGCATAGTAGATCAGTCCCCACATCGCCAGTTGATGGGCGACGTAAAAGCCCCAGGCCGTCAGGCGCGTCCACAGAGTCGGATTCGGCAGCTTCCAGTAGTACCATGACGCTCCTTGATCAGGCAAGAATCCACTTCGATCGAGCCACTGTCCGGCCCACCAGATCAGTGCAGTAAAAGCTAGACTGAAAAGAATGCCGCTCCACAATACCCGTTTTGCCGCTGAGGTTATTCCTGAAGTTGTATGCTGTCTTTGTATCTCCATAGTTATCATCCTCGTTTTATCTTTATTTTCTAAAAAATCATAGCACAAAAGACAATTTTGTCAATATATTGACATTGATTTTCTGTACACATATTTGACAAAACGGCGTTTTGTGATAGGATATACTTATTCCTGCTGGCTCAAGAATTTCGACCTAAAGGTCGGGGGGGGGGAGATATAAGGGGGATTTTTGTGCGGGACTTTGTCCCGCACAAAAATCCCCCTTAAAAAAGCTGCTTTAGCGGCAGAATTACACGCAAATGCCCCTTGGTTCTCCATAATGAGAAGATCCTGTAATCAGATTATAGCAGGAAGCGCAATCGTACTATCTATGAAGTCAGTTGGGGTACAAGGAGTAACGATGAACGACGAGGAACAGATTTATACCATTGGGGTTGTCGAACGTATGACCGACATTCCAGCGGCGACGTTGCGCATCTGGGAACGTCGCTATGATTTCCCGGATTCTGATCGCACTGAAGGAGGGCATCGTCTCTATTCGGAAAAAGAAGTCCAACGTTTGCGCTGGGTGAAGGCACAAATTGATGCAGGGATGCATACCCGGCAGGCGGTCAAAGCATTGCGGCTGATGGAAGCGGAGGGCGGCGCACAGGCCGAAATGCGGTTGCCGGGTATGGTGACGTTGGCGGCTCCAAGCGCAGAATCTGACAACGCAGGCAATGTTCATATCAGTGCATTGCGGACGAAGCTTTTCTCTGCCCTGCTTGCCCACGACACCGGGCAAGCGGATCAGGTTTTCAACGACGCATTTGCCCTTTACACGCCAGAAAATCTGATTGTGGATTTGATCGCTCCAACGCTGCGCGACATTGGAACGGGGTGGGAGCAAGGCGAGATCGATGTTGCAACGGAGCACCTAGCGACCAACCACCTGCGCCAGCACCTGCTGGCGTGGATGCGCACCGGACCACCCCCCTACACTGCATCACCCGTCGTGTTGGCTTGTGCTCCAGGCGAATGGCATGAGGGGGGCTTGCTTATGTTTGGCGCGTTGTTGCGTCGTCGCCGTTGGCCTATTGCCTATCTCGGCCAATCTATCCCTTTGCCGGAGGTAGCCAAGTTCGTCCAGAAGATAAAGCCCCCAGCCGTGGTGCTGACCGCGACGACAGAAGAACCGGCTCTGGCGCTGGCGGAATGGCCTACTTGGCTGCCTGAAGCTGCCAAAACGGGCAATCCGGTCGTTAGCTATGGCGGATTAGTGTTCAACCAACAGCCTGAGATACGGACCAAAGTCCAGGGGCTCTTTTTAGGGACGACGCTTCAGGAGGGTGTGGAAACGCTGGAACGTCTGCTACGGCAAAAAGGTCTACATCTATAGCAGCGTTTTAGGGTCGGGAAATTGTCCTGGTTGGAGAAGGGGAACAGCTTCGGCATAACCTGGGGCCGCCATCGCAAAGAAATTCCCGGCCCGTACTCGGGCGATGGCTTCATCAGGCAATATCGAGTGGTAGAGGACAAGATACCCTGCAAGGATCAGTCCGGTGCGGTCGGCTCCGGCGTGGCAGTGAACCATCACTGGTGTCCCAGCCTCGACCCGCTTGTGGATGAAATCCCACACCGGTAGTGCCTCGTGGATGAATGCCTTGCGCATCCCCGCCGAATAAAGATACACCGGGGGAAACGCGGCCCGATAGTGCTCCAGGCCATAGTGGCTCAAATCTTCCACCGGCTCTTCCGCCGCAAGGGAAACAACCGTGCGAATCCCGCCAGCATAAAGGTCTTGCGGATTCCAAGGCGCTCGAACCGGCCCGGGGCGTCCGCCTAAAACTCTATCGATGATCCAATAGACGTGTTGCATAGCCCCCATTGTACCATACTGGAACGCTTGTCAAACTGACCCCGGTTGCCAAAATGCTCTTGTAAGGTATAGTTACGGTCAAATGTCACATCACGAAAGCAGGAAACATGAACGAAGTTAAGGATACCACGTCGGACGAAAGCCAGGCGTGGTCTGATGAAATTGAAACGTGGCTGGATGAACACCAGGAAGCGCTTGACGATGCGCAAAGCGAACTTTACGTTAACGCGGAATCCGAAGCTGAGGAAAAACAAGAAGACACTGGGCTAAAGATCCCCATCGGCATTCGTTTTCAACCCGCGGGCAAGGTATATCATTTTGCTGCTCCAGTGGATATGGGGTTGGAGCGGGAAGGTTGGGTAGTGGTAGAGACGGTCTACGGTGAGCAGGCCGGTCAAATCAGCGAGACAGACGCGAAACTCCCCGATGGCGTTTCGCTAAAGCGGCTGAAGCCAGTATTACGCCGGGCTAGTGGTCTGGATATGGCGCGTTACCAGCTTATGTGTGAACGTGCCGAACGCATGGTCGAGGTCGCCAGGGAAGAGGCCAAGTCTCATAAACTGGACATGAAGATTTTCTCTGCGGAATTCGCGCTAGATGGCGGTAGCGCCATTCTGCTCTGTACCGGCAATTCCAACAAGCGGGACTTGAGCAACTTCCGGCGGCGGATTGCGAGCCGGATGAGTTGCCGTGTTGAGGTGCGCACCGTTGGCCCGCGCGATCACGCCAAGGCGTTGTGTGGTTACGGCGTCTGCGGCGAACCGCGCTGCTGCTGCCGCTTCCTCACCGAATTCCAGACAGTATCCATCAGAATGGCGAAGGATCAGGCGATTTCGATGGCCCCCACCGATATCACCGGCATGTGTGGGCGGCTGCGCTGCTGCTTGGCCTACGAGCATGAGGTCTACAAAGAAGAAGCTAAAAACCTGCCGAAGATCAAGGCCCGCGTGCAGACGGAAAAAGGCCTGGGACGCGTTATTGATCTGGATATTCTTAAAGGCGAGGTCGTCGTGGAAGTGCCTCCTTATGGCCCGCGGGTTGAACGGGAACGCTTCCGCTTCCCCGCCGACGAAGTCAAGGTCGTTACGGAAAAATCATAATGCTTATGGGTTTAGGGCAATTGGCAAAAGCAAATCTATGTTGCCGTTGACCGCGAGGTAACTCCCGTCTTCCTGGCGATAGAAGCCTATGCGTAAGCGGTAGTCGCTAGCCGGGAGCTCGCCCGGCAGGGTCAGCGTGTGCCGGTCGACAATGATCTCCCCAGCAATCCACAGGGATGTGGGATAGCTCCCCTGCTGCGGTCCTTCGTCCACTTGCGTGACGATGGCACCGGTTTCATCCAGCACATGCACGAAGATAAGGTAATCTTCATCTAGCTCAGCCAGCGATTGCCAGTACAGCGTTGTCTCCAAGGGTTGACCCGCCTGGAGCGTTCCCACATCGTAACCGAGTAAGCGGATGTGTGCGCCGAAGTCTACCTCGAAGGGGTGCCGTATCTCTGGCGGCGCAAAGGTGCGCGTCACAGTTTGCACTTCCACGCTCCCCAACGTCGCCACGGGCGTATCCCCTACCGATAACGCCAGTATGTATTGCCCGGCTACGATCTCCCTCGGCAAGCGTAACGCGTAACGGTCCTCAATGATGTCACCGGGGCGCCATTGCGTGAAGGCATAGCCGCTTGCTGGCGCACCGCTGTAGAGGCGCGTCACAGGCGCGGGTTGCTCTGAGCCGGTCAGCGTCAGGGTGACGTCACCTTCCGGCAGCGCATCGCCTATCGCTTGCCAGCATAGCCGGAGAAGCATAGATTCGCCGGGGCGCATGCTCTCGGGCGGGGACGTAATGCCTGTCAGCCGCAGGTCGCCGAGAATGGTATCGGTCACGCGTGGAATGCCGAAACAGGCGGCCTCGGATTGTTCGGTGTTGGGCGCAGACGGCATCGGCAGCAACGTCCCCGTCAGCGGAAAGCGCGCCTCGAGCCCGGCGAAACGCTCCGCTTCCAGACGCGGCAGCACCTCACCACTGTCGGGGTTGAAGAAACTCACGCCGATCTCGTAGCCCTCCACGGGCGGGATGCCTACGGGCGGGGTGAGCGTGTACTGGTCGAGGACGAGATCGCCTATCGTCCACTGCTCCGGTGGATAGTGGAAAGCCGTCACACGTGTCCATTCGCCGGTTTCCGGGTGCAGCAGGCGCACTACTGGCTGGAGTGAAGTGTATGGCGCGTTGACCATCCACGTGACGAGGATCGGGCACGGTTCGGCGACGCGACACGCGCCCACCGACTGCGTGTTGTGTAGAAAGATCACGTGCGCGAAGTCAGCGACGGAATCGGCAGTGGATTCCGGGTCAGACGTTGCTGCGCGCAGTGCGGTGATATCGCTTTCGTCAAGGCGTTGCACCCACAGAGCCGGTTCGCCGGTGGGGTCGTTGAGAGCGGTGATGCGCCATTTCTCGGTGATCGTCTTGGGCCAGAATGCTGGCAGCGCGATTGAGCGTGGCCATAGATAGAGGGCATCCCGGGACAGTGGGAGTACAAGCGTTGCTCCGCCAGTGAGCCATTTGGCTTGGAAATACTGTCGTGCCAGGGCCGCCACTGTAGGGTGACGGTAATGCTCGCTGGCGATGTAGACCGTGGTCTGCAATAGGTCCGCCGCGTCCAGCGCCTCTGCCGCCAGCACCATCTCGCCATCGGCGGCGTAGAATAGCTCGCTAGACGAGGCCCATTGGCGATAGGCGTGAGCGGTCGCTAATCCGCCAAGCAGCAAAAGAAGCAGGAGGCAAGAAGCAAGAGACAGGAGACGCCTTTTGGCTCGCAGATAGCCTGTGAGCATGGTGATGAGCGTAGCAACACCATACGCCGGAAGAATGGCGATGAAAGGGAACAAGCCGATCAGACGCAGGTTACTCGGCGTGATCTCGGAGGTCGCCAGCGCGCTGGGGAACAGCATCGTCGCCAGTACCGCGACGATGAAGGTTCGCCCGGCACGGTACAGGTTGTTGCCTTGCTTGGGGAACAGAAGGCAGGCCAATCCAATCAAGGCCAGGGCCGCCGAGACAATGTCCAGTACCGGTTTACCGGGGACGTTGAAGCGGATATAAGGATCGCCGCCACCGGGCCAGGCCAACGCGCGCACGCAGAGCCACAATCCGCGCAGTGCATCGCGCCACGTCGCGGCAGCGACCTGGGTGATGCGTGTGGTGAAGGCGTCGGGGTTGCGCAGAAAGTACAAGCCCAGCGGGGAAAAGACAACCACAGCAACCAGTAACACCAGTCCCAATTGGCCCACTCGTCTCAGACGAGTTCCCCGAGGCGTGCGGACGAGCAGCCACCCCAGCGCTAATGCCAGCGGTATCGGGAACAGGCGCGCCGCCAGATAGGTGTATGCGGTAAGGCCGAGGCACACGCCGCCTGCGACGAGCCAGCGGCGTGTGCCGTTGCGCAGGCCACGCCAGAGCGTGGCAACCGTCAACGCCTGAAGCAGCGGCTGTGAGATAGCGCGGAAGCCATAACGGCTCAGGAGCACATGCGGGAAAGCAATAGCAACCCATCCCGCTGTCAGGAGCGCAATCTCCCGCGAGCGTTTTGCGGGACCGAATAGCGCGTGGGTTGCGGCATAGGTCGCTGCGACGGTGAGGATAGCGAGCATTGCCGCGTTCAGTCGCAAACCCCACAGCGCGCCACCGGTCGCCCACACCCAGAACGCGCCGGTATAGAAAAAGAACACTTCCTTGCCGGTATAGGCGCGGATGAACACCGGGCGATAATCACCAGAAGCGATTTGCCGTGTGAGAATAACGTTGGCGGCTTCGTCATAGTGTAAACCTACGGGCGTATCAGGCAATGCACCCAGGCGTAGCACTGCCGCAACCAGGAGCACGAGCGTCATACCGAAAACATAGAAACGTTTCATCAAAGGCTGATTATACTGTAGTCTCAGTAGATCGAAAATCTGTTCGTAGTAACCGCTTTAGCGGTCTTTGGACGACTAAAGTCGTTACTACGAACGTAAAAATCA
>JAFGSL010000022.1 GCA_016934645.1 Anaerolineae bacterium
ACAGCGCCAGGCCGCGCAGCGCATGGCGATCAACACACCCATCCAGGGCAGCGCGGCGGACATCATCAAGCTGGCGATGCTGCGCACCCACCGGATGCTCACAGAAAGCGGATTGTGCGCGCGGATGATCCTCCAGGTTCACGACGAGTTGGTACTCGAAGCACCGGAAGAGGAACGCGAGCGCACGATTGCACTGCTGCGCGAGGCTATGGGGCAAGCTTTTGCACTGATCGTTCCACTCAAGGTCGATGTGGAGGTGGGGGCGAATTGGGAAGAGATGCAGTAGCCAGCGACGAGCTTATCGGCGGCTCAAGTCTATCGCATTAACTTTGATCGGGTGCAAGGTGGCGACCACGCGGGACTCGCCGGGCCGATCTATCATGCGCACATTCGCACCGTATTTGCGCCCCAGTTTGTCAGCAAAGGTGTAATCCGGATCGGGAGTCAGTTCGGCACGCGCCCGCACCTCCAAAGTACGGGCGGGATTGGCGCAATCGAGGATGAAGAAGGTGCACTCCGGATGCATTCGAAGGTTCTTGACCTTCTGCCGTGTGGTGTTCAGGGATAATCTGATCATACCATCGTCATCGAAAAGGAACCAAAGCGCCGTCACTTGTGGGTACCCATTCCGCCCGATCGTTGCCAGGATAGCAACATCCGATCTCAGCAGGTCGCGATGTGTTTCGGGAATCGTTATCATAATCTCCTCCGGTCATGTATTCTTGTCAATCACATTTCATCTCTTCTATCTTGCCTTGATGAAGACGGTAGATCACGTTGTGAGGGTGATGCCAAGCCAGCATATGGCTTTGATCTAAACAAGCGTATGCTCCCCGGATGGTACGGCTTATCATCGCGTGAGCCACAGCCACGACCGTCCAGTCTTCTGAAATCGTTCTAAGCCAGGCAACCGCTCGCTCATAGACACGGGCGTAGCTTTCCCCTCCGGGGATGGTGTATTCCCATGCATCCGCATCGCGCCTTTTACGCTCGCCGGGAAACTCGTCATCTATCTGTTCATTTGTCAGTCCTTGCCAGAATCCCATGTGATGTTCCAAAAGCAACGGTTCAGGGATAATATCTTTCTGCGAAAGGCCAAGGTGCTGTGCAATGATCGACGCTGTAGTCATTGCTCTGCCCAGTGGGCTACTGATGATCCGAACATCCTTCCTATCCGTCAATTCGCGCGATAGCCATTGTGCAACCGCGTTTGCTTGAGCATAGCCGCGATCGGTCAGCGGGGAATCCAAATGACCCTGTCTGCGTCCCTCTAGATTCCAAATTGTCTCGCCATGTCGTACGAGATAGATTATTTCTTCAACCACGACTCGTACTGCTCTCTATCTTTCTGCCTGATGGATTGTGCATCTTCCTTGGGCATATCGCGCATTTCGGTTGGGTTTGTCCTCATCTCTCCCGGATATTCTGCATACGCCAGGACGTCGCGAAAATCCACTTTTGCCATCTTGACCAGGTCTGGCAGCCGCTCGCGATCTCCCTCACTTAACTTCAATATTGCCAACTGCACGCGCGTCTGCCCTGTCTCGTAGCTTTCCGTCCCATACACGTTCAAAGTATCCAGGATTTCCTGTGGATCAGCATCCGGCCACATCTGTTTGATCTTATGTAAAACTTGGTTCATTCTCAAATCCGTCCTTCCATCATCACACGAATTTATCACGCAGATAAGCCAAAACCTGGCGGTCGATCTTGTCACTCGTGCCGTCCCAACGTTCTTCCAGATTCTCCTTGCCGACGAGCGCAAACAGAGCCTTGCGCGTCACATCATTGAACACGCCACTTGCTGGGCCGTCGTAGTAGCCAGTCCGTTGGAGCAGCGCCTGCAATTCAGTCGCGACATTGCTCAGGGGGATCAAATCATCAGGATTCACCGCGCCAAAATACAGATGGTGCATCGTCACCAGCTTCTTGAGCTTTTGGATGGGATATGGATCGTCGTCCACACGAAGGTCTAGGTAGCGGTCATTGTTGCGACCGTATCCCCCACCCTCGCGCACGACGAGAACGGCTGCCGATTGCCGGCCGCGACTATCGCCTCCGGCGTCCTGGCCTGCCATCAGCGCATCGACCAGCCAGTCCGCCAACTCACCAGGCCCGGCGCGCAGGCTTTCAAAAGCCGCGGCCATCGCCTCGACGGTACCAGGCACAAGGATGTTGCCCTGGCACGCATACCCCTCGCCGACGATATGCCCCGCCCACGCGTGGCACCCTTCGCCGGTGAAGGATGCAGCCGTTCCTCGTGCGTCCACTGCGCCGACCTGCCGCGAAGCCCGCCCCTCATCTTGTTCGGTGAGTACATTGAGAGTATCTACCGCCGACATTCCCTGAGCCATTAGCGCCAACCCATCCGGACCATAGGTGAGGTTAGCATAGGATTGCGTTGCGACAGCCCCAACGCCAGCTTTAGCCCACGGTACGACCGCTCCAACGGCCAAGAACTTTGACTGTACCGCCACGCCCCATTCCTTACGATTAGGGTCATAGGCGACAATAGAGAACGTCGCCACAGGTCGCACCTTCATCTGAGTTTATCCTCCCTTGATCACCAACGGCAGGAAAATCCGGCGGACCGGGCCGCTTTGACAAGTCAGAGCGAGTGTATAGGTACCGGCTGCCCCATTAGCTCCATCCACAGCGATATAATACATCCCTGGCGCCATGTATCCCTGGGTCAAGCTCCAGTCACCGTAGGATGTCGCTGAGTAGCACTGCCCGGTATCACAGCCGCTCAAGGACAGCAAAAAGACGTCCA
>JAFGSL010000175.1 GCA_016934645.1 Anaerolineae bacterium
GCGTGACGGTGATCCCCAATCACTGCTGCGTGGTCAGCAATCTGTTCAACCAGATCGTCGGCGCGCGCAACGGGAAAGTGGAAGTCGTCTGGTCCGTCGCCGCGCGTGGAGCTTTGCAATAGATTCTTCAACGGATTGAACGGATTTTAACGGATAAATTTTTCCGTTGTATCCGTTCAATCCGTTGAGTCATTTGATAGGAGTTTGTATGAATACCCTGTACTTCGAGAAGATTTCGCAGTTCGACCGTTCTGCTGAGCCGGTGACGGTGAGTATTCCGTTTGCGGCAGGCGCGTTGACCGATCCGGCGCATTTCGTTATCCGCGACGGCGATGCGGTGTTGCCTACGCAGGTGCGCGCGCTGGCGACGTGGCCCGATGGTAGCGTCAAGTGGTTGCTCGTCCATTTCCAGCCGGACTTGCCGGGCAACCGGGAGAAGACGTTGACGTTCGACGTTGATGAGACCTGTCAGGTTTCAGAAAACCTGACAGGTCTGGTTGTAACCGAAACGTCTGCTGGCCTTCATGTGGAGACCGGTCCGTTATCCTTCCTCATTCCCAACAACGGCTTTCTGCCGGTGTGCGAGGTGAAGCTCAACGGTGTATCGTTGTGGGATGCCACGCCGTTCAAAGGTTTCGCACTGACTTACGATGGGCAGATCGTCGAGACGGCCTCCAGTCCCATGGAACTGGAAATCGAGGAGGCTGGCCCGCTGCACGCGGTGATCCTTGTCAAGGGGAAGCACCGCAAAGCAGACGGGACGCCATACCTTGACTTTTGCGGGCGCATCACGGCCTATGCCGGAAAGCCCTACATCGAAGTCGAACACCAGTTCATCCACGCGGAAGAAGCGCCAGAATGGTCGTTGGAAAGTCTGACCCTCACCTTCCAACCAGAGCTGCGTGCTGAAGCACCGCATCTCGCGTTAGGGCAGGGCTACTATCGCACCGCGATCCGGGAATCGGATGATGCGCCGCCGGAAATGGCGTTGACGACGGAGACAATCCTCTACCAGGCCAACGAGCACTTCATCGACAGCTTCTACGGCGATTTCTGGGTGGATTGGCGCGACGAAACTGGCGGGGTGATGCTCTCCATCTCCCAGGCGCACCAGAACTTCCCCAAGAAGCTTCGCGTAGCGAAAGAGGGCATCGTGTGCGCCCTCTATCCCGACGATGCGCCGCCCGCGCCGGTGATCCAGGGGATGGCGAAGACGCACCGCATCCAGGTGCACTTCCACGCGCCGGACATGCCCCTTGTGGAAGGGAGCGTGCGTAGCTTGCAATTCCAGTTGCCTGACCGCCCGGCGCTGTCGCGGGCGTGGTTCCGCGCGAACAATCCCTGGCTCGAAACCTTCTTCCCCGAAAAGCTGCCTAACCGTCTGCTCACGTTCCTCAACCGGATTCACGACGGGCGGCCCAAGGCGTTGGGAATGTTCCACTTCGGCGATGCGCCCGACGCGGGTTACACCAACCAGGGACGCGGGCAGGGGCATAGCGTATTCGTCAACAACGAGTACGACCGTCCACACGCCTGCGCCCTCTACTACGCGCTCACCGGGCAGCGCCGCGTGCTCGATTCGGCGCTGGTCTCGGCGCGGCACTGGCTCGATGTGGATTTGTGCCACTATAGTCCCGATCCGCTACTGCACGGCGGCCTGAAAATCCACACACGCTATCACGTCACCGGCGGCGTCACACCGTCGCACGAGTGGACAGAGGGGTTGCTCGACTACTACTTCTTCACCGGGCGGCGCGAGGCGCTCGACGCGGCGCGTTCGGTGGCGGAGAACATCCTGCGGCACATGGAACGCCCGCATATGAAGGCGCCCGGTGAGACTTCGGTACGTGAGGGTGGGTGGGCGCTGCGCGCGCTCGTGGGGATGTGGATCGGCACGGGCGAGGAACGCTGGCGCGACGAGGCTCGCAAGCTGGTGACGATGTACCTCGACTGGTTCGACCGTTACGGTGCGCTGCTGGCGCCGTACACCAGCCACAGTATGCCGCGCGTGCCGTTTATGATCTCCCTGACGGTGAACTCCTTCGCACGCTATTTACTCATCGAGCCGGAAGGCGAGTTGGCGGAGCGGGTAAAAGCGCTGATCGTCGCCACGGTTGACGATTTGCTGGCGCACTGCCTGGGGTCGGACGGCGTGGCCTACTACAAGGAGCTGCCGTCGCTGCGACGAACCGCGCCCACCTATCACCTGCTCGAAGCGTTGACGCACGCCTATCGCATCACCAACGACGAGAAGTATCTCAAGATCGCTACACGGCAATTTGCGGCGGCGGGTGTGGAGACGTTCTCGCGGGAACGCCCTAAGTACGCCGACGACAGCGGCGCAGTCATCGACGGCGAGGGTGGGGGCCGTCCCTTTGCGGACAAATACACGTCCCTGCTCCTTTACGCCGGCGCAGCAACGCCGTTGGGATTGTTGGATTGGTACGAATATCCATACTAAAACGTGATGCGTGATACGTGAAAGGCCAATCACGCGTCACGTATCAGAACAAAATCGAATCCATATCCTTTGATTACTTTGGGTTGTGGTTTGCCCTATCGTTAAGAGTTAGAGCAGGAAAATGAGAGCCGGCAGACCAAAACAAATGAACAATATCAACAGGATTAACAGTAGAATGACCCACGGTCTGTTTCCTTTTCGTGGCTTCTCCGGTATCGCCTGGGGGATCATAGTGGCGATTGCCTCCATGTCTCCGTCCCATCCAAGTCCGGCCAAGGCTTTATTCGCCACCGAGGGTGCATTTTCCAAATCCGTCTTCATCGCAACAATCAGCGCAGCAGGCATTGAACCCAATTCCTTATCCAGCATTTCAACCATTGAATGTCTTATGGCGCTGGGGGGCATTTTTCCTATCAGAGGACTCGCTGCCGGCTGGTTAAACTCCTTCTGTAGTTTGTCGATATACCATTTCTCGGCCCTGGCAGCAGCCAGACACTCTTCCATCCACGGTTCGTTTACTTTGGATAGAACGGTTGCGGCAATTTGCCTGACCCCATAGTCCCCATATTCTTGCTTGATCGACCTTATCAGCGGCTCTGATGCCGTTTCCCCATATTTGGCCAAAGCTATGATGGCATCGGCTCGAATATAATTGTCTTGATTTTTCAGGGCACTGATATGTTTCTCGATTTCTGGCAAATCTTGATTTTCTACCTGGTCTGATTCTGCGGTCATGACGGATTCTCCTTTCTTTCGCTCAAACAGACTCTTTCACAGGCACCACAACCCACACACTTTGCATCACTATAGAAGCGAACGAGACGTTGATACATATAGTCGTGGGCTTTGTAGTTGAGGGATCTGGGCACCAGAAGATCGAACGCCTTCATCCCAAAAGAGAGTTCGAGGCTGGCATCCGTATCTGGCTCAATGTATGGGTCATGGGCGATAATGGCCTTGGCAAATCCGTCCAGCTTGCTCTGCATGACGGACTCCAACTGACCGATCGTTTCTTCACTATTCGTGATTGCGGGAAAGTTTTGATCGATCATGTGATTCTACTTCCTGAAACGTAGTATATTTCGATACTCATAGCACACCTTCCTCGGTCTACCTGGACACTTCATTAGAGCCAGTATAGAACTATTTCAAAAAGTGGCAAGCCTATCTGTCGTTTTTCTGGAAGGTTCTTAGCGGACGCTGACTGTCTGTACCCACCGGCGCGTGCGCGCGGCCAGGGCGTGCAATTGCGCCGGCGTGTAGGGGATGGCGTCGCGCAGGCGTGCATCCAGCGTGTGTTGCGCCTGGAACGGTTGCAAAACCCAGCGTTGGGGACCGTGAGGCGGGAAGCGCGCCGCGAGCCACTGCGCCAGCGCCGCGACGTCGTCTGTGGTGAGCCAGGGGACCACGGTCGTGCGCACCTCGTAGACGACGTCGCCGTCGCGCAGCGCGTCCAGGCTGCGCGCGATGCGGTCGATGGCGAGGCTGGGGACCCCCGCGATCTCCGCATACTTCTCCGGCGGCGCTTTGACGTCCATGGCGACGTAGTCAATCAGCCGCCGGCGCAACAGCGCAGCCAGCACGTCAGGCCGGTAGCCGTTGGTGTCGAGTTTGACGGCGTATCCCAGGGCGCGGACGTCGCCGAGGAATTCCGCCAGGTTGTTCTGGAGGGTGGGTTCCCCTCCGGTCAGCACGACGCCGGTGAGCCGTCCCGCGCGTTGCTCCAGATAGGCAAGGACCTCCGCCACAGAGATGTCGGGCAACGTCTCTGGGCGCAGCACCAGGTCGGCGTTGTGACACATCGGGCAGCGGAAATTACAGCCGCCGGTAAACAGCACCGTCGCAATGTGATCGGGATAGTCGATCAGCGAGGTGCGCACCCATCCCTTGAGTTGCATTATGAACGGGTTACTTTTCCGAGACGTTGAACGTGCGGCGCTCCTGGAATTCCTGCTGTTTCCCCTTGTTCCAGGCCTGGACGGGGCGCAGGTAGCCCAC
>JAFGSL010000176.1 GCA_016934645.1 Anaerolineae bacterium
ACCCGTCGCGTTGATGACAACTTTGGCGCGTACCTCCATGCGTTGGTTTGAAACAATGTTGTGCAGGATTGCGCCTACAACACGATTATCTTCGCGTAGTAATGTATCGGCGCACACATAATTGATGGCAAAACCGCCGTCCGCTACAGATTCAAGGATCACACGCAGCACCAGACGCGCGTCGTCGGTCTGCGCGTCGCCGTAGCGGAATCCGCCTTCCAGCCCATCGGCCACAATATGTGGGGCCAACAGCCGGAAATCCTCCGGGCTGTAGTGGGTGTGACTCCATTGCAGGGCCAGCAGGTCGTAGACGGTGAGGCCTGCGCGGTACGTCAGTTTGCCGGGAAAATCGCCTTTGTAGGTTGCCAGGAGAAAGCCCATAGGATCAATCAGCCCTGGCCCTTCGTCGATCAGGCGCTTGCGTTCCCGCACCGAGGCGCGCGTGAGGAAGACTTTGCCCTCCTTGAGATAGCGCAATCCGCCGTGGACGAGCTTCGACGAGCGGCTGGATGTGCCCCAGGCGAAGTCTTTCTGTTCGACCAGCAGCGCCTTTAGCCCGGCGCGGGTCGCCTCGCGTAGAATCCCAGCGCCTGTGATTCCCCCACCGATGATGAGCACATCCCACGGCTGATCCAGGCTTGCCCAAATCTCATCCCGCCAATTCTTTGTCCACATCACAACCCTCCAAGATCAACCACTAATCCTCACGAATGTCTACATTCGCTGAATCCACGCGAAATTTGTAATGGGCAACAGTATTATGAAAGTGAATATCTCCCGCAGAGCCGCAAAGACGCAGAGTTTTTTAGAATCTTCTTGGCGTCTCTGCGGCTTTGCGTGAGAACTTTTAGTTTGTCCTGTTCAAAGCATTTTGCCTGGATTCATCATACCGTCCGGATCGAAACTTTTGAACAGAGCGCACAGCGCCGTCATGCCCAGTTCGCCTTTTTCGACAGCTAGATATGGTTTGTGATCCACGCCGACGCCGTGTTGGTGGCTGATGGTGGCCCCTTGCGCGACAATGGCTTCGCTCGCGGCGGTCTTGAGCATCTGCCAGCGTTCCAGCGTCTCTTCAGGGGTACTTGCGCGGCGGAAGAGGTACTGCGTGTAGACGTTGCTGCCGTAGGGGTAGGTGTGTGAGAGATGTGTGAAGACGTGTGGCTTAGCCACCCCGACGAATTCATCTTTGTTGAGCAACGCCGAGCGTAGTGCATTCTCGATGACTTCGATGAGCGCCGGAACATGCGCCCAATCGGTCGCTGTCTCCAACGTGTCGATGGCGTAGCCTGCTTTCCAGAGTGAATCGCGCAGGTAGGGTGATTTGAAACGATTCTTGTGCCACGTCTTGCCGAACGTCTGCCCCACATACAAGCCGCCGTGGTCCCCCACGATGCTCCGTGCTGCTTGGTATGCGGCTTTGGTGATGTGTTCGCGCCCGGCGATGCCCATAATCAGCATACATTTCTCCTCACCGGCTCCGCGCAAGGCGAGATAGCGTTCCAGCCCGCCGATGAGGAAGGCATGTCCGGCCAAAACCAGCGTCGTTGCCGTCTCGGTGGCGGTGCTGAGGCGCAACATCGCCAGCGGTGGCCTGGCCTGCATGATCTCACGGACGGCGTCTAGCCCTGCCTCGAAGGTGGGGAAGAAGAATGCGTGGAATTCCTCGCGTTCCGGCAATGGGCTGACGCGCACGGTGGCCTCGGTGATGATGCCCATCCGCCCCTCGGAACCGAGCACCCATTCGCGCACATCCGGTCCGGCGGCAGACGCAGGAACGTTCGCGGGGATGTCCCACGTCCCCACCGGTGTCTCGATGCGCCCACCCGCGAAGAGCTTCTCGATTCGCCCATAGCCGAGTGATTGTTGCCCGCTCGACCGGGCCGCAATCCAGCCACCCAGCGTCGAATACTCGAAGGACTGCGGGTAGTGCCCCAGCGTGCAGCCATGTGCGCGCAGGTGTGCTTCGAGGTCTGGTCCGCTGACGCCAGCCTCGAACGTCGCCAACTGGCTAACCGGGTCGAAGGTGCGCAAGCGACACATACGACTCATATCCACGGTGAGGACGGGCGCATCGCCGGGCAGCGGGTTGATCTGCCCCACGACGCTCGTGCCGCCCCCGTATGGGATGAGGCGCGCGCCTGCGTTCTGGGCGTAGTGGATGAGTTCCCGCACCTCCTCACCGGTCGTGGGATAAGCTACGCCGTCGGGGAAAACACCGATGGTCCCGCTCTTTAGCGCGTTCCAGTCGGGCAAGCTGTGCCCGCGTGCGTGGCGCAGGCGCGCGTTGGCGTCGGTGTGGATGAGCGGGTGCTCCGGTAATCGTGACGCCGGAACCTGCGCCAGCACATCCTCTAATGTTGCATCAGGCGCAACAACGCCCGGCCCCACAACTTTCTCCAAAAACGTCAGCCCCGCCTCAGGCAGCGGATAGCTAAATGTCTCTTCTCCCCAACCATTCCACCGTCGCATAATTCCCTCCACAGAAAACCACGAATTTGCACTAATCTTCACGAATATGTAATGGACGACAATATCATCAGAGCGAATATCTCCCGCAGAGCCGCAAAGACGCAGAGTTTTTAAGATCCTCTTGGCGTCTCTGCGCCTTTGCGCGAGAATTTTAGGATTCTCTTATTTGCGTTGTGCTGTTTTCCACAGAACGAGACTCTCGGCCATAGTCTCGTGCGTGATGGTTTCGGCGGCGGCGGCGTCGCGTTGCCGGATGGCCTCCAGCAGCCGGATGTAGAAGCGGTGTGACGCGGCACACGCTTCCGGCTGCGTAAAGTAAATCTGCGCCATCGCCGCGTACAGTTCGGCGAAGCCGTTCAAGATCAACGTGTAGATCGGGTTGCAGGACGCCACGGTAAGCCGGTGGTGCAGGTGCCAATCGAAGCTTGCGTAGGTTGCAGGTGTGTCGTCGAGGTCGGGAGGAGTACTCAGGTAGTCGATGAGTTCGTGGTTTTCGTCGCATACCGCAGCGGCGCGAGCGTAGGCCGGCGCCAGCGCCAGGCGCACTTCCAACAATCGTGGAATGAAATCGAAAGGAATGTGGTTCTCAAGTCCTTGCTTCCCGTAGCGCGCCAGCGAGCTGAGTACGTTGAGACCGCCTTCAGTCCAGATGGCGCGCACCAGCGTCGACTTACCCTGCTGGATGCTGATCCAGCCATCGCGCTCCATGCGTTGCAGGGCCTCGCGTAGGGTGGGGCGCGTCACGCCGAGTTGTTCGGCTAGATCGCGTTCGCCGGGAAGCGCGCTGCCGGGCGGGTATGTGCCGTCCAGGATGGCGTTGATGAGGGCTTGTTCGGCGTAGATCGCCGGACGCTGCGGCGCGGACCAGGTGTTGTTCATCATTGATTCTCCGTTGTTAAACCTGACAGGTCTTCTGAGACCTGTCAGGTTTGTTAGGTCTGGTAAGTGGTCTGACCAGTCGATCTAACTATAGCATAGATGCGGCGTGTGTCAATAGGGAATTCATTTTTAACAGGTTTCTGCGGCATTGTTGCTACCACAGAAACCTGTTCCTCTGGGGGGGGAGATAAGCGGGATACGCTTGTTAGAGTGATTTGCGGAAGGCGGTATCCTCTTTGACTGGTGAGAAGCCCATGCTCTTGTAAAGCTGCAGCGCGCCGTTCGGGTTCTGCGCGTCCACGCCGAGCGCGGCTTCGGTCATGCCTTGCGCTTTGAGGACGGCGAGGCTGCGGGCGATCAACGCACGCGCCAGCCCGCGTCGCCGCCAGGGACGACGCACGCAGATGGTCTCCGTGTAGCCGCGCAGACGATTGTAGGCTGCGTTTTCCTTTGCGTCGATGAAGTTCAGCACCATGCCGGCGACTTCATCGCCATCCCATGCCACTTGCCACAGCTCCGGCGTGAAGATGTGGCTTTCCTGCCAGTTCTCGAAGTTCGTGTCGGCCCACTCGTCGTCCGAGTAGCCCCAGTGATCGCGGAAGGCTTCTCTTGCAGCGTACCAGACCGTCCAGTAATCCTCCGGGCGCACCGGGCGCACTTCCAATCCCTCCGGAAGCGGTGCATCTGGGATGTTTTCCAGATCGGGGCGCACCATAAGATAGCCGTAGCGCACGGGGGTGTAGCCTTCATCCATCAACAGGGCGCGCCAGTGTGTCTCGGTTTTGTTGGCCCAACACTCGAAATGCTGCCCGTCGCCGGTCGGATGCGTCTTTGCAATCTCGCGCAGGCGTTGTTCGTTGTGGCGCAGCATCGCGAGGCGGATACCCTGACCGCGCCATGCCGGCAGGAGAGCGACGAAGTGCCCGTATGAGCATGTCCCATCGGCTAACCCGTACCAGTAGACGCGACCGTAACCGATGACCTCACCGTTCACTTCGGCGAAGAGCATATCTTGATACGGATCGCAGTTGACCAGATGCGCGTAGTCGCGGGCGATGTCTTCCACCGTCGTCGCGCG
>JAFGSL010000023.1 GCA_016934645.1 Anaerolineae bacterium
GCGGCTATCTTGTCTGGCCAGAAACGTTTCGACGACCTGTGGTCCCGCGCCTACGAAAACCTGCCCCCGTCCTGAAATGCACCCATTCACTATTGGAATTTTGACGGTTAGCGTTCATTGGTATATACTCATAGCATAAGCTACATTTTGGCTCTCCACTTGTGAATATTAATGTTGGTTTATCGCGGGAGGGGCAATGAAGGGATATATCCGGGTATCGGGCGGTGTTTAGTGCGGAGACTTCTCGGTCTGGCGCTGAGTATGGGCCTGATATTGATCGGCGCAACTACAGCGCTGGCGCAGCAAGGCCCCGATATCAAATTTGACTTCATCTCCACGGAACAAGGGCTTTCCACCGCGCTCGTGATGTGCATCGCGCAAGATCGGCAGGGGTTTATGTGGTTTGGTACGCAGGATGGATTGGATAAATACGATGGCTACGACATTACGGTGTACAAACACAATCCCGATGATCTTTACAGCTTGAGCAACAATTTCATCTTGGCGCTCTACGTCGATAGATCGGGCGCGCTCTGGGTGGGGACGGAGAACGGTGGCCTCAATCGCCTCGACTGCGAGACAGGACGCTTCACCCGCTATGTGAATGACCCAGGCGATCCCTACAGCTTGAGTCATAACTATGTCAGCGCCATTTATGAGGGTCGCTCAGGGGCGTTATTGTATCGTTTCGACCCGGTCACTGAACAATTCACGCACTATCCTGCCGGTCCTGACAATCCATACAGTCTGGCGCACAACAGTGTCTGGGCGATTTTCGAGGACAGCCTGGATGAATTGTGGGTTGGGACGTTTGGCGGCGGGCTGCATCGTTTCGAGCGCGACAGCGAGCGTTTCACTCGTTATCAAAACAACCCGCAGGACCCTTCTGGCCTGGCTGACAACAATTTGACGATCATCTACGAGGATAGCGCCGGCGTGTTGTGGGTGGGCGTCACCAGCGGACCTGAAGCTTTTGCACCGTATCCCGGCGTTGCAAAACACGGTCATCTTCACTACTTCCGCTGGAGTAGTTTGCTAGCCATTTTGACGAAGATAAGCGTGCTTCTGGCTCAGCCTTCGGGAGGTGACCTATGAGCGACTCACAAATTCGTACATTCACATTCGACATCCCGCCGCAGACCGTGCTCATCATTGACGACAACGCCAACAATCTGGCGACATTGAGCGATTATTTGACGGAATACGACTTTGAGGTCTTGATTGCGCGGACCGGGGAACAGGG
Organism: Anaerolineae bacterium; assembly: GCA_016934645.1. Next base: position 1,244 of record JAFGSL010000023.1, read on the forward strand.
CCTCTTGCGGGCGCAGTTCGCGCGGCCGGCTTTAATATTACTGGATATTGTGATGCCGGGGATGGATGGTTTTGAAACGTGCCGGCGGCTCAAGGCCAATCCCGACACACAGGCTATCCCGGTCATCTTCTTGACGGCATTGACCGAGACAGGACAGAAGGTCAAGGGTTTTCAACTCGGCGCTGTAGATTACATCACCAAACCCCTGCAAAGGGAAGAAGTACTGGCACGCGTGTTTACGCATTTGCGATTGCACGCGATGGCCGAGCATTTGGAACAGATCATCCAGGCGCGTACCATGGAATTGTTGGAAACCAACCGGCAGTTGCAGGAAGAGATCGCCGAGCGCGAGCGTATCGTGGCTGCATTGCGGGATAGTGAAATGAAGTATCGACATTTGGTGGAATACGCGAATGATGGTATCGCTATTCTGCAGGACGAATGCATCGCGTACTGCAATCGCTATCTGGCCGATCTCTCCGGCTACTCCCTCGCCGAAGCCATAGGGCATCCCTTCAGCGAGTTTTTTGCTCCTGGCGAATTTCCGAAGCTGAACGATTATTACCGACGCCGCATGGCCGGCGAAGCTGTTCCGCAAGTCTACGAATCTGTCATGCGTTGTCGTGATGGTCGTTACGTAGAGGTCGAGTTGAACGTCAGTCTGACGACCTACGTAGACCGTCCAGCCGAGCAGGTGATCGTCCGCGATATCACTGCACGTAAACAGACCGAGGCCGAGCGCGAACGCCTGCTGTCACAAATCCAGCAGCAGGATCGGCTTGCTGCTGTGGGACAACTGGCAGCGGGGGTTGTCCACGATTTCAACAACATTATGGCGACGATTACCCTCTATGCACAGATCGCAGCGCGCACCCCAGGAATCCCCGAGCATATCCGTGAGCGCATGTTGACCATTAGCCAGCAGGCTCAACATGCGACGAACTTGATCCGCCAAATCCTGGACTTCAGCCGCAAGGCTGAGATCGAACCCACTACATTGGATTTATTGTCCTTTCTGGAAGAACAGGTTCAGTTGTTCAAACGCACCTTGCCGGAGAATATCAATATCACGTTTCACAGTGTACCGGCTGAATATCATGTTAACGCCGATCCTACGAGCATACAACAGATGCTGATGAATCTGGTCGTCAATGCACGGGATGCAATGCCCGAGGGCGGTGAATTGCAGTTGCGGCTGGCACACTGTCACGTCGCAGATGGCGATACCCCACCCATTCCGCAACTAAGTGCAGGCGATTGGATACAGGTTGATGTCTCAGACTCAGGTATGGGTATGCCCGAGGAAGTGCGCGCGCATTTGTTCGAGCCATTCTTCACGACCAAGCCGCTGGGGAAGGGAACTGGTTTGGGCCTGGCGCAGGTACGCAGCATCGTCACGGTGCATCACGGTGAAATCACCGTTGCCTCCGAAGTCGAACGCGGCACGACGTTCACGTTCTATCTGCCAGCACTGACCTCTTCTGTGGAGGAGTCCGCGCTGGCAACTGAACCTTCGCTGATTCAAGGGGAGGGTGCATTGATCCTGGTGGTTGAAGATGACGCCTCGGCGCGCACGGCATTGGTCGAGAGCCTGGAGTTTTTGGATTACCGCACGCTTGAAGCGATCAATGGCGAGGAAGCTCTGACTGTTTTGACGCAGCGCGGCGCAGAGGTCGCCTTGATCCTGAGTGATATTGTGATGCCATCGATGGGGGGCATGGCCCTCGTTGCGGCTCTCCGTGAGCGCCAATGGGACAAGCCTGTGCTGTTGGTGACCGGGCATCCACTGTACGACGAGTTAGCAGCCCTACAGCACACATTTCCGGTGGATTGGATTACCAAGCCCCCCACTGTGGACATGTTAGCCGTGAAAGTCGCCCGGATGCTCGGCAGCTAGAGAGGCGATTTCTCACACCAAAATGGAGGTGATACGTTGACTAAAAACAATCCTATCGACATCAAGATTGCCTACATCGGCGGCGGAAGCCGCTACTGGGCCAGAATGGTGATGACCGACCTGGCATTGTGCCCGCACCTCACGGGTGAGATCGCGCTTTACGACATCGACCACGAGGCTGCGCGGCGGAACGTGGAGCGCGCCAAGGAGATTTACGGTCACCCAGACGCGCGGACGACGTTCGCCGTCAACGCCTACGAGACTTCCGAGGAGGCGCTGGCGGATGCGGATTTCGTCTTCCTCTCGATTTTGCCGGGACCGATGTGGATGTTCGCCAACGACCTCGATATCCCGGCGAAGTATGGCATCCTCCAAACCGTGGGCGACACCACCGGGCCGGGCGGCATCAGCCGCGCGCTGCGCACCGTGCCCATCTACGTGGATTACGCGCACCAGATTATGGAGCAGTGCCCTGAGGCGTGGGTCATTAACTACACCAACCCGATGACACTGTGCACCGCCGCGCTCTACGCCGCCGAGCCGGACATCAAGGCGTTCGGCTGCTGCCACGAGGTGTTTGGCACGCAGGAGATGCTTGCCGGGCTGGTCAACGCGCACCTCGACGCGCCGCGTCCCCAGCGCAGC
>JAFGSL010000004.1 GCA_016934645.1 Anaerolineae bacterium
CACCCCCTGCTTGCGCGCCACCCGCGCCATAAAGCGCTCGCAATCGATGATGAAACGCTCGTGTTCGCCTTCGCCGATTTTCTCCACGGCATCCCAGGCTTCCACGCGGAAACACACACGTGGCAATGCCACCTCGGTCACTTGAGCGCAAACGCGGACAGACATCCCGACCGGGGTGGCGGCAAGGTGGTGCATATCGATACCGGTACCCACCGAACTTTGCCTTGGTTCCAGGTAGGGCATGAGCATTGTCTGCGCTGCATTCTCCATCAGCGCGATAAGGTGCGGCGTGCTCAACACCGGGGCAAGGCCACTACCGTAGACAGTGGCGGTATCACTTTCGGCAACAATGTGCGTGATTTCGTTCGTCAATCCGGGTTCTATAGGCATACAGGCTCCTGAGAATCAGCAAATCAAGAATCAGCGAATGAAGAATGAAGAATGGAGAATGAAGAATGGAGAATGAAGAATCAGCGAATGGAGAATCCGCGAATGATCCTACAATCTTCAATCTCCAATCTATCAATCATCCAGTCAAGATGGGAACGATAAAGCCAAACAAGCACCAAACGTCCAGAGCAGCCAGCGCGAGGAGTAGCCCGGCGCTGAGGAGGCCGCGCCAGGCCTGCGGGACGAAAGCGGCAGCCGGTAAAGCGATCATCGCTGCACCAAATAGCGCCATCGACCAAAACGGGAGATCGCCGGCTAGCAGCCCCACGACTCCGACCACAATCAGAGCGAGCAGCATACACAGCCCCGTGACGACGGCCAACTTACGATTGAGGAGTTGTTGCAATCCAGCGGCGGCGGCCAATCCAACGAGCGGCAAGGCTGGGAAGAGATAGCGTCCTTGATGCTGCACGAACGCGAGGTTGTACCCTACGAACAGCGCAGCGGTGATCAGTGCGGACGTGCCGAGTAGAAGCATGCCGTCGCGCCGCCGGGCCTCCAGGCATGCACGCAGGCCACCGGCGTGCATGCCCGTCGCCAGACGCCACGCTGCACCCCAAATAATGAGGCCGGAGAAGATCGCCAGGCCCAGGTAGATGCGCGCATCCAGAACCACACCCATCCAGCCGAACTGCCCCCAGAACGAACGGAACATCGTCCGCAGCGCGCCGCCGAGGAACGGGAACAGGCCATCGCGGGCAATCCAATCCATTGTGCGCGGCTGCCCGGTGACAATCGCGTCGTGGCGGATCAGGCCCATCACATCCGGCCATCCGTAGACGGCAATGTTGCGTGTCCACCACAGCGCCCCGAAAATCAGCGCGGGGCCGAGGATCGTGAGCACTTCACGTGCAGTCCATCGCATCGACTGTCCCGTGCGCCGGGCGCGCAACGCAATCGCCAGCACCGCCAGCACAGCAGCGCCATACCCCGTCGATTTGGTAAGCAGCAGCAGTCCAAGCACACCACCCAACACCCAGGGCGACGTTGCGCCGCGCAGATAGCGGAGCGCTAACCACAGCCACAGCCACAGCAGCGCAAACGTGAGCGCGTCGTTGTTGATCGCAGCCATCATTGCCACGAACTGCGGGATGAAAGCAACGATGCCCCCGCCCAGCCAGGCCAACCCAGGCCGCTCTGGCCAGAATTCGCGCAGGATCGCCATCACCATAGCAACGCCGACCGCGCCTAACAGCAGCGAGAAAAGTCGCAAAGGGATCACCGCACCATCGCCGAGCCAATAAATCGGTGTCGCTAGCAAGTAATAGAGTGGCGGTTGGTGATCTTCGTATTCCAACGAGGCCACCGGAAGCTCTGGTGGGAATCCTTCGAAGGTCAGGCGCGAGAGATAGGCCTGATCGTAATCACCCAACTCTAACACAGGGAAACCGTCGCCCCCGGCCAGCGAGCGGATGTAGTTGTAGTGTGCGGGTTCATCGGGCGCTTGCCACACAGGCGTGTGCGCCGCATACAACGTCCCAACCACCAGGAAAATCGCCAGAATCGCTGCAGCAGGCCAATTCTTTGCCGCCCGTATCTTGCTCCCTGCTTCTTGCATCCTGCTTCTTATCTCTTGCATCCTGCCTCTTCTTGCATCCTTACCGGTACTCCAGACGAACGCCCTTGGTATGCTCCAAGGCTTTCTGCACTATGAAGATCAGCACAAAGAAGGGCAAATCGACCAACAACGTGCATCCGCCGAGCAGCACTAGCCATCGCACAGCGACGGTGAGAAACTGCCCCAGGCCATCCAACAACAGCGCCCCGCCGCCGAACAGCAACATGAGGAATGCCAACACCACAGTTACAAAGCCCATAAAGGGCCAGGCGTGAATATCGGAGCGGCTCGGCAGCATCGTATTGCCGATGGCGAAGACCAGATAGGCCCAAATCCACGCGTCCGGCGCCTGGAACGCGGCGGAGAGCCCTTTAAGCGCGGCCAGCCAATCCTGCACCGCCAGAGCTGCGACAACCTCAGGCGCGCCGAAGACCTTGTACCCCAACACGATGACGGCCAATCCGCCGCAGAACAATGGCGCAGCGCCGATGAAACTGGCACGGATAAAGTCGGTCTCTTGTACCGGCACAAAGCCTAACTGGACGCGCTTACCCACCCGGCGTGGGAGGATGTTAATGCGACCAATCTTCACGCCAACAATGGCGGCTGACAGGGCATGACTGAGTTCGTGCAGAACAACGCCCGGAAACAGAATAATGGCGTATAGCCAAATCGCGATTTCCTCATCGTTGCTGAGGAGATACATCACACCCTGGAGATGGCGATGCAGCCAGCGGTCGGCCCAGAGCAACAACCCCAGGACGACGAAAAGTTCCGCCAGCAACAGCAACACCGGAACCAGAACGTTCACAGTTCCCCCAGAAATGAGTCCAAAGTCTCAAGTCGAAAGTCAGAGAGTTGTTGAGAAAGGCTCAAGCCATAGCCACACTTTGCGATTTTCTATCTTTATCCCAACTATATCCCAAATAATACCATAGATGAGCGAGTAGACGAATGAGTGAATCGGGTATAGTGCAAATTGTTGGAAAGTGCTGGGGCCGGTCTCCGACCGTGCCCGCGTAACCCATTGCCTGAGCCTACGGTGGCTCGGTCAGAAACCGGCCACAGCAAGCCAGGAGGGATTCTCAGACAAACGCCTTTCTTTCTCCAATAATCTGTCTTATACCCGAGTGAATCGGCAAATCGGCGAATAAGGAATCAACAAATATGCATCTAACTTCGAGCGTCAGGGATCGAGTATCCAGCTTCCAGTATCCATCAGCCAGCTTCCAACTTGAACATTCTCGCTTTTCGGTTATCCTTCACCCAACCTGGATAAGCCGGAACCAAAAGGGCCTGCGACGCCCGTTTTTCTGATCGTTGGGCAAGAATCTGCGTGGTTAGGCCCTATCTTGAGAACAGAAAGCACACACCCATGAGCTATGAAATCGCCACGCCCATCTTCGAGGGGCCACTGGAACTGTTGTTGCACCTCATCGAGAAGAACGAACTGGACATTACGAAGGTTGCTCTGGCAGAGGTGACCGACGAGTTCCTGACGCAGGTGAACGTGCTGCGCGAGAAGATGCAGATCGAGGTTATAGCGGACTTCTTAGCAGTTGCTGCGCGTCTGCTATGGATCAAGTCGCGGGCGCTGCTGCCTAAACCGCCGGAGTCGGCGCGGCTCGTGCGTGACGAAGATGATATCGGCGACGAACTGGTGCGCCAATTGCGCGCCTACCGGCAGTACAAAGAGGCAGCGCAGTGGCTCCGGGAACGTGACGAGGTGGGATTGCGTGCTTACGTCCACGTCGGCGCACCGCCGCGCCCACAGCATTTCATCATCGACTTGTCGGGAGTTACGGTGGCGGACCTACGCGCGGCAGCTCAGGCTGTATTATTCCCCGCCGAAGGGCCGATGCCGCAGGAAGCAATCCAACGCCCGCGCATCAGTGTGGTCCATCAGATTCGCCTGATCCGCCAGCGCCTTATCCGTTGGGCACAATCGTCCACCCATGCTATGGCTGTAACCTATCGCGCGCTCTTGAGCAAGCAACCCACGCGCGTCGAGGCCGTCGTCACCTTGCAGGCGATTTTGGAGTTGATTAAACAGCGCACCATACAGGCCCAACAGCCTCAGCCTTTTGGTGACATCGTCATCGAGGCACTCGTGCCCCCGGAGCAGATCGCTGAACCTTCCGCACCGACAGAAGAGCAATAACTGCGCCAAACAAAGTCGGAGCACTCACTTGCCGTAGTGCGCTCTCAATTCGCATCACCGATGTTTACGGCCGTCAACGTGATCTTGTCGCCCGTGGGCAAAACTGCGACACGCACCCCGCTACCGGCATCATAAAGCCCGACATTGATGGTAAGATCCTGGAGAGGTGCACCCGCTGAGATAGCAATGTGATGATAATCGACCACGACTTCTTCAGGCTGCCACGCTGCCACAGGATATGTCCACAGTACGGGGACGCTATCATCCTGGCCCACAAGTGCGCCCTGGTCATTAATGACGTGCGTGAAAACTTTGAGCATCTCGCTTACCGGCCGCGCGGTCTTCCAGTAGAGATACAGCCCAATGGCGCTTCCAGATCCATCTGGCTGATAGCCATGCGTTGCGAGATCGTAGCCAAGCAATTCGATGCCATTTTCAAACTGCCCATGAACCAAGTAAGCCGGTTGTGGACTTTCGGGTTCGATTCTGTAGGCAACAAATCTCTGATTTTCGGGGGTCCAGATCGGAGTATAACCCGGAACACGTTCATAAGGATTCAGGAGCGTTTCGTATTGCGGATAATAATGTGTGCCAGTTTCGTTATCGTAGATGATGAAACGCACACCGGAGGCCAACGCCATTGTGCGCCATTCATCCAACGACGTGGCGGACGGCAGTTTAAACAGCTTCTGATAGGTATCCCGCGTTGGCGAAGAGACGTCCTGATGGTAGAGATTGGCGCTGGCGACCTCTGATGCGCTGCGCGCTCCAGCAGTAATCATCCGGTTGCTGGTCTCGATGACATTGGCGTGGGGGCCACCCTCGTGGGTATGCGCATAGGCGACGAAGGATGGCAGCACAACGACGAGCAGCCCCACAAGCGCCAGCATGTTCAGCGGGATGGTGATGTCCTTGATGTTGACATTGGGTATCACCCGCCAGATAACATACAGCGCGCTGATGGTGAAAATAGGAAGCAAAATGATCAAGAACCGTGTGTTAATAGTAAATATGCTCAGAGCGGAGACAATACCGACTGTATAAATGGCAAACAGCAACCGGTGTTCCCAACGCATCCGGCGATCAAAGACGAACAACAGCAACCCGGCACGCGACAGTTGCAGCAAAGGTTGATCCACCAGAGCGGGATTCTGGTGGAGCCAAAACTTGGTGAATTCGCCCCACCAATTGCGGACAAAGAGACCTGGATCAAGCGCGATCAATTTGACGAGGCTGATGGTGGCATCGCTGCCCCAGGTGGCGATAAAATCATCGCCGCCGTGCAATTTGATCCAGATGTGATAGACCTGGGTCATATAAAACGGTTTCCCAGTGATGATAAGACTGGTGATAATCTGCGGTGCTGCGCCGGCCGCAAAACCCAGACCATAAAACGCGGCGCTCCACAGACGGCGAGCGTCTTTATGATAAATGGCCAGTACCACGCAGTAAAACGCACAAACAAGGAAGGAAAGCAGAGCAGTATAGCGGATCAAATATCCCAGGCCGGCGATAACGCCGGCCAAAAGCGCAAGCTTGCGATTCTGCACGTTGCGTGACAGCACACCCAGTGCCAATACCTGCAGACCAGCGGCCAGCATATCGGAGCCTTCGTAACCCGCGTAGAACAACAACGTACCCGTCGAGACCAGACAGGCCATCGCGATAAGGGCAAACGCCCGGCTGCGCGTGATGGATAGAGCCAACGCCGCCGTCCCCAATCCACATAGCAGACCACCAAAGAGTGAAACGATCCGCCCGAAGTGCGCGACGTCGACGTTCAGGGATAACCCGAACCTCGCCAGCAGTGGAATACCCGCCGGGTAAAACCCATTGACCCAAGCTGACAAAGAGCCAGGAAGATCCTTGGTGCGCGCCACCATAGCAAAGTAGTCCAGGTTGCCGATAGTGATGTGCCCCTGAAGATGGTTGATCTCGACGACGCATAAGGCTGCCAACACTACAAGAGCGGCTGCGGTCCATCCCGCAGTCGCCAGCCAGCCAGTGCGCCTGCGTTTTGTCCAGAGGAGGCTCTGAGAATGTGTTGTGTGCAGCATTGTCATTGTTTCGTCAGATGCAGCGCGGCCATATGCCACTGCATCTGACGAAACCTCTCTCTACAGTTTCGCCACAACAGCTTGCGCCACGTCTAGTGTACTGGCGCTCCCGCCCATATCGTACGTGCGCACCTTGCCCTCCTCGATGACAGTGGCGATGGCTTGTTCCAGGGATGTCGCCTTATCCGTCTCTCCGAGCCAATCGAGCATCAGTTTGATGGATAGCAACATCGCGGTGGGATTGACCTTGTACTGACCCGCATACTTAGGCGCGGAGCCGTGTGTCGGCTCGAAGACGGCGAATCCGTCGCCCAGGTTGCCGCTGGACGCGAATCCCAGCCCGCCCACCAGTTGCGCCGCCAGATCGGAAATGATGTCGCCGAACATATTGCTGGAGACCATCACACCGTAATCCTGCGGATTCTTCACCAACCACATCGCCTGCGCGTCGATGTTGGTCTCCCACAACGCGATCCCCGGATAATCGGCGGCGACCTTGCGTGCCTCGCGCACCATCAAGCCGGACGTTTCGCGGATGACGTTGGGCTTCTCCACCAGTGTCACAGTGGGATAGCCGAACTGCTTGGCATACTCAAAAGCGCGTCGCACGATGCGCTGGCAGCCGCGCCGGGTGAGAATGCGCGCCGAAAGCGCGATGTCCGCCGAATCCACGCTCTTGAAGGCCGACATGCGCGAGCTGTGCTTCTCCAACACGCTACGAACTTCCTCCGGCAGTGGGTGGAACTCGACGCCAGAATACAGATCTTCGGTATTCTCGCGGAACACCACCAGATCGATATCATCGCGGTAGTTGAGCGGGTTGCCCTTGAATGCCTTGCACGGGCGCAGGTTCGCGTACAAATCGAACATCTGCCGCAGCCGCACGATGGGGCTGCGATAAACCAGGCCCTTGCCCTGCAACTCAGGGATCAACTCCGCCTCGGCCTCTTCTTTGGGCTTGGACGTGATCGCCGCGAAAAGCGCGCAGGTACACGTCTTGAGCGTGTCCACCGTGCGCTGCGGTAATGCCTCGCCCTCAATCCGCCAGAACTCCCACCCGATGTCGGCGGGGACGTATTCCGCATCCAGCGCGATCTTGTCCAGCACGATCTTGCCCGCGTCCATCACGTCGTTGCCGATGCCGTCGCCGGGCATCAAAGCGATTTTGTATTTAGCCATTCTGCTCCTCCAGTGTTATGGTTTACGAGGAGTAAGAAGTAGGGAGTAAGAAGTAAGGGGAAACGGGATCAAAAAACCCGCTTACTCCATACTCCTTACTTCATACTTCATACTCCCTTTAACGCCTGCTGCGTATAGGGGATCAAGCCACCCGCTTCGAGAATCGCCATCACTTCCGGCGGGAAGGGGGGAAAGGTGTACGTGGCGCGCGGCGTGATGACGGTTCCGGCAGTGAAGTCAATGGTGATCTCGTCGCCGGATTCGACGCTGTCCACCGCATCGCAGGTAGCGATAGGTAGCGCGTAGTTGATCGCGTTGCGGAAGTAGATGCGGGCGAAGCTGCGCGCCACAATTGCACCCACGCCGGCTTCCTTGAGACAGACCACGGCCTGCTCGCGAGAGCTGCCGCAGCCCCAGTTCTTCCCCGCCACGATGATGTCACCAGGGCGCATGTCTTTTACGAACGCCGGATCGAGGTCTTCAAGCGCGTGCTTGGCCATCTCCGCCGGATCGGTGAGACTGTACGTGTATTTTCCAGGGAAGATCACGTCGGTGTTGACGTTGTCGCCGTATTTCCAGACGCGACCGGTTACACGTGTCAGGCAATTGGAACTACATAAGGTTGACGGATGAACTTGTGGTTCCATAGATCAAGCTCCTTTGGGATGGTGGGCAACATTGTATATCTGAACTGTAGCCACGCAAACACAGAGCACTTCCAACCGGCCACGATAACTTGAGTGATTGAACTGACCCCGCCAACAAGGATAACTCCGGCAAACGCTGGATGCTTTCTGCGGCGGCGACAAATTGGCGATGCGCGCCCACCATATGCTTGGCACTCAAGGGGATTTGCTCCACCGGCCGCCGATCTGCGTACATATCACGCGTTGAACGCGGCTTGAGTTTCAGCGGACAAGCCAACAGCCACGGGATTTCGAACTTGGCGTCGTGGATACAGGTCCTCCAGCAAGCGCGTCTCGCTGGTGTCTTGCGCCGCTACCCGTAAGAAGTCGCGCGGCAAAGCCAACCGTTGCCCGCCAAGGTTGCCTGTACCCCCCGTGACGCCCATTACCACCGCTGGCAACGCCTTGCCGGCAGGCGCGTAGTCATGCTTGCTGGGACAACCCTGCAACCGGGGTCGCCAAAAGGCCACCACATCAACCGCAATCGGATGGTAGCCTTCATACTCATGTCGCTGCCATTTGGGCAAAGCGGCTACGTGGCTACGCCAAATCTGCTGCAATTCTTGAATCGTCCACGCGCCATACCAAAAGGCGGCCCAAGCGCGCCGACACGCCGCATCTGTCAATCCGATAGCTTTCAACGCTGGATGCAGTGCTCCGCGATGGGATAACAATGCACCGCTAACCAACATCCACATAAAATGCAGCAGCGCTTTGTTAGTGCCGACTGGCAAAGCTTCCACCAGCGCAATCAGGGTTTCTAAGGTATAATCTTCCATACGAGCTCATCTCCTGGTAGAGTGGGTTGTCACAAATCAACTCTACCACAGATTTGAGCTCTTTTTCTATCAGTTATCAACTCACTTAGCGGAAACTAAAGTAGAGGTATGTAGAAAAGAAAAAGGAAATTCAGACGTGTCCCAGGTATAGGACACAAGGCCATAGTAGGACAGAAAGGGCAGTTTGTGCGGATTGCCGTTCAGAGGAAAAGCGATTTGATAACGAGAGCCAGCGTAATTGTGCTGGCTCTTGTTTGCGTGTTGCACCGAGTCAAAGGTACACAGATTTCTAATGGACAAGAGGTATGCTATACTTGGGAATGTAAAAGATCAGATAGGTACATCATAAACAACAGATTGGTGTGAACAAAAAGCCCTCGCATTAGTGATTGATGATGTGCCATTGCCAAGCGGCGTATGATCGCACATCGTCGATCGTAAGGAGTGTATATGGACATTGATGAGATTCTGAAAGCATTGACCACCCTTGAGGAGGGGTACTTTCCGCGCGCGGCGTTGGAGGCGGCGATTGCGCAGCGCGGGGCGATCACGCCACACCTGCTGCGCGTCCTCGAAGAGACAAGGCAAGACGAGTTGGAACGCATGTTCGCGGAAGCGAACTATATGTTACCGCTCTACGCGCTATATCTGCTGGCGCAATTCCGCGAGACGCGCGCCTATCCTCTGATCGTCGACATTTTCGCCATCCCCGGTGAAGACGTCCACGATGTCTTCGGCGATCTCGTTACTGAAGACTTGAACCGCATTCTGGCTTCGGTTTCGGGCGGGGACGTTACAGGGCTGCACCGGCTGATCGAAGACCCGCAGGTTGATGAATACGTCCGCGCAGCGGCGATGGAGGCGCTGGTGGTGCTGTTCGCGCAGGATGTACTCACCCGCGAGACGGTGATCGCCTACTTCCAGTACCTCTTCCGCGAAGGGCTAGAACGCGACTACTCTTTCGCCTGGGCTGCCCTGGTCGCCGTGTCCACCGATCTGTACCCCGAAGAACTGATAGAGGACATCGAACGGGCTTTCGCCGATGATTTGGTGGACGAAATGTTCACCGACCTCGCGTGGGTAAAAGAATGTATGGAACCTGGCAAGGAACAGGTCTTGGCAAAGTTGCTGGCCGATGAACGGCAAACCTTCATCGAGGATACCATCGCCAATCTGGAATGGTGGGCCTGCTTCCAGCCGCCCGAGCCGCGCCGCCGCGTCGTCCATCCCGCGAGTGCTGCGTTCAAACCGCAAAAGAAGATCGGACGCAACGAACCCTGTCCCTGCGGCAGCGGCAAGAAATACAAACACTGTTGTGGGAAGAAAGCGTAATACACACTAAAGCGCGCCTGAGTATGGGCGGGCAGAATTTCTACTATCTTTATACATAACCCCTCATTGAGTTCCGGAGGTAAGCGTATATGAATGGGATTCCCGGAGACCTCTACGGGCGTGTGCAGACCGCGCTGCTGCGGTGCGGCCCCTTCGACAGCGACCGCGCACTGCGCCCCCTCTTTGTCGATGCGCGCCTGAGCGCGTGGCGCAACTTTCTCCCCGAAGCGGGTAGCCGCGTGGAACGGGTGCAGGCCGTCGTCGACGCCTTGAGCGAGCGCGAGAACCCGACCGGGGATAATGCTCTGGTCCTGCTCTTGCGCGTCCTGGCCGAGAACACCCCGCCCGGCGACGCCTGCCGGGGACAGTTGGCGACGCTGGCGGGGGAAGTCGCAGACGCGTTACGCGCAGACGCGCTACGCGCGGATGTATTGCACGCGGGCGCGGCGTCTATTGTGACGCCGGAACACTCCCTGGCAGCGCCGCTGCCTGCGCAAACACAGGGAGGCATAACCATCATCGGCGATGGGAACGTGGTGGGGAATGGCAATGTCGTCAACGTCGAGAAAGGCACGGCTCCAGCAGCACCTGCCGCCTTGTCGTCCGTTGATGTTCCAGCTTTGCGCGCTCGCCTGCAACGATTTGATGCCGTAGAGATCGAAAGCCTGTGCCTCGACCATTTCCCGGTAGTCTACGACAAATTCGCGCGGGGCCTGCAACGTGGGGAGATGATCAACCTGCTGCTGGACCACTGCCGCCGCAACCCCAACGATGCTGCACGACTGACAGCGTTATTGAAGTGAGAAGAACAATAGAGTTGTTGCACAATAAGCAAAAACGGGTAGACTGTGAGAAATCATGCCACCCGAGGGCGCAATGAAAATCAGTTATCAG
>JAFGSL010000024.1 GCA_016934645.1 Anaerolineae bacterium
GCCTCATCCACTAACCGGGCGTCGGAGGTCAGAAACTGGGGGCTGTTGTACACCGCTACGCGGCGTTGCACCCCAAACCCCAATTCCTACCTTCCACACACGGTCAAGCGGTCGAGCCGGATCTATCTTAATAAATTTTGATTAACCTTGCCCATAGCTTTTCGCTTCTGCGCAAAGGCGACACACACTTTTTGGTACAGACAAACGAGTAGATGGATGAAACTGCCTCGCAGTTTCCACATCTACTCGTTTGGCATGTTTGAACCGTCGGTACTTTATTTGCGCAAACCGAGTCGTTGGATGAGAGTGCGGTAGCGCTCAAGGTCCACTTTCTGCAGGTAGGCCAGTTGGCGGCGGCGTTGCCCCACCATCTTCAGAAGCCCATACCGTGAACTTTCATCGTGTTTGTGGACCCGCAGATGGTCGGTCAAATCGGTGATGCGGTGTGTGAGCAGCGCAATCTGCACTTCCGGTGAACCGGTATCATCTGCCGACAAGGCATATTCCTTGATAATCTCCTGCTTCTCTTCTTTTTCTAACACGCCTATATACTCCTTAATTTAGAGAACCAACCGAGCGTTTTCCGATTTCGTTTCGGCCAGTGGTCAGTAGTGATAGGGAGTATACCATAGACAGTGTTTTTCGCAAGATGTGACAGGGGGCAAGATGCAAGGAAAGCCTTCAGCCATCAGCTGTCAGCAAAGATACCCAACTTCAGTATCCGCTGGTATAATTAAGATATCTAAAAACGGCGTTGCGTATAACGATCTCTCATTTCTAATCTCTGATTTCTCATTCCTAACTCTCAGGAGCCTACCATGCCTGATGCAATCACTCTGATGCTAGACGCGATGGCCCACGGTGGCGAGGCCATCGGACGCCACGAAGGACGCGCGATTTTTGTCCCCTATGCTATTCCCGGTGAACGGGTGTGGGCCGAAATCATCGATGACCGCGGACGCTACGCCCACGCGCGCCTACTCGAAGTGCTTGAACCTTCCCCAGCCCGCGTCGAACCGCAGTGCCCGTATTTCGGCCCCGACGCCTGTGGTGGGTGTCAGTGGCAGCATATCGATTACGCGGTGCAGGCCCGTATCAAGGGACTGGTGGTGATGGATCAATTCCGACGCGTCGGAAAATTTGAGGAGCCACCGATCCTCGAACCGATTCCCGATGAAGCGGGGTGGGAGTACCGCAATCACGCGCTCTTCCACGCTGACGCCGAGGGGCGGCTTGGTTTCCTCTCCGCGCGCAGTCACGATGTCTATCCCATCGACGATTGCCTGATTCTGCACCCGCTGCTGAGCAACCTGTGGCAATCGCTGGATATGGCTTATCCTGAGTTGGAGTGGATGGAACTGCGCGCTGGGACCGCGACCGGCGATCTGATGGTGGTGTTGCAAGCGCAGGAAGAGGAACCGCCTGCGCTGGAAGTGGATTTCCCGCTGTCGGTGGTGCAGATCCGGCACGACGACGCTATCGCGCCACTTATCGGCCTGGACTACATCATGGAGAGCGTCGGTGGGCGCGAGTTCCGCATCTCGGCGACGAGTTTTTATCAGGTCAATTCGGCGCAGGCAGCACAGTTGGTCGATCTGGTGCTGGAGGCATTGGAACCGCGCGGGTATCAGAAGGTGCTGGATGCCTACTGCGGGGTGGGATTATTCACCGCTTTCCTGAGTGAGGAGACTGGCTTCGTGACCGGCATCGAGGCACATCCGGCGGCCGTTGCCGATGCAGTGCACAACCTGGCGGGGGCGGACAACGTCACGATCTTGCAAGGGGCGGTGGAGGACGTATTGCCGGCGATGGAGCACAAGCTCGATGCCGCGGTCGTTGATCCGCCGCGCACCGGCCTGGAACTGGCGGCGCTGGATGCGCTGGCAGCACACGCGCCCAAACGCATCGTCTACGTCTCGTGCGATCCGGCGACGCTGGCACGCGACGCCCGGCGCTTGGTAAAGCACGGCTACACCCTGCAGTGGGTCCAGCCGGTGGATTTGTTCCCGCAGACGTACCACATCGAGAACGTCGCGCTGCTGACGCGATAGCATATCTGCGTGGATAAGCTTGTGGCTTCAAGGGGATCGCCAGATCCCCGACTCTTGCACATAGCCAGGGACCTCGCGATCCCCTCTGAGCGTTGTTATCTGGAAAGGAACTTGCGCTCGACGGTACTAGAGGAACTGCACGAAGACTGCTCGTAGGGCGGCGATGTCATCCAGGCGTGTCTGGAGCATCTGGTACACAATGGTGCGATCGATGTCCAGATACGCGTGAACCAGGATGTTGCGGAAGCCGATCATCTTGATCCACGTTTCCTGAAGTTCGGTTGAGATGTAGTTCTGTTCAGCCAGGAGCCGGGGAATATCGCTGTGCCAGTTGACGACACCGAGTGCTTCATCTGCAATCACGTGATTTCCCAGATCGGTGATGGTTTCAATCGCCAGTTGTAGAAAACGCTCTGCGCTGCCGTAATGTTCCGGATCGGCGAGGAAGGCTTCCAGGCTGTAGCCCTGCAGTTTGGCGAGGATTTCCAGGTATTCATCGAGTTTATTGAGGCGTTTGCGGATGACTTCAGCTCTGACCATCGAGAATCCTCCTTTTGTATGCCTCGCGTTGCACATCCAGGTAGGGGAGAAAATCGAAGTACTGGCGCACAATTATGGAGTACAGCGCACCCCGGTCGAAATCGGTTGTCTGGTAGACCAGACGATTTTGCCGCACAGCTTCGTAGCGCAACGTAATATCGTCGGTATCCAGGAAGACCAGGTCCACATCACAAAATCCGTGACGCGCTAGGTCGGCGAGAATATCTAGCCGTCGCTGACGAACCTGGTGATGGCGTGGCACGATCGCCAAGTCCAGGTCACTCGTCGCGCGTGCAGTGCCCGCAGCACGTGACCCGAATAGGTACACGGCTTGGATGTCCGGATATTTCGCGAATACCCTAGGTAGAATTTCCAGGTTCGGTAGCCCTTCTGCGATTTCCACCATTGTGTTTTCCGTTGTTACCGTTTCCTTGATTGTACCGCAAAACAGGAAATCCCGCTATTGTCTTTTGCTTCGTCTCTAAACTGCACTACAATGACAGACGATTCTGACCCACCTATGGAGAAAACGATGAAAAACACGATTTCACTCTATCAAGTCGATGCTTTCACCCGCGTTCCTTTCAAAGGAAATCCGGCGGCGGTGTGTTTGCTGCCGCATACGCTCGATGATGCGCTGATGCAGGCGATTGCTGCCGAGATGAACCTTTCTGAGACGGCGTTCGTGATGCCGTTGGGAGATACGCCCTGGCCCGAAGCCGCGCGCTTTTCACTGCGCTGGTTTACCCCTGCCGTCGAGGTGCGCCTCTGCGGGCACGCGACGCTGGCAACAGCGGCGGTCCTTTTCGGCGTGGTGGGCGTGCAGGCGACGTCCCTCACGTTCGAGACACTCAGCGGCGATCTCATCGCCCGGCGAGTCGCGGATGAGGCTGCGGAGTACGAGACCATCACACTCGACTTTCCAGTGAACATGCCGATCCCGTGTGAGGTGCCCACTGGAGCGTTCAAGGCGCTCGGCGTGACTTCGGCGCTGACCGCTGCTCACGGCACACGCTCGCGCGCCCTGCTCATCGAGCTTGCCGACGCGCAGCAGGTGCGCGACCTGCGCCCGGACTTCGCGGCGATGTTGGCATGTGGGGATCTGGACTCCTATCGCGCTGTGGCGGTGACGGCTGCTGGCGAACCACCCTACGACTTCGTCTCGCGCTTCTTCGCGCCGAAACTGGGCATCAACGAGGACCCCGTCACCGGGTCGGCGCACACGCTGCTCACGCCGTATTGGGCTGCGCAGTTGGGCAAGACGGAGATGCTGGCCTACCAGGCGTCGGCGCGCGGTGGCGAGATCGGTGTGCGGTTTGCGGAGAACGATCGGGTGGAATTGACGGGTAATGCGGTGGTCGTATTCAAGGGGGAGTTGTATCTCTGACCATCCCGGCAGCGATGGCTCGCTGCGTAGGGGTCTTTGTTTGTGCAGTATGACGGGATATGATAGGGAGGTCGCCATGTCGGTTAGCTCGCGTTTGACTGAGGTATTCAAATCCGCCGAGACGCTGGAGTTCGATGACAGCTCGAAAATCATCTGTTTCAGCGACTGCCACCGGGGTGACAACAGTTGGGCGGACGATTTCGCGCACAATCAAACCCTCTTCTTCTACGCGTTGCGCTATTACTACGAAGCAG
Organism: Anaerolineae bacterium; assembly: GCA_016934645.1. Next base: position 4,233 of record JAFGSL010000024.1, read on the forward strand.
GATTCACCTACATCGAACTGGGCGACGGGGATGAGCTATTGGAAAACCGGAGTTTCACGACGATCCAGCAAGCGCACAGTCACATCTACTGGCTGTTGCACCAATTCTACGTCGATCACCGGTTCCACCTGCTTTTCGGCAATCACAACATCCAGTGGAAAGACCCGCAGAATGTGGAGAAGTACCTCAATTCCTACTACGACGACCGCGAACACGAAGACAAGCCACTTTTCGAAGGCATCAAGGTTCACGAGGGGTTGAAGCTGCGCCACGCGGACACGGGATACCAGCTCTTCCTGGTACATGGACATCAGGGCGACTTTATGAGCGATACCGCGTGGCGATTGGGGACGTTCTCTGTCCGCCACGTCTGGCGGCATCTCCAGATTGTTGGTCTACACGATCCTACCAGCCCTGCACAGAACTTCAAAAAACGGGGGAAGGTGGAGAACGGCATCATCGCCTGGATTCAACAACACCACCAGCCGACGATTTGCGGGCATACCCATCGCTCTATGTTGCGCGAGCCAGGCCTGCCTCCGTACTTCAACACCGGTAGTTGCGTGCATCCGCGTTGTATTACGGGCATCGAGATTATGGGGGGGCAGATTCTATTAAGTAAGTGGTGGCTGGCGCCGAATCCTGAAGGGCTGATTAAAGTGTCTCGCGAGGAGTTAGCGGGGCCATACTTGTTGCGGGATTACTTCGAAAACACCGCTTGAGGACGCAGGATGTGCGCAATGGATTGAGGACTTACTCTGTGCCTGTTGAAGTGCGCCACTACTCACGTTTCTTCGCACCGCGCGTGGGCATCAACGAGGATCCCGTCACCGGGTCGGCGCACACGCTGCTCACGCCGTATTGGGCCGCGCAGTTGGGTAAGACGGCGATGCTGGCCTATCAGGCGTCGGCGCGCGGTGGCGAGATCGGCGTGCGGCTGGCGGAGAACGACCGGGTGGAATTGACGGGCGATGCGGTGGTGGTGTTCAAGGGGGAGTTGTACGTCTAAAACGCTTGTGTGGGAGTATAATCTCATGTTAGCGGCGCGAGCGTTTCAAGGCCAGGACAGAACACAGCAGGGAGTATGGAGACACAAGACAGCAAATGAGCCACCAGAAGACAATATGTTTAGCAATTGCACTGACTTTGTTTATTCTACTGATAGCCAGTTGTGACACTGGGCGAGAACCAGTGTCCACGCCGATGCAAGAACTGGTAGATACACCTCAGCCAACGGCAGCTTTGTTACCAACATCAACGCCTATACTACCTACAGCTACAAACATACCAACTATTATACCCACCAACGTTGAGCCTCTCACCCGAGATATAGAGTTGATAGGACATATTGGCGGGGAAATACCTGGCTTTGCTGTTCCGACGCCAGATATATATAATGCACCTGGGCTCGCCAAAGATGTGATTGTGGAAGGTAAGTATGCTTATGTTGTTCAAGGTGCTGATGGCCCTGCGGGGACAGAATGGGGACGACTCAGTGTAGTAGATATTTCTACGCCGTCTGCTCCATCGTTAATAGGGTTCTACACACCAGAGGTAATTGCAACCAACATAGTTGTAGTCAACAAGGTTGCCTATTTAACAGATGGACAATGCGAGTTTGGTATGGCTACATGTTGGGGCAACTTGTACATTTTGGATATATCCGACCCTACTTCCCTTGTTCAGGTCGGTGTATATGGTTTGAATAACATGCAATCAGAATTTCCGACGGATCGCAGTTGGTTTGCTAGTGGCGTTGCAGTAAGTGGAGATTATGCTTATGTCACCGGAGGGCCGTATCACTCTAATTCTGGTGAAGAATGCGGCATGAGCGTTGTTGATATTTCAAACGCCATATCTCCGACCATAGCTGGTGTCATACGATGCGGTGATGTAGCTTGGGGAGGGCAGAGTATAACCTTACAGGAGAACTACGCTTATATTGCGGCTGGTGACGAGGGTTTGCGCATCATAGACATATCAAACCCCTCCGGTCCTAAAGAGGTTAGCCATATTGAAGGAATCGGAAGGATTTGGGATGTCAAAATAATGGGTAGCTATGCTTACCTTGCCGCTGATGATTCAGGTTTACAAATTGTAGATATTACCAACCCATCGGCTCTCAATTTGACAGCTACTTTCAAGACAGCAGGACGTGCCCTTCGTGTAAACATAGCAAACGGCTATGCCTATATTGCAGCATCTGATGCAGGGTTACGAGTAATAGATATTTCCGATCCCAATAACCCAACAGAAGTTGCTTACTATGAAACAGCAGGCTATGTTTATAGCGTGTCGGTGATGAATGGCTACATCTACGTCGCCGATGGTAAAGAGGGATTACTTATTCTTCAGTTTGGTTAGTTTGTGGGGCAGCAGATGGGGGTGGTGCGGAGGTTTTCGTGTATGCGATAGGGTGCTCGGTACAAAGGCAAGCGGGCCGCTAACCCTGCGTCCAGCCGGCCGGGGTAGCTTGCGCGATTTCAACGTCACCACCCGCATTGTGGTCTGTTCTGTGGCGAGGTCGCTCACGCCGCAGCCCCCGGCGGCTGACGTTAGCCGTTAGTCCGAGCACAAATACACGAATGGGCATCTGCCTCATTCGTGTATTTGTTTTATATTCGTGGTCGGCGGATACGGCGGAATTACGGAAAGGTGACTACACCCGCGCTGCCATTCACGGTGATCACTTGACCGCTGCGAATGTCCCTGGTGGCCGAACCTGTTCCCAGGACGGCGGGAATGCCGTACTCGCGGGCGACGATGGAGCCGTGGCTGAGCGGCCCACCGATGTCGGTGACGACGGCCGCCGCGCGGGCAAACAACGGCGTCCAGGCCGGGGTCGTCAGCGCCGCGACCAGCACATCGCCGGTCTTCATCTGCGCGAAGTCTTCCGGCCCGTGGACGACGCACGCGGGAGCCGTCACGCTGCCAGGGCTGGCGGCCACGCCTTTAAGCGTATTCCCCTTCTGACGACCGGTTTTGAGCTGCATCAAGTCGAAGCCAAAGACGATCATTTGCGGCAGTATCATCGGCGGCGTTGCCTGCTGCGCCGCTCGCCGTTCGGCCTGGCGCTGCGAGACGTGGGTAGACAAATTCTCCAAAGTCTGACCACGATCGAGTCTGGCGGCGGCATCCGCCACTTCGTCCTCTTTGAGCCAGAAGATGTTTTCTACCTTGGCGATCATCCCCGCCGTTACAAAGCGCCGGCCCAACTCGAAGAGCATCTGCCGCAGCAACGGATAGCTCAGGCCGACCGCGGCAAGTCCATCCTCGCGCAGGGGCGCAAAATGCTGGGCGCGCGCCAGGGTTTTCTGGAAAAGTCTGAGGCGCAGCCCTTTCAGCCTGTTCTGCATAGTCGCGGTTGCCTCTTCGCGCTTACGGATTGTTTCCTGTTGGCGTTCGTGCGGATTTTCGCCTTGACCGCTGAGGAACAGCTTGAAGGTTTCCAGTACCGGTGCCGGATCATCGGCGGGAACGGGCGTGCCAAAATCGAGATTGTAGCTCTGGTGGCCGTAGTCGTGCAGGTAGGTGCGGAAGCGGCGTCGCCATTCGTTCCACGCGTCCTCATTCACGTCTGGCGGCGTCTGGTCGTTTTCGACCTGGGCAACGAGCTGCGAGGTTGCGGTCGTTTGCAGGTAAGCCGCCAATCCGGTCTGTTCGCGCGCCCATTGAGCCAGGTCGTACAGCGCTTTCTCGCTCTGGATGGGCAAGCTGTCGAAGCCCATCAGGTAGGTGGGCGCGTTGGGATCATCCCGCCGCTTGAGCAGTTTGTACACCTGAGTGAACAGCGCCTCGCTGATCCAGGCTGCCGGGATGACGCCTCCCACCAGCGCACCGTAGGCGTCAATGGCGGCTTCGGCAAGTTCGCGCACCACGCTCAGAATTTCGACAGCCGGCAACGTCTGCCACGGTTGGCTGCGCCAATGTTCCACTGTAGCGATATAGCGCGGGCGGCCATCCTCCGTCCAACGTTCCACCGCGCCGGTCATCATCCGCTTCATAATGCCGGGCGCGCCCAGGATCATTTCCAGTATAGGGACAAACCTGATCGAACCGTTGTAGTAGGCATAGTGATTGACTGTGAGGATCAGCGGTTCGGGCATCATCCCGGGCTTGCCGAAAAACTGCGTCAGTAGGCCGCCCATGCTGGTATTGACGGCGTTGAGGCCCAGCGTGCTGAAGAGGGGCGTCAGCGGCTCGATCATCATTTCGACGATGTTGTTGCGC
>JAFGSL010000177.1 GCA_016934645.1 Anaerolineae bacterium
CAGGGCGACCGGAACCGCCCTCGCCGTGGAGTCTTTGCCCTGCGTAGCCCGCGCCGGCCCAATCCTATCGGCGTTACGGTGGTGGACTTGGTAGCCATACAGGGGAACGTACTGCGCGTGCTGGGTCTGGATGCGATCAACGGCACGCCTTTGTTGGATCTAAAGCCAGCGTGAGGACCTTGCAGTCTTGAGGAAAACACTTGATGCTGAACCAGGCCAAGAGAACTTAGATGGCTCGGCATCGGAATACTCTGATAAAAACAGGAGACCGGTATGGAACAGCAGGAGAAAACAGAGCAAGTAGTGTATTCGTCCAGGGTCATTGAGGAGGCAACCGATCCCAAGTACAGGCATCGTATGTCTGACCCGGACGCAGTGGGAATCATCCACGGGTGTTGCGGCGATACGATGGAAATCTACCTGCGGCTGGACAATAACAAGATTAGAGAGGCTGCTTTTATGACCGATGGGCACGAATCGGCTATCGCCTGCGCCAATCTGCTTTGCACGATGGTGCAGGGGTTATCGCTGCAAGAAGCCGCGAGGATCAGCCCGGAAGATCTGAGTGATGCCCTGGGTGGTTTGCCCAAGGCAAAGCTTCATTGCGCTAAGTTGACGATCGACACGTTACACAAAGCCGTTACCAGTGGGGAAAAGGTGACAGGGTATCTTGCGGATATCCGCAAATGCATAGGGCACACTTTGTTGCTGGTTCCCTCGGCAGGCGCGTGTATACGCGATGCAGAAGGACGTATCCTGCTTCTACGACGCAGTGACGGGGATAACCTGTGGGGCTTTCCCGGCGGGATGATCGAGCCGGGTGAAGGGGCCGCCGATGCCGTCAAACGCGAGGTGCACGAGGAGATCGGACTGGAGGTCGAGCCAATGATGCTCATCGGCGTCTACACCAGTCCAGAGTACGCCTTTGCCTATCCCAACGGCGATCAGGTGCAGCCGGTGACGCTTTTCTTCGAGTGCCAGGTTGTAGGTGGTGAACTCCGGCCGGATTTGGGGGAGATTGTGGAGGCCCGCTATTTCGGTCCGGAAGGTGAATTGCCGCTCATGCGTCCATGCTGTGTGGCCAAGGCGGGAGATGCTTTCGCGTTCCAGGGACAGGCGTTCTTCCGTTAGAGTCGCGCGAATCCCCGGCAGAATTTGAGCAGCAAGGAGGATTTCAATGTTCACCGATGGGTTTCTGGCTGTGATAGTAGCCAGTTTTCTGGCGTGTGCGGTCACGACAATCGGCATTTACATTATCAGCCGGTACGAGCGTTGGGGCAAAGAACATTCGGCCTATTTTATGAGCTTCGCAGCGGGTGTATTGATCTCTGTCTCGTTCATGCACATCATCCCCAAGTCTTTTGAGATGAATGCATCCGCCCCCGCGTTTCTGCTGGTGGGATTTTTGGGCGTCTACCTGTCCAACCGCCTCTTGAAGCTCTACGTCTGTCATGAGTACGAGTGCACGGATTATGCGATGGGGATCATCCCCATGCTGGGCATTGGCTTTCACTCTTTTATCGACGGTGTTATCTACGCGGTGACTTTCAACGTCAGCATCCTCACAGGTGTGTTGGCTGCTATCGGGATGGTGCTCCACGAGTTTCCTGAAGGGATTGTCACGTTTGTGCTGCTGGATCGGGCAGGCTTCAGCCGGAAAAAGTCGGCCGTGTACGCCTTTTTTGCGGCAGCCCTGTCCACACCGTTAGGCGCGTTGATAGCGTATCCCTTCATCAACATCATACAGCGATCTACCTTGGGCATTCTATTAGCGATCTCTGCCGGTGCGCTGGTTTACGTGGGTGCTTCACACCTACTGCCCGCTGTCGAACAGGAGCAAAAGCGCTATAGCATCTTTGCGCTGGCTGCTGGTGTGTTGGTGGCTGTTGGCATTATCTGGTCTAAAGGCTGAATCTTTTACAGGAGGCCTGATGAGCGACAAAGTAAAAATCGGCATCATTATCTGCGACCGTTACCGGCGTTGCGCGGGTGGGAAGTGCCTGCGAGCCTTGCGGAACCGCGAGGGTGCGTTTAGCATCTATGTCGACCAAGAGGTAGAACTGGTGGGGTACACCACCTGCGACGGGTGTCCAGGGGGCAACATCGAATATGCTGGGGATGAGATGGTCAGAAATGGCGCGCAGGTCATCCACCTGGCGACAGGACTGGTGGTAGGCTATCCGCCTTGCCCGTATCTGCAAACTTTCAGAGATTTCTTGGAGACGCGTTATAACGTGCAGGTCGTGGTCGGCACACACCCCATTCCCACAAAGTACCTGGACATGCACACGCGCCTGGGGACATGGAAGGACCCGGCCTGGGAGCCGCTGCTCGCTCCGACAATGGCAGACGAGGCCACACGCGAGGCGTATAATTGAATGCGTCTACGCTCGTCTGCCGAACCTCACACAACATTTGACGCAGAATGCAGCGACAGCTATCAAGGTATATGCACTATCCTCCGATTCTCGGGAGAAACAACCCCGTGCGCTGCTGATAGGCAACATAATCCTGCCCGTAGATTTTTAGCATCTGGCGCTCTTCTTCCACACACTCCAGATACCATAACGGCGCAAAGGCGAACAGCACCCCAAACCACAGCCAAGCGAAGAAGATACATCCTAGTCCTGCTGAGAGCAAGTAAACGCTGACGTAGATCGGGTGCCGGATATATTTGTACGGGCCGGACTCAATGACGGCGGGGGAGGCTACGGCCTTACGGAGATGTATGGAGGCGCTAATCCACAACCAGTTGCCGGCGATAACCAGCGCGACGCCGAGCAACAGCAAGGGTATACTCGCAGTGAAGAGTGTGTCGCGGCTGGCTGTGAATTGTGAGAGAAACAAGAAGAAACCAAAGGCCGGACGGAGCACCTTACTCAACCAACGTGGCATGGTTTGTCCCTGACTCATCATTTGCTCCTTGTCCATCAGGCAAAACCGCTGTTAGCGCCGCTGTCAATGTTGTTGCCTCGGTACGCCGCATTTCTATGCCGGCCTCGCCGAAGACGTAGACTGGTCCTTTACCGCTTAACTCTTCGCGCATCAGCACTACGTCCGCCTTTTGTGTCACCAGCCACTCGGCTGCGTGAATACCCTTCGCTTTCTCCTCACCTTGATGCGGGTTGAGGTGCACCGTTTGTTCGATGGCGGCGCCATCGGCCAGACGCACCGTGACCAGCGCGAAGTACGGCGCTTCGCCAAAGTGCGCGCTGAGCACACCCTCCGGCGTCGCCAGGGGGACGGCGACGCGCATGTGCGTACGCTCTTGCGGCGTGGCGTGGATGAGCACGCGCTCGATGTGTGGCACAGCAGCGCGAATGGCGCTATCCATCCGCTGCACGGCCGCTTCGGCTTGTTCTAAATCGTGTACACGCAACGTCACTTCCGCTTCGAGGAAACGGAAGCGCCCGGCATTGTGCCCGGTGACCCAACGCAGCGCCGTCACCGCCGGGTCAGCAGTGATCAACTCGCGTACTTGCACCAACGTCTCCGCATCCAGCGAGGCGTCCAAGAGCACGCGCATTCCGTCGCTGAGCAGGTCCCATCCGGTCTTGACGATGGCGATCACAATGAACAGCGCGGCGATCCGATCCAGTGGCACATTCACCCATTGCCCGACCAGTGCGGCAAAGACGACGCCCGTGGTGAAAACGTGGGCGCGATATTCCAGCGCATCGGCGATCAACGCGGGCGAGTTGGCTGCGCGTCCGGCGCGGAGTTCAAACGCGCTAAAGACGAGGGGGATAATCCAGGCGACTACGACGCCCGCCAGCGTCCAGAACGTGACGGTGGGTGGAGGCGCGGTAGCGGAGAGCGCTTCGCGGGCGATTTCGTAAGCGGTGAGGAACGTCATCCCCGCCAGTCCCACGGCGATGATGTTTTCCAGTTTGTAGAGGCCATAGGGAAACTGCGCCGTCTTGCGGGTGGCCAGTTTCAACCCGGCCAGCACGGCGATGGCGGTGAGCAAGTCCACGGCATTGTGAATGAGTTCTGCGCCCACCGCCAGGCTGCCGGAGGCGCGCGCCACGAGCAGGTTGATCCCGATCAGCGTCACGTTGATGCCGATGGAGTACCAGCCCCAACGTTCAACGTTGACGGGCGGCGCGGTTGGAGCACCGGCATTTCGGGTCATGGCGCCTTGCTGAAAATCTGCTGCTGCAGGCGTGCCCACGCCTCTTGTAACGCCGCGCTTACTGGGCCGTTGCCGGCTGTGACCGGCTCGCCGCGCACCATCGCGCCGGTGACGGCGGGATCGTAGGGCAGGCGTCCCACCAGCGGGATGCTCTGCGCGGCGCAATAAGCAGCAATGGCCTCCGCCTGCACAGGACTGAGATCGGCCTTGTTGAGCAGCACCAGCGCCGGGATGTTGAAGTGCGCCGCCAGTCCCGAAGCGCGCTCCAAATCGTGCGCGCCGGAGACCGTCGGTTCAGTGACGATGAGCGCCATATCTGCCCCGGAAAGCGCAGCGATGACGGGACAGCCGATGCCTGGCGGTCCATCTACCAGCAGCAGGTCGGCCGCATCATCGAGCGTGCGCAATCGCGCCATCTGCTTCACCAGCGTCACCAGCTTACCGGAGTTCTCTTGCCCGGCAAAGAGGTGCGCGTGGTAAAGCGGCCCGTAGCGTGTCGTGGCGACAAACCATTGCCCGGCGCGCTGCGGCGTCATCGTAATAGCCTGCACCGGGCACTCGTAGAAGCACGCGGCGCAGCCCTCGCAGGCGATGGGGTCTACGGTATAAACGCTGCCCGGTTGTACTGCGTCGAAGCGGCAGACCTCGGCGCAGCGCCCGCAGGCGATACACACGGCGGGGTCAATGCCGGCGATTCTGCCGCCGATAAAGTCGTGCGTCTCTTCCGTGACCGGCGCGAGCACCAATCCCAGATTAGCTGCATCGACATCCGCATCGGTCAGGACCACGCGACAATCCTGTGTCGCCAAGTGCGCCAACGCTGCCGTCACCGTCGTCTTGCCTGTTCCGCCTTTGCCGCTGAGAATGACGAGTTGTTTCATTGTAGCTCCGCTATGGCTTTCCAG
>JAFGSL010000178.1 GCA_016934645.1 Anaerolineae bacterium
GCAGCGGTTTATTCAGTTGTTGGCGGGGCATCCGTGGTTCGAGGTGACGGCGCTGGCGGCGTCGGAGCGGAGCGCGGGGAAGCGATATGCCGAGGTTTGCAAGTGGGTGATTCCCGGCGATCCGCCACCAGATGTTGGCGAGATGGTCGTGCAACCTCTGGAACCGATTCTGTCCGCGAAGCTGGTCTTTTCGGCGCTGCCGTCGGACGTGGCACGCGAGATCGAGCCGCAGTTTGCACGGGCGGGCTACGCCGTCTGTACGAACGCCTCGCCGTACCGCGCTGTGGATGACGTGCCGCTGCTCATCCCGGAGGTCAACGCCGACCACGTGGCGCTCATCGCAGCGCAGCGCGCCGGACGCGGTTGGTCCGGCCTCATCGTCGCCAGCCCCAATTGTACGATCACGGGCGTGGCGCTGCCGCTCAAGCCGCTGGATGTGGCGTTCGGCGTCCGCAAGGTCTTTATGGCGTCGATGCAGGCGATCTCCGGCGCGGGTTATCCCGGCGTGACCTCGCTCGACATCCTGGACAACGTCGTCCCGTACATCCCCGGCGAGGAGGAAAAATTCGCGCAGGAATTGCGCAAGATGCTGGGGCGCGTGGTGGATGGTCGCGGCGTGGATGCTGACATCGTGCTCAGCGCGCACGCCAACCGCGTTCCCGTCTTCGATGGGCACACGGTGAGTTTGTCGGTCGGCTTCGAGCGTCCGGCATCTGTGGAAGGCGTTATCGCCGCGCTGCGCGATTTTTGCGGGACGGAGGCATCGCGCAGCTTACCGAGCGCGCCGGGGCATCCGCTGCTTGTGCGGACCGAGCCGGATCGCCCACAACCCCGCCGCGACCGCGACGCCGGGGGCGGCATGGCCGTCTCCGTGGGCCGCGTGCGTCCCTGCCCGCTGCTGGACATCCGCATGACGACGGTGAGTCACAACACCCTGCGCGGCGCTGCCAGCGGCGCCATCCTCAACGCCGAACTGCTCGTGGCGACGGGATACGTGGAAAGATAGCAAGATGCAGGGTACTGGTAACTGGTTCCTGATTACCGATTACCAGTTACCCAATCACCAATCACTAAGGGACTTTTATGCAAAACTATGGTCTGACATCAGTTTCTGAGTTTGTTGGGGATCGGATCGTTTACCGGAATCTGGATGCAGCGGACGTACGTTTGCCGCGATTGGCCGACCTACGCGCAGAGGTGGGAATTCCCGCCAATACGATTCCTCGCAAGAGCGAGGCGGATTACGCGCGCGTCATCGTTCATTTGTTGCGCCTGGCCCGCGCCCTCGACGCGCCGGGAACATCGCTCTCGCGCCTGATTTTCGTGGGCGACACGCGCTTGAACGACAGCACGGCCTTCGCCAACATCTGCCGCGCGGGGAATTGGCCCGGCGTCGCCTTTATTGGTGCAGAGAAGCCTGCCCCCGCCCAGGCCGAGGTCGCGGCGCCGGACGGCTATCCGCTCTACCTGGCGAATCGCTGGACGCTGCTGGCGGAATTCGACGCGTTCTGCCGCGAGCGGAGTTTCCCGGTTGACGAAAGCACGGCAGTCGTCCTCGATCTGGACAAGACGACACTCGGCGCGCGCGGGCGCAACGATCACGTCATCGACGCGGCGCGGGTGGCGGCGGTGCGCCATACCGTCGGCGATCTGCTTGGGGCGGCGTTCGACCCGGAGCGATTTCAAGCCGCTTACGACCAGCTCAACCAGCCCGAGTTTCATCCCTTCACCGCCGACAACCAGGATTATCTGGCGTACATCTGCCTGATCGTGGGCAGCGGCCTGTACGAGCGGCAGGCCCTCGTGGACGACGTCCGTGCAGGACGGATACAGGCGTTTGTGCAGTTTATCCACACCGTCGATGCGCGGGCCGCCGAGCTGCCCGCCGATTTGCGCGCGCTGCACGGCGACATCTACGCGCTGGTGCAGGCCGGCGACCCCACGTCGTTCAAGGCGTTTCGCTACAACGAATACCGCGAGACCATCGGGCGCATGGGTGTATTGCCGCTGGACGCCGCGCCAGAGGCTTTACTGGCGCGCGAAATCTGCCTCACCCACGAAGTGCGCGAGTTGATGCTGGATTGGCGCGCGCGTGGAGCATTGCTCTTTGCGCTCTCCGATAAGCCCGATGAAGCCTCCATACCGCCCGAGGACCTGCGCGCCGCAAGTTATGCGCCGATCCATCAAACACTGACCCACGTGGTAGGGGTGTGATGCTGGCCGGTCATCTCGGAATCTCGATCCTGGCGTATCGTTATCTGAAAGCTGACTTGGTCCCGGTCGTCGTTGCCGGGGTGGCTCCCGATGTGGTGGACAAGGCGCTGTGCCAGGGACTACATCTTCTGCCGAGTGGGCGGATGTGGGGACATACTCTACTCGGTCTGGCCGTTTCGACCGTCGTCGTGCGGCTGCTGTGGGGACGGCAGACCGCGTGGAGCTGGGCCGTGGGCTATCTGGGGCATCTTGTGGCCGACATCGCCGGGGATGTGCCGTGGTTGTATCCATTCGTGCACTACGACTTCGAGCCGTCGCCGGGCTTCTGGGAAATTCTGTTGCGCAGATTGCAAAATCCCACCGAAATTGCTTTGGAATTGGCGCTGCTAGGGTGGGCCGCTGTGGCCATCCGTATACCTCAACGGATAAAACCAAGTTGGGCGACTATTTCTCAGGAGTAACATCACATGGATTTGTATTTTAGACCCGCACAACCTGATGAGACCAGCATCGTGTTGCAGCTTTTGAAGGAAGCCGCCCTCTGGTTGCAGAAAAAGCGAGTTGACTACTGGCAAGATTGGTTAAATCCACCCCTCTTATTCGTGCAGTGGATTCAGCAAGGGTTTGAGCGCGGAGAATTCTACCTCGTCTATCAGCAGGATGAACTCATTGGCTGTTTTCGCTTACAGTGGGAGGATGATGCCTTCTGGGGAACGCGCGCTGAACCCGCCGGGTATCTTCATTCGTTGACCACAGTACGCCGATTGGCAGGACAGCGCTGGGGAGAACATATTTTGACCTTGATTGAGGCGCATTGTCAGGCTGCCGGAAAGGAATACCTCCGGTTGGACTGTGGAAGCCAGGTGACAGGCTTGTGCAGGTATTATGAGTTAAATGGTTTTCAACAGGTAGGGAGCACAACCGTACACGGCGAAGCGCTTACTTTGTACGAAAAGCGGATCAAGCCGCAGTGCTAAACCGGGGTGTTGGATGATCTTCGGACACGTCGCAGTATCAACGTTGGCTTATCGTTACCTCAAGGCCGATTTTGTGCCGGTGATGGCGGCTGCGGTTGTACCGGATGTGGTGGATAAGGTCGCGCATTACGTGTTCAATCAGGGTGAGGGCAGCCGCTGGATGGGGCACACGCTGATCGTCGTAGCTTTCTCGACGGCGCTCGTGTACCTGATCTGGGGGAAGAGGCCCGCGTGGAGTTGGGCGCTCGGCTATGTGCTGCACCTTTTCGGGGAGTTCGGCGGCGTTGTGCCTTACCTGTACCCGTTCGTGCAGTACGAGTTTCCTTACGATTACGGGTTTGCCGAGACGTTCAGCATGTCGTTGACCAACCTGCCACGCATGGCCCTGGAGATAGGCCTTTGCCTCTGGGCTGGCGTGGCGCTGTTCGATCTGTGGATCATCAAAGAAAAACGGCATCATGCCGTGCTCGCCTTACTTACTAAATGATGATGCTGTCTGCGTTTTATTATCTCAACAAAGAGGGGAAGGGTGGGGGGTGGGGGGCGGGGACAGCCCGCCCCCCACCCCCCACCCCCAGATTTTCGAGTTCTCCGCGACTATTCGACTTCGGACTTGTGACTTTGGACTAGAGGGGAGGGGAAAATGGCATACAATAGCTGGCTCGAATGTGTGCGCGGGTGTGGGCGGCGCTATTCGATCTACGACATCGCCTATCGCTGCGAGGATTGCGGCGGTTTGCTGGATGTCGTCCACGATGTTGAGGCGTTGCGGGATCGCAGCGCTGCCGAATGGAAACGACTCTTCGAAAAGCGCACGCATACTACGGAATGGCCCTATGGCAGCGGGGTGTGGGGCAAGAAGGAGTGGGTCGTGCCGCAAGTGGACAACGAGAACGTCGTCTCGATGTATGAGGGGCATTCCAACTGCTTCTGGGCGGAGCGATTGGGTAAGGAAATCGGCGTCTCGGATTTGTGGGTGAAGCTGTGCGGGAACAGCCACACCGGCTCATTCAAGGATTTGGGGATGACGGTGCTGGTCTCCGTGGTGAAACAGATGCGGGTCAACCACAAAGCAGGTCGGCGCGATGGCAAACCGATTCGCGCTGTCGTGTGCGCCTCCACGGGCGACACGTCGGCGGCGCTGGCGGCGTATGCAGCGGCGGCGGACATCCCCGCCGTGGTGCTGCTGCCGAAGGGCAAGGTTTCTGCCGCGCAGTTGATCCAGCCTATCGCCAACAATGCGCTCGTACTATCGCTCAACGCCGACTTCGACGGCTGTATGCGCATCGTGCAGCAGATCGCCACCGACCCCACGCTCTACCTCGCTAATTCGATGAATCCACTGCGCATGGAGGGCCAAAAGACGGTCGCCATCGAAATCGTGCAGCAGTTCGACTGGCAAGTGCCGGACTGGATCGTGATTCCGGTGGGGAACCTGGGCAACGTCAGCGCGCTGGGTAAGGGATTCTTACTGATGAAGGCGTTGGGCCTGATCGACAAATTGCCGCGCATCGCCTGTGCGCAAGCCGCGCGCGCCAATCCGCTCTACCTGAGCTACCAGACCGGCTTCCGCGAATACCGCCCGGTGCAGGCGCAGAAGACGCTCGCCAGCGCCATCCAGATCGGCGATCCGGTGAGTTACGA
>JAFGSL010000179.1 GCA_016934645.1 Anaerolineae bacterium
GCGCGAGGCCTGAAGCAGCAAAGCGTCGAGGTCAAGCGGCGCGACCAGAAAGAACGAGAGTTGATCCTACTGGCAGACATTGTCCCGGCCTTGAAGGCACGCATTGCAGAACTGGAAGCGGAAATTGCAAACACCGTCGTCGAAGTACCATTTCGTGAGACGTAAGTTGAAAGGAGATTTAATGGACGCACTAGAAGTCATTTTCACCCGGCGCAGCATTCGCAGATACACCAACGAACCGGTAACAGAGGATGAGATCAAAACCATCCTCGAAGCGGGGATGAATGCGCCCTCGGCGAACAACCGCCAACCGTGGAGTTTTATCGTCGTGGATGACCGCGCGAAGCTCAACGCAATTATGGAGGTGCATCCCTATTCCCGGATGCTCGCGGAAGCGCCGCTGGCCATCATCGCCTGCGGTGATGCCTCAGCCGCCAACAAATTCTGGCAGCAGGATTGCGCCGCCGCGACGGAGAACATCCTGCTGGCAGCACGCGCGCTAGGCTTGGGGACAGTCTGGATGGGCGTCTACCCTGACCTGCCGCGCGCGCAGGGTATCGCCGCACTGTTTGGTATCCCAAAGGGAATCGAGCCAATGTGCATCATCGCGGTCGGCCATCCGGCGGAGCAGAAAGGTCGCGTGGATCGCTACGACGAGGGCAAGGTTCACAAGAACGGTTGGTGATACTGAAACCTGACAGGTCGCGCAAACTCCGTTTGCCCAAGACCTGTCAGGTTTACAAATCCAATCGCATTTCGATACGGCGGAACGATTCGAGATAGCCCATATCCAGCAGGCCTTGCAGATGGGGATCGTCGAGGGGTAGGTTCTCCGTCTTCGTATCCGTAATCGGATACTTACTGTGCAATGCATGTACCAAAACCCGGGCGACCTCACGTGGGTCGCCCGTTTCCGTCTGCAAGACCAGGCGTCCCAACTGGAACGTCGTGCTCTGGTAGACCAGCCAGCCTTGACCCCCGTTCGCCAATTCGACCCGTAAAGCGGCCAAGCTGCCGGCATTCATCAGCGATGGCAGATCGTCTAGCCAGGAGGGCATGCTGCGCCGCTGCTGCAACAGTTCGATCGCCCCGTCTACTCCAAGATGCTCCACTTTGTAGAGGCCAACATCCTCTCGTGGCAAACCCGGTGGACGCCGCAGAATCAGCAACACGCGAAGTTCACGAAATCCGAGTTTCTCGAAAAGTTTGTGCGCCGGTTCGTTATCTTTGATGACCTCAAGAATAACATAGTCTGCGCCCAACTTCCGCGCCATGGCGACGTTATCTCTCATCAGGGATTCGCCCGTACCCCGGCGGCGCTTGACGGGGAGTACCCCCAACCGTGTGGACCAGCAATGTCCCGGACGGACCCCCAACATCGAGATGCCCAGGATATGCCCATCGGACAGCGCGACGGCGGAACGTTCCATATCGACGTCATAATTGTGGATGTACTCGCGCAGGCGCCGTACGTTCATCGGCATAGGCACGATGTAGTCAATACGGGTTTGATTATAGGCATTCGTCAACTCTTCGAGCGTGAACTCGGAGGCACGACGCAGTACCAACGCCGTCGCACCATCCTCGCTTGCATCGATGCAGTTCGTCAATCCAGATCCCCTTGTGATACCGTTATACCAGACAGACCCCATTATAACACAGGTCACGCATCACGTTTTACGATGATTAGGTAAGTTCCCTCCATCAGAATGCAACCCCCAATCAACTCACGCGTATATATGTTGAACAGTTTTTTTAACTTTTATGCTGATTTGCCATCTGCAGTTTTGCTTATTTTCTAAGGAGGATGCTGTGTCACATCACAAGAAATCTAATTTGACTTCTGGACTCGTCTTGATTTTAATTGGCGCGGTCTTGCTCGCGTTACAGGTGTTTCCCGGCCTGGGTGCGTGGTTCAACTTCACGTTTACCTGGCCGATGATCATCATTTTCGTCGCTATGGGGTTATTGGCCATCGGGTTGCTGACCGGTGAACCGGATATGGCAATCCCGGCTTGCATCGTCGGTGGGATCGGCGGCATCCTTTACTTTCAGACCATCGGCGTCCTCACATGGGAAAGCTGGGCCTATATGTGGACATTGATCCCTGGATTTGTCGGCGTGGGAATCCTCATCGCCGGGTTGCTTAACTGGAAGCGCAAACAGATTGGCGAAGGGCTGGAAAGCATCCTCACGAGCGCGGTGCTCTTCACCATCTTCGGATCGCTGTTTGGTGACATCTTCGGATATTTCCCCTTCAGATTTTACCTGCCGCTTGCGCTGATTGCCCTGGGTGTGTTCCTGTTCATTCGAGCATTGCTACGCCCGATCAAGCGCACGACGCGGGACGCGTGACGCGGGAATAAGGGAGGGTACTAATGAGACGTTCAAATCTATGGTGGGGCATTATTCTTGTCTGTATCGGCGCGCTGCTCTTGCTGGATAACCTGGGCGTGCTCGCACCGCTGAACATCAAAGCCGGACCGCTGATCTTCTCGCTGGCTCTGATCGGCCTGGGGGCCTGGACCCTATGGGCCTCGCAGCGCCGCTACAACTTCACGACCGAGGAACTCAGCATTCCGCTCGAAGGCGAAGAAGTGCTGGTCAACCTCGATTTCGGCGCGGGCGAACTGCGCCTGCACGGCGCGGCTTTGGGTGAGACGCTACTCAGCGGGACCTTCGAAGGCGTCGAGCACGACGTTGTCAATGAAGGCGGGCGCCAGCGGGTGCGGCTGTCCTCGCCGCCGTTTGTGGGGCCGCAGTGGGTCATCGGACCGGGACAACATCGCCACTGGACGATGGCGCTCAACAATGCCGTTCCACTGGCCATCACAGTGAAGACCGGCGCCAGCGACGCCCGTCTCGACCTGTCGGATCTGCAGGTCACCCGGCTCAAGCTGGAGTCCGGGGCGAATTCCACTCGCGTCATCGCGCCGGCCCACGCCGGATATACCGAGATTCGCGGCTCGAGCGGCGCGGCCTCGCTCAGCGTCGAGATTCCCGAAGGCGTTGCCGCACGCATTCGCACCAGCGGGGCGCTATCCAGCATCTCGATAAATCGTGAGCGATTCCCCAAGATCGAGGGGGAGTATCGTTCGCCCGACTACGAAACCGCCGCCAACAAGGTAGATCTCAAACTCGAGATGGGCGTCGGCGCCATCAACGTGCGGTAACAAGGAGTTAAACCATGAAAGAAATCGAATCCAAGACATTTGAATCCAGGACTTTCTGGGGCATCCTGCTCATCGCGGGCGGGCTGTTGTTTTTGACACAAAGCCTGGGCTTGTTGATGTTGGACAACATCTGGCCCATTGTCTTCGCTGCACCGGGCGCGGTCTTCCTCTACGCGTTTGTTCGCCAGCGTCAAAACTGGTGGGCCGTGATTCCAGGCATGGCGCTGTTGGGCATCGGCGCGTTGATCGCCTTCGAGCAGATCTTCCCCAGAGCCAATGACGATTGGGGCGGAGCGATCTTCTTGGGCAGTCTCAGCGTGGCTTTCCTGGCGGTCTATCTGCGCACGGCAACCCACGAGTGGTGGGCCATCATCCCTACGGGCGTGCTGGGATCACTGAGTGCGACCATCGTGCTTGAGCCCTTCCTGGGCGGCGAATTTACCGGCGGGCTGTTTATGCTCGGTATGGGCGCAACGTTCGCCCTGGTTTACCTGCTGCCGGCACCGGGCGGGCGAATGCGGTGGGCCATCTATCCCGCCAGTATCCTGGGCGGCATCGGTGTGCTCACGCTGATCGCGGCAACGCAGCTTCTCCGCATCCTTGGCCCGCTGGCAATCATCGCCTTGGGCCTCTATCTGATCCTGCGCCGCCGGGATCGCTGGGAATAAATTCGATGCGGCTATAGCCGCCATTGTTACGCAAGATTGAATTTTCGGATAGCGTCTTAATCCGTCGAAGATTTCCAAGGGGGAAGAAAAGAACTTATGGAAAATGAGAATCGGCATATCAAATTAGTCGGGCCGACGATTTTGATCGGCATCGGCATTATCCTGTTACTAGACAATCTGGGCTATCTGGACTGGAGCTTTTGGGACGTCTTGAATCTATGGCCGATTTTGTTGGTCGCTTCCGGACTGGAACTGCTGGTGGGCCGGCGGTCGCTGCTGGGCGCGTTTATCTCCGCGATCATCGTACTCGGCTTGTTCGCCGGTGGGATATGGTTCGCGAGCACATCCGAGGTCACACGCACAACCGCGCAAGCCATCGAGATTCGCGAGCCGCGCGACGACATCACCGCTGCGCGCGTGACATTGGCACCGGCTGTAGCCCAGATCAACGTGCAGGCACTCAACGACTCCGGGAACTTTGTGGAGGGAACAGCGCTCCATCGCCCCAACGAGCGTGTAACGCAGAGCTTCACGCGGGGCGATCCGGCGCGGCTCACCGTTAAGACAAATGAAAGTGTAGGTTTTACCACGGGACCCGGCAAGCGTTACGCCTGGGATTTCAGCTTCGCCCCTGACGTCTCGCTCGATCTCAGCATCGACACCGGCATGGGCAACGTCGCCCTCGACCTGCGCAGCCTCACCCTGGAATCCGTCAGTGTGGACGCCGGTATGGGCGTTGTGACGATCAAACTGCCGGAGACGGGTGAATTCGACGTGAGCGTCGACAGCGGTATGGGGACGGTGGTGATTGAAGTGCCGGCAGGCTTGGGCGTGCGGCTACAAACAGATTCCGCCATCGTCGGGCGCAACATCCCGGCCGGCTACACGCACAACAACAATCGCTACACCTCGCCCAACTACGAAACCGCCGAAAACCGCGCCGACATCCAGGTGGACCTGGGCCTGGGTAGTATCACCATCCGCGAAGTATCCGATTAAGAAAATAAAAGCGCTAAAAGCGATAGCCCTGGGATTAAGGCTTTGACAAATCCACCGATCAATCTATCATCAAAATCACAGTGTTGTTTCATTAGCCATCACATACCAGGAGGGATTTACCATGAAGACGATTGATGATTTGCAGTCCGCATTTTCCGGTGAGTCGCAGGCCAATCGCAAGTACCTGGCGTTCGCCAAAAAGGCCGATCGCGAGGGGTATCCCCAGATCGCCAAACTCTTCCGTGCCGTCGCTGCCGCCGAAACCGTTCACGCCCACAATCATTTCCGCATACTCGGCGAGATCAAGTCCACGGCGGAGAACCTCAAGGCTGCCATCGGCGGAGAGAATTACGAAGTCAACGTGATGTATCCCGAATTTGTCGCCGACGCCAAGGCTGAAGAGCACAAAGCGGCGGAACGCTCCTTTGATTGGGCCATGCAGGTAGAAACAATCCACGAGAAGCTCTATCAAGCTGCGCTGGAAAATCTGGACGAAGAACAGGAAGAGGTAGAGTATTGGGTCTGCGGGACGTGTGGGCATACGCACGTCGGACCGCATCCACCTGATAAGTGCCCAGTGTGTGGCGCGAAGGCGTCGGGCTATATGCACATCGAGTAGCTGAGTGCCATATCTGCCTCCTCTGGGATCGCGGGCGACCCAACGGCCCAGCGTGCAGATCATCCCCGGCGATCTGAAGGCCAACGTCCCCTTGCGCGTGTGCCTGGCCCTGCCCACCGGCATAGATAGCCGCGTGGTGCTGGATCGGGAGGGCGCGGAACTGCTCGACCCGCCGGGGGACGCTTACGTGCTGGACGGGCACCGGATCACCCGCGTGAGCACGCCCAACTACACC